>NZ_JBIBEB010000009.1:0-215584 GCF_042902325.1 Pseudomonas sp. NPDC012596 | reverse complement strand
GCCAGGTGTGGCTGGGTCAGCAGCAGGCTGACGCCACTGTCTTCGAACAGGTAGGCCAGGCGTTCGGCCGGGTAGTCCGGGTCCAGCGGCACGTAGGCGCCACCGGCCTTGAGCACCGCCAGCAGGCCCACCACCAGTTCCAGGCTGCGCTCGGCAGCCACGCCCACCAGCACGTCTTCGCCTACGCCGGCGGCGATCAGCCGGTGCGCCAGGCGGTTGGCCCGGGCGTTGAGCTCGGCGTAGCTCAGTTGCTGTTCGCCGAACAGCAAGGCAGGCGCATCGGGGTTGGCCTGCACCTGCTGCTCGAACAGGCCGTGCACGGTCTGGGTCAGGTCGTAGGGGGTGGTGGTGGCGTTGAACTGCTCGAGCAGCACGCGCTCGTCGTTGTCCAGCATCGGCAGTTCGCCGATTCGGGTCTCCGGCGCGCAGACAATGGACTGCAGCAGGTTCAGCCAGTGGCGGCCCAGGTTTGCCACCGTCTGTGGCTTGAACAGGTCGGTGGCATAGACCAGGCTGGCACACAGGCCATCCGGGGTATCCTGGGTTTCCAGGGTCAGGTCAAGCTGAGCGGTCTGGGCTTCCAGCGGCAGGCCTTCGATCTGCAAGCCACCCAGGCTGGCCTTCAGCGTCTGCCCTTTGCTCACCTGGTGGTTGTGCATGACCTGGAACAGCGGGTTATGCCCCAGGCTGCGCTCGGGCTGCAGGGCCTCTACCAGCTGTTCGAACGGCAACTCGCTGTGGGCCTGAGCGTCATTGACCGTCTGCTCGACCTGGTGCAACCACTGTGCGAATGGCAGGCTGTCATCGACCTGCAGACGCAGTACCTGAGTGTTGACGAACAGGCCTACCAGGCGCTCGGTCTCGCTGCGGTTTCGATTGGCATTGGGCACGCCGATGCGCAGGTCGTGCTGGCCGCTGCAACGTTGCAGCACTACGGCGAACGACGCCAGAAGCAGCATGAACACCGTAGCGCCCTGGCGCTGGGCAAGTGCATGCAAGGCTTCGCTCAGCATCGGCGGCAGCGGCAATGCCAGCCGCGCGCCACGCAGGCTTTGATGCTGTGGCCGCGGATGGTCGGTGGGCAGCGCCAGCACCGGTGGCAGTTCGCCAAGCGTGGTGGTCCAGTAGTCCAACTGCCGCTGCAGTTCGCCCGATTCCATCCATTCGCGTTGCCAGCGTGCATAGTCGTGGTACTGGATCGACAACGCTGCCAGGCCGGTTGCCTGTCCCTGCGCTGCCGCGCTATAACAGGCCAGCAGTTCATCGACCACCACGCCCATCGACCACCCATCACTGATCGCGTGATGCAGCGTCATCAACAGTACGAAGTCGTCTTCAGCCAAGCCCACCAGTCGCACACGCCACAGCGGTTCGTTGGCCAGGTCGAACGGCGTGCGCAATTCCGTTTCGACGAGCGTCTGGATGTGCCTATCCCGCAAGTGAGCGAAAACTGGCGAAGTGTCAATCGACAGGGGGACTGCGCCCGACGCATCGTCCACAACCTGGTAAACCTCACCCTGCGCTTCGACGAAACGGGTGCGCAGGCTCGCCTGGCGTTCGACCAGCGCTTCAAGGGCCTGGCGCAGCGCATCGATGTCGAGCGCGCCGCGCAGGCGTAGTGCCACCGGGATGTTGTACGCACAACCCTGCGGGTCAAGCTGCCAGAGGAAGTGCTGGCGCTGCTGGGCATAGGACAACGGTGCCGGGCCACTGTCCTGGGCCGGCACGATGGGCAAGTGCGCGACGTTGACGCCCATGTCTCGCAGACGCGCAAACAATTGCCGGCGCTTGTCGCCGCTCAGCGCCCTGATCCGGGCGACCAGTTGTTCCGGGCGTGCGCCACCTTGCTTAAGCATTGTCTTCCTCCAGTTCGTCGAGCGCGCCGAAAATCAGCTCGAGCTCCAGATCTTGTCCTTGCTCGGACTGCATCTGTTGTAGATAGGTAGCCAGATCACCGAGCGTGCGCAGCCCCTGCAGTTGCTTGAGGGTCACGTCGATACCCAGCAGGCCGCGCACCCGCGTCTGCATCATCACCAGTTGCAGCGAGTGGCCACCGAGTTCGAAAAAGTCATCGTCCAGCCCTGCCCGCTCAAGCTGCAGGACATCGCACCACAGCGCCGCCAGCTGTTGTTCCAGGCTCGATTGCGGTGCTCTGTAAAGGGCTTTGCGGGGGGCGTTTGCCACAGTCGGCAACGCCTTGCGATCAAGTTTGCCGTTGGGTGTGAGCGGTAGCTGTTCAAGCCTGACCACCTGCGCTGGGACCATGTATTCCGGCAACACCCGGCGCAGCTGTTCACGCACGCTATCGGCGGCGGCGAGCTGTTCGTCGCCGACCAGGTAGGCCACCAGTTGCTCATTGCTGGCCAGCACAACGGCCTCGCGAACCCCGGCCAAAGCCAGCAACTGTGCTTCGATCTCGCCCAGTTCGATACGCAGGCCGCGGATTTTCACCTGATGGTCGACTCGACCCAGGTATTCAAGGTTGTCCTGTGCGCCCAGGCGCACCAGGTCGCCGGTACGGTACAGGCGCCCGCCCGCGCTGCCGAACGGGTCGGGCACGAAACGCTCGGCAGTCAACCCCGGGCGCAACAGGTAGCCTCGGGTGACGCCGGCGCCGCCCAGATAGAGCTCGCCGCGAAGTCCGCCGGGCACTGGCTGCAGCAGGTCGTCAAGCACGAAACCGCTGCTGTTGCTCAGTGGCCGGCCGATGCTGGCCTGGCCGTTGGCGCTGCGGCGCACCCAGGTGGAATAGGTGGTGTCTTCCGAGGGCCCGTACAGGTCGTTGACGTGCTTGATCGAACCACTGGCATACAGGGTGTCGACAAGCGCCTGCTTGAGTGGCTCACCCGCCAGGTTGACGATTTGCACGCTGTCAGGAATCTGCCCCGCACGGGCCAGCGCGGCGACCGCCGAAGGCACGCTGTTGATCAGCCGCACGTGCTCACGGGCAGGAAGCTGCGGGAGCTCCAGGGCATTGCGCGCAAGAATCACCTGACCGCCCAGGGCCAGGGTCACGAACAGCTCCCACACCGACAGGTCGAAGCACACCGAGGTCGATGCCAGCACGCCTTGCAAGTCCTGCGGACTGAAGACCTGAGCGGTCCACTCGACCAGCGCCTGCACGTTGCGGTGAGTAATGGCCACACCTTTGGGCCGGCCGGTGGAGCCAGAGGTATAGATCACGTAGGCAAGATTGCCCGCAGTGACCTGCGTGCACGGAGAGTGCTGTGGGTAATCGGCCAACTGCCCCATTCGGACGGTGGGTAAACTGCCGTGCAACTGTGTGAGTACCCCGTCCTCGGTCAGCAACACGCTGGCCTGGCTGTCTTCAAGCATGTAGGCGACCCGTTCGGCCGGGTAGTCCGGGTCCAACGGAACGTACGCACCCCCGGCCTTCAGTACGCCCAGCAGGGCGACCGGCAGTTGCGCATCGCGGCGCAGTGCCACGCCAACTCGCACCTCTGGCCCTACCCCCAGCTCGATCAGGCAATGGGCGACCTGATTGGCCTGGCGATCGAGTTGCGCGTAGCTCAGGCGTTGCGTGCCGGCGATCAGCGCCAGCGCATCACCCTGCGTGCGCACACGCTGCTCGATCATCTCGTGAATGCAACGTGCATCCGCCAGGCCAGGCTGATCGTCATTCCAATCCACCAACAGGTGCTGGCATTCGTCGGCGCCAAGCATCGACAGCTCGGCAAGCGGCCTGTCGGCCTGCGCCGGCAATTGCAGCAGAAGGTTGATCAGGTGTTCGGCGACGCGAGCCAATTGCGCGTCGGCAATCTGGCCACGGTCGTAGTTGAAGTGCAGTGCCAGCGTACTCCCAAGGGTCAGCATCAAGGTCAGCGAATAATGGGTCTGCTCCAGGTTGCGCACCTCGCCGAACCGCAGCCCCTCGGCGGCCGCCTGTTCGAGCACCTGTTCTACCGGGTAGTTCTCGAACACCAGCAAGGTATCGAACAGGGCGTCACCGGCATGCCCGGCCCAACGCTGGATGTCGGCCAGCGGCGTGTGTTCGTGCTCGCGCAGGGCCAGGTTCTGCACCTGGACGTGCTCCAGCCACTGCCCCAGTGAAGCCTGCGGCGGTGCCGAGGCGATCACCGGCAACGTATTGATGAACAAGCCAATCTGCTGCTCGGCCCCCGGCAGCGCGGACGGGCGACCGGCGACGGTGGCACCGAAGCATGGCGAAGCCTGCCCGGTATAGCGCTGCAGCAAGAGCAGCCAGGCGGCTTGCACCAAGGTGTTGAAGGTGACCTTGCGGGCTTTGGCAAAAGCCTCCAGCCGGGCAACCTGCTGTGCATCGAGCGACAGGTGCAGATCCGCACGCTGCCCAGCCTGACCCCCGCCCGCCAACTGGCTAGCCAGCAGTGTGGGTGCTTCGAGGCACGCCAGGCGCTCTCGCCAGAATGCTTCGCTGGCCACTGCATCCTGTGCCTGCAACCAGGCAATGTAATCACGCTGGCTGGAAACCGGCGCGGCCACCGCCAGGCCACTATAACGACGCAGCACCTCCGCCAGCAGCAGGCCGTTGCTCCAGCCGTCCATCAACAGATGATGGTGGGTGTAGATCATCTCCCACTGCGCCTGGCCGAGGCGCACCAGCACCACGCGCAGCAACGGCGCCTGGCGCAGGTCGAAGCCACGTTCGCGCTCTTCGAGGGCCAACGCCTCGAGCGCCTTCTGGTGGTCTGTCCGGGCACGCCAGTCCAGACAACTGAACGGCAGGCTCGCCTGGCGCTGCACGCGCTGCAACGGCTGTTGCAACTCACCGTCCCAGGCGAACCCGCTACGCAGCATGGGATGGGCCTGCAGGGTGGCCTGCCAGGCATCACGAAAACGTTCAGGCTCCAGGCCCTCGATCGCCAGACGCATCTGGTTGATATAGCTAGCGCTCTGTTGTCCGAGCAAGCTGTGGTACAGAAGCCCTTGCTGCATCGGCGCCAGTGGCAACAAGTCGTCAAGCCCGGCACAGCCCAGCGGTAGCGCATCGAGCCCCGCCTGGTCCAGGCCGGCGAGCGGGAAGTCCGATGGAGTGGCCTGTGGCACTTGCAGGGCGCAGCAGTGAGCTACCAGCTCGCTCAGGCGGGCCTTGAAGCGCGCCAGCAGTTCGGCAATGGTCGCCTGCTGATACATCTGGCTACTAAAACCGAACTGAAGCGCCAGCTCACCACCATAAACCTGACCTTCGACGGTCAACCAGTTGGCCAGCGGCGCATCGGTATCCTGGGCCAGGCCGCTGCTCTCGACGGCTGGGATCCACAGGGCCTGGTCGTCGAACTGGCGGTCGAACTGCCCCAGGTAGTTGAAGGTGATGCGTGGCGTTGCCAGCGCGGCGAGGGCCTGGCGCTGCGCCGGGGTGCCGAGCTGTTGCAGCAGGCCGTGGCCGAGGCCCTTGTTCGGCACGCTGCGCAGCTGTTCCTTGATGGCCTTTATGGCGCTGCCCGGCGCCTGTGTCGGGGTCAGGCGGACCGGGAACAGCGTAGTGAACCAGCCCACCGTGCGCGACAGGTCGATGTCCTCGAACACCTCTTCGCGGCCATGCCCCTCCAGTTGCACCAGCACCTCGGCCTGGCCGCTCCAGTCGGCCACGGCCTGGGCCAGGGCGGTCAGCAGCAGGTCGTTGGCCTGGGTGCGGTAGGCCGCCGGGGCCTCCTGCAACAGCTGGCGGGTGAAGGCTGCGTCAAATCGGGCTTCAAGCTTGCGGCCCTGGCGGTTGCTCGCCAGCCCTTGCGGGTTGTCGCAGGGCAGCTCGGCGGCCACGGTCTGCGCGCACCAGTAGTCAAGCTCGTCGGCGTGGCGCTCGGCCAATCCCGGCAGCCGCGCCGCCCAGGCCTGCCAGGCGCTGGTCTTGGCCGGTAATGGGGCTTGCTGGTAAGCCTGTTGCAGGTCTTCGAGCAGTACCCGCCAGGATACGCCATCGACCACCAGGTGGTGGATCACCAGCAACAGGCGCTGGCTGCCATCCGCCAACTGGACCAGGGCGGCGCGCAGCAGCGGCCCGTTGGCCAGGTCGAGGCTGCGCTGGGTGGCCTCGCACAGCTCGGCCAGTGCGTGCTCATCGGCGACTTGGTGCTGGGCGAACGGCAACCCCTGCTCACCTTCGGCATGCCACGCCTGCCAGTCGCCGTCCCGTTCACTGAAACGCAGGTTCAGGGCGTCGTGCTGACGCAGCAACTGCGCCACGGCCGCCGCCAGGCGCTCAGGCACCAACGCCTGGCGCGGGGTCAACAGCAGCGACTGGTTCCAGTGGCCGCGCACAGGCATGGCCTGGGCAAAGAACTGCAATTGAATCGGGCTCAGCAGCGCCGCACCCTGCACCTGGCCCTGCTGCGCCTCGACCTGCACCGCCTGCCCCGCCGCGCCCGCCAGGCTGCGCACGGTCTGGTACTGGAACAGATCACGCGGGCTGAACTGCAGGCCTTGGCGACGGGCGCGGCTGACCACCTGGATGGCGATGATCGAATCGCCGCCCAGCTCGAAGAAGTTGTCGTCGATGCCGACCTTTTCCACCCCGAGTACGGCGCACCAGATGTCGGCCAGGGTGCGCTGGGTTTCATTGCCTGGTGCGACATGGGCGCCGCGGGCGCTGGCCTGCGGTTGCGGCAGGGCTTTGCGGTCGAGCTTGCCGTTGGGTGTCAGCGGCAGGCTGGCCAGTGGCAGCAGATGGGTGGGCACCATGAACTCGGGCAGGGCCTGCAGCAGCCAGTCCTTGAGCACCTGCTGCCAGCCTTGGTCCTGCTGGTTGAGCACCAGGTAAGCAACCAGCTGCTTGCCATCAACGGCCAGCACCACCGCCTCGCGAACACTCGGATGCTGGGCCAGGCGTGCTTCGATTTCGCCCAGTTCGATGCGCAGACCGCGGATCTTAACTTGATGGTCGAAGCGCCCCAGGTATTCGATGACGCCGTCGCCGCGCTGGCGCACACGGTCGCCGGTGCGGTACAGGCGCTCGCCGCTGGCGAACGGGTCGGCGACGAAGCGCTCGGCCGTCAGCCCCGGGCGGCGATGGTAACCGCGGGCCAGGCCGACACCGCCCAGGTACAGTTCGCCGGCCACGCCGGGCGCGACCGGTTCCAGCCCGGCATCCAGCACATAGGTGCGCAGGTTGGCGATGGGCAGGCCAATCGGCACGCTGTCGCGGCCCTCTTCGGCGCAGGTCCAGTGGGTGACGTCGATGGCCGCCTCGGTAGGGCCGTACAAGTTGTACAGGCCTGCCTGCGGCAGCTTGGCGAACACTTGCTGCTGGGCATCCACCGGCAGCGCCTCGCCACTGCAGACGATACGCCGCAGGCTGGCGCAGGCCTCGACGCCAGGCTCATGGATGAAGGCCTGGAGCATTGATGGGACGAAATGCAGGGTACTCACCTGATGGCGCTGCAGGGTCGCGATCAGCCGCGCCGGGTCACGATGCTCGCCCGGTGCCGCCACCGCCAGGCGGGCGCCGGTCATCAGTGGCCAGAAGAACTCCCACACCGACACGTCGAAACTGAACGGGGTCTTCTGCAGCACCGTGTCGCTGCCATCCAGGCCATAGGCCTGCTGCATCCAGCACAGCCGGTTGGTCAGGGCTGCATGGCTGTTGCCCGCGCCTTTCGGGCGGCCGGTTGAACCGGAGGTGTAAATCACGTAGGCCAGCTGGCTGGCCACCACCGGCAGGTTCAGCGCCGTGGCCGGCAGTGCGTCCAGCGCCAACTGGTCGAGGGCCACGCAGCGCACGCCCGCCGGCACCGGCAGGGTTTCCAGCAACGCCTGCTGGGTGAGCAGCAGCGCGATGCCGCTGTCCTCGATCATGTAGGCCAGGCGCTCTGCAGGGTATTCCGGGTCCAGCGGCACATAGGCGGCGCCGGCCTTGAGGGTGGCCAGCAGGCCTACCACCATTTCGACGCTGCGCTGCACGCTGATGCCGACCAGCCGGTCGGCGCCGGCGCCCTGCGCGCGCAGGTAATGGGCCAGGCGATTGGCCTGCGCATCCAGCTCGGCGTAGCTCAGTGCCGTATCGCCGAACACCAGCGCCGGTGCCTGCGGCGTGCGCTGCACCTGGTCTTCGATCAGCTGGTGCACGGCGGTGTGCAGCGGATAATCCGTGGCGGTTGCGTTCCAGTCGTGCAGTACCGTGCGCAGGGTCGCCTGGTCGAGCATCGGCAGCTGCCACAGGGCAGCTTGTGGCTGCGCGACCAGGGCGCGCAGCAGGGTCTGCCAATGCTCGGCCATGCGCTGCACGGTGGCCGCGTCGAACAGGTCGCAGGCGTACGTGAAGGCGGCATGCAGCACCCCGCCCTTCTCATAGGTGTCCAGGCTCAGGTCGAACTGGGTGGTGCGGCTGCGCCATTGCAGGGGGCACAGCTCCAGCCCCGAGCTCAGGGTGACTGCGGCCAGGTCGGCCACCTGCGGCTGATGGTTGTACATCACCTGGAACAGCGGCGCGTGCGCCAGGCTGCGTTCGACCTTCAGCGCATCGACCAGGCGCTCGAACGGCAAGTCCTGGTGTGCCTGGGCACCGAGCACGGTCTGGCGCACGGCCTGCAGATAATCGAGTACATCGGCTTGGGCATCCGGTTGCAGGCGCAACACCTGGGTATTGACGAACAGGCCGATCAGCCCCTCGATTTCGCTGCGGTTGCGGTTGGCCACCGGGCTGCCGATGCGCAGGTCGGCCTGGCCGGTGTGGCGCTGCAGCAACAGGCCGAACCCCGCCAACAGCAGCATGAACAACGTCAGGTTGTGCTGGCGGGCAAAGCTGCGCAGCTGTTCGGCCAGGGCGGCATCGACAGCGAACTCAAGGCGGTTGCCGCGAAAGCTCGGGGTGGCAGGCCGCGCATGGTCAAGCGGCAGCTCCAGCACGGGCTGCTCGTCACCCAGCGTGGCCTGCCAGTAGGCCAGCTGGCGCTCCAGCTCACCGGCTTCCAGCCAGCGGCGCTGCCACAAGGCGTAATCGACGTACTGGATCGGCAACGCCGGCAGGCGTGGCTGTTCGCCCGCGGCGAACGCGTCGTAGCAGCGGCTGAACTCGTCGATCAGCACGTTCATCGACCAGCCATCGGAGACGATATGGTGCAAGGTGAGCAGCAGCACGTGCTCCTGCTCCGCCAGGTGCAACAGGCGAATGCGCAGCAGCGGCCCGTGCTCCAGGTCGAACGGGCGCAGCGATTCGGCCTCCACTTCAGCCTGTACCCGGGCCTCGCGGGCTTCCTCGGCGAACGCGCTCAGGTCCAGGCGCTGCACCTGCGGCTCGGCGGGGCGCAGCACTTGCGCCAGGCTTTCATCAGCTTGCTGCTCAAACACACAAGCCAGGCTCTGGTGGCGGTCAAGCAACGTCACGAATGCCTGCTGCAGGGCCGGCTCGTCCAGCTTGCCCTTGAGCCTTACCGCACCCGGCAGGTTGTAGGCGCCACCCTCTGGGTCGAGCTGCCAGAGCACCCACATGCGTTGCTGGGCGTAGGAAGGCGCCAGGCGGTCCTCGGCCGCCACGCCCGCAGGGATAGGGAACTGGGAAAAGTCGATGCCCTCTCTGGCCAGGCCATCAAGGAACAGGCGGCGCTTTTCCAGCGGCAGTTCGATGAAACGGCGGGCCAGTTGCAGGGACTTTTCGGCATTCATCAGATTGCTTCCGTACGAGTGAGGTACCACGGGCAGTGCCCGGCTATCCCTACGAAACGGATACAACCTGCAAAAAATTAAGCGTGCGCAACACCCTGGGCGCGGCATCAGGGCCTGCCAACGGCGCGCTAAATTCCACGCACGGCCCTTCGTTCACTTCTCACATCCATCCCCCTATGAAGAGGCCTTGCCATGGATCTGCAAACCTCGCTGGCGAAACTGTTCGCCAATGCCGCTGCCGTCGGCGTTAAAGGTATCTTCCAATTCGTGTTCGGCCCGCAGCAGGCCTACTGGTGCGAAGCCGGCGACAAGGCCCATGCCGAGCCTGGCCGGCATGCCGCGCCGGACGTGACCATCGAGGTCAGCCAGCAGGACCTGCTCGGGATCATGGCCGGCAGCGCCAACGTCGAAGAGCTGTTCGCCAGCGGGCAGCTGAAGATCGGCGGCAATCTTGGCCTGGCCACCTTGCTGCCACAGATCATCGACCAGGCGCGCCGAGGCGGTGCAGCGCAGAAGACCGAAATGAACCAGCGCTACGTCACGCCACCTCGCTATAGCGAACAGGTGTCGGCGAGCCTGCCGCAGCTCACCGAGGTGCAGCGCATCGCTGCGGCGCAACTGACGGTCGAGGGGTTTCGCCGCGACTACCTGCCCAACGGCACGCCGCTGGTGATCCGTGACGCCTTGCGCGAGTGGAAGCTGTTCAACCTCGATCGCCAGGCCTCACTGGAACACTTCGCCGAACTACAGGGCATTACCCGCCATGGCGACTACGTGAAGAAGACCTTCTCGACCGATCGCGACTTCCGCTCCACCTCCATGGCCGACTTCATCAATTCGCTGGACAACCCGCCGCCACCCACCGAGCAAAGCGCACCGCCCGCCTACATGGGCAACAACATCGTGCCGGCCCAGTTGCTCGAGCTCATCCAGCATCCGCCGTACTTCGACCGGTCGCTGTACATCGCGCCGCGAATCTGGATCGGCCCCAAAGGCACCCTCACGCCCCTGCACCGCGATGACAGCGACAACCTGTTCGCCCAGGTCTGGGGGCACAAATCGTTCATCCTGGCCGCGCCCCACCACCGGCCAGCATTAGGCACCTGGTCCACGGCCCCCAAGGGCGGGCTCGATGGCTGCGACTTCAACCCGGACGCGCCGGATTACCAACGCTTCCCGGACGCGCGCGCGGTCACCTTTCTGCGCGTGCTGCTGGAAGCCGGCGACCTGTTGTTCCTGCCCGAAGGCTGGTTCCACCAGGTGGAGTCGGTGTCGACGTCGTTGTCGGTCAACTTCTGGGTCAACTCCGGGCGCGGCTGGTAAGCGGAGCAGCGTGCGGCGGTAATTTGCGGCGGCGGCGGCTCGTCCACCAAGAAAGCCGCCCCTGCAAAGAGGACCTCCGCATGTCCAACCCTTCCCGCATCACCCAGGCGATTCAGCAAGGCTTGCGCCGCCTGGTTGGCGACCACACGCCGGTCACCACCCCCTATCGCCTGTTCGACCTGCAACTCAAGCAGCGCATCACCCTTTCACCTTCACTGAGCCGCCTGGTATTCACCGGCCCGGACGTGGCCGACATGAACAGCCTGGCGCCCGACCAGCGGGTAAAGCTGTTTTTCCCTGCCCCTGACGGCTCGCTACCGGTGCTGCCCGACGGTACCCACTGGAAAGCCGCGCACAGCGCCCTGCCACCCCAGCAGCGGCCGCCCATGCGTACCTACACCATCCGCGCCCTGCGCCCGGAAGCCATGGAAGTAGACGTCGACTTCGTCCTGCATGGCGTGAATGGCCCCGCATCGGCCTGGGCGACCGCGGCCCGGGTCGGCGACCCGCTGCAGATGCTTGCGCCAAACCAGGCCCATGCCGGCGACCCCGGCGGGTATGAATGGAAGCCGCCCCAGGGCGCGCGCAACGTGCTGCTGGCCGGGGACGAAACGGCATTGCCCGCCATCGCCGGCATCCTTGAACAACTGGCCGATGAACAACCCGACCTTGCGGTCGAAGCGTTCATCGAGGTGCCGCTTGAGGCCGACTGCGTAGCCCTGCACCACAGCCCGGCCACCCGTGTGCACTGGCTGCCGCGTGACACGCTGCAGTGCGACCATGGCCAGGCCATGCAGCATGCCGTGCGCGAGCTGGCCAATTTGCCGCGCGGGCAAGCTGCGCCGGGCGCACGGCTGGAAGACGTGGATGTCGACAAGCGCATTCTCTGGGACCGCTCCAGCACCACCCGCAGCGAGTTCTACGCCTGGGTGGCCGGGGAATCGGCGGCGGTGATGGATATCCGTCGGCACCTGATCAAGGAGCGCGGGCTGCAACGTGAGTGCCTGACGCTGATGGGCTACTGGCGGGTCGGGCGAACGTTCGACTGACCTGTAGCGTTACCGGGGGCCGCCTTGCGCGCCCCCGGTTATTGTCAGACTGCCGCGGCCAGCGCCTCGGCAAAACGCTGCGCGACGTCATCGATCTGCGGCGCAGTGATGATCAGCGGCGGCAGGAAGCGCACCACCGCGCCATGGCGCCCACCCAGCTCGAGGATGAGGCCGCGTTTGAGGCATTCCCGCTGCACCTTGGGTGCCAGTTCACGGTTGGCCAGCGGGTGGCCCAGCACGTCGCGCGGGCCGTGCGGGTCGACCAGCTCCACCCCGAGCATCAAGCCACGGCCGCGGATATCACCCAGCTGCGGATAGTTTTTCTGCAACGATTGCAAATGACCACGCAGGCGCTGGCCCATGGCCTCGGCATGCTCGGCCAGGCGGTGTTCGACCAGGTAGTTGATGACCGCAGAGCCTGCGGCCATGGCCATCTGGTTGCCGCGGAAGGTGCCGGCATGGGCGCCGGGCTTCCAGGTGTCGAGCCAGTCGCGGTAGACCACCACCGCCAGCGGCAGGCTGCCACCAATGGCTTTGGACAGGGTAACTACATCCGGCACGATGCCGGCGTGCTCGAAGGCGAACATCCGCCCGGTGCGGGCGAAGCCGCTCTGGATCTCATCGACGATCAGCGCCACACCGGCCTGTTCGGTGATGCGGCGCACACCCTTGAGCCATTCGATATCGGCAGGCACCACGCCACCCTCGCCTTGCACCACTTCCAGTATCACCGCTGCAGGCAACGGCACGCCGCTTTCCGGATCGAGCAGCAGGTTTTCCAGGTAATGCAGGTTGGCCTTGATCCCGGCTTCGCCACCCAGGCCGAACGGGCAGCGGTAATCGTAGGGGTATGGCATGAACTGCACACCGTTGCCCAGCAGCGCACCCAGCGGCTGCTTGGGGCCATGGCTGCCCATCAGGCTCAGCGCGCCCTGGCTCATGCCGTGATAGGCACCCTGGAAGGCCAGCACGGTGCTGCGCCCGGTGGCGCTGCGCACCAGTTTCAGCGCTGCTTCAACGGCGTCGGTACCGGTGGGGCCGCAGAACTGCACCTTGGCTTCACGGCGCAGCGCTTCGGGCAGGATGCCGAACAGGTCCTGGACGAAGCGGTCCTTGACCGGCGTGGTCAGGTCGAGGGTGTGCAGCGGTATTTCATCGGCCAGCACACGCTGGATCGCCTCGATCACCACAGGGTGGTTGTGGCCCAGGGCCAAGGTACCGGCACCGGCCAGGCAGTCGATGAACTGGCGGCCTTCGACATCTTCGACATGAATGCCACGGGCGCGCTTGAGCGCCAGCGGGATGCGCCGGGGGTAGCTGCGGGCGTTGGATTCCTGTTGCTGCTGGCGTTG
Source organism: Pseudomonas sp. NPDC012596 (assembly GCF_042902325.1). Lineage (NCBI taxonomy): Bacteria > Pseudomonadati > Pseudomonadota > Gammaproteobacteria > Pseudomonadales > Pseudomonadaceae > Pseudomonas > Pseudomonas sp. NPDC012596. Next base: position 202,263 of record NZ_JBIBEB010000009.1, on the reverse strand, counting down.
CAGCAAGGGCGAGTCGGTGAACTCGTAAAGTGGCTGCGGCGCGCTGGCCGGCGGGACCTGGGCAAGGCTGGAAGCGGTGGACATGGGTGAATCCTCGCAAGCAAGCGAATGTGCGGGTAGTTGTCGCTTGGAAAACGCTTGGCTGCGGGGAGGATTTAGCGGTTGTTGTGGGATTTTTTGTGGTCGTTGCCGGCGCTGGGGCCGGTACAGGCTAAGAAGATCAAGCGCCCGATCGCGCCGGCACTTGCAGCACAACCCGCAAACCATCGCTCTGGCTGTCGAAGCGCAGGCTGCCGGCACAGCGCTGCACGATCGCCTGGACAATCGCCAGCCCCAACCCGCACCCACCGCTCTGGCCATTGCGCCAGAAGCGCTCGGTCAGGTGTTGCAGGTCGTCCGCGGCAATGCCTGGGCCATGGTCGCGGACCATGAAGCCCACCTGCCCATCGGCCATCTGCACGTCCAGCTCCACCTCGGTGTCACCGCCATGGCGCAGGGCGTTGTCCAGCAGGTTGCGCAAGGCCGCCACTGCCAGAGGTGCGGGCATGCCGAGGTAGATGCGGGTGGCGTCCTCAGGCAGGCGCACGACGATGCGCCGGTTGTCACCGCCACCGGCATCCTGCACCGCCTGACGGGCGACCTGCTCGGCGCTGCACTGCAGGCCATCCTCGAACGACAAGCTGCCCTCGACACGCGCCAGCATCAGCAGTTGCTCCAGCGTGCGGTGCATACGGTCGGTGCCCTGCTCGGCATGTTCCAGCGCCTGCTCGCGCACTGCGCCGTCGGTCATGCGGGCCACCTGCAGGTGGGTCTTGATCGCGGTCAGCGGGCTGCGCAGTTCGTGGGCGGCGTCGTCAGTCAGGCGGCGTTCACGCTCGAGGGTCTGGGCGATACGCAGGAACAGCTGGTTCTGGGTATCCAGCAGCGGCTGCAGCTCAGTGGGCAAGCCTGCCACCTGCAACGGCTCGACGCTGTCGGCACGCCGCCTGCGCAGGGCATCGCGCATGCGGTTGAGCGGCTCCAGGCCTTTGCCCAGGCCGATCCACACCAGCCCCAGGCTGCCGAGCAAGGCCATCAGCACCGGTGCCGAGGCGGCCAGCAGGATCGACTGGTTCAGCGCCTCGCGTTCCATGTGGCGGTCGGCGGTAGTAATGCGCACATCGCCATGGTTGTAGGTGAAGGTACGCCACGACGCGCCGTCGATGGTCTGGTCGCGGAAGCCGCTGTGCTCATCGTCCATGGCGCCATCGTGCTTGTGGTTGCTGGCAAGGATTTCACCCCGCAGCGAACTCACCTGGCAGGCCATACCGTCGGGCACGCTGAACTGGTCAGCGGAAAAGTGCGCATCTTCACCCTTGGCGGCCAGCGGCTGCGGCAGCTGGTCGATCAGCCCGGCAACCATGCGCGCCGAGGCAACCAGGCGCTGGTCGAGGGAAAACATCATTTGCTGGCGCAGGTCGCGTAGCATCCACGCGGCGGCCAGCACCCAGATGATGATGAAGGCACTGCCGAGGATCAGGCTCAGGCGCACACGCAGGCTCATGATGCCGCTTCCTCCGGGGCCTGCGCCGGGCCAAGGCGGTAACCCAGGCCGCGCACGGTCTCGACGATGCTGTTGCCCAGCTTGCGGCGCAGGTGGTGGATGTGCACGTTGAGGGCGTTGCTTTCGACTTCGTCGCTGAAACCGTACACGCAGTCCTTGAGCTGCTCGCTGGAGAGCACACGGCCGGGGTTTTGCAGCAGCGCCTGGAGCAAGGCCTGCTCGCGGCGCGACAGGTCGACGGGTTGGCCGGCCAGGCTTGCTTCGCAGCTGCTGGGGTCATAGCGCAGCGGCCCATGCTCGATCACGTTGACCGCCCGCCCGGCCACCCGGCGCAGCAGGGTATGCAGGCGCGCGGCCAGCTCGCGCAGGTCGAAAGGTTTGAGCAGGTAGTCATCGGCGCCGGCCTGCAAGCCATCCACCCGGTCGGTGACCGCATCGCGTGCCGTCAGCACCAGCACTGGTAGGTCCACGCCTTGCTGGCGCAGGCGGCGCAGCAGCTTGAGGCCGTCTTCGTCGGGCAGGCCCAGGTCGAGGATCATCACGTCGAACTGCGCGGCCTGGAGAATGGCCCGGGCGCTGGCGGCGTTGGCCACGCGGTCGACGGTCAGGCCCTGGGCGGTGAGGCCGGCGCAGATGCCGCTGGCGATCAGGTCGTCGTCCTCGCAGAGCAGAACGTGCATGGTTGGAGCTCCCGGAGTGGTGTGGCTGGCATTGCACTATGGGGGGATTAAGGGGGGATTATGGGCCTTTTTGTGGGGAATGGGAGGTGGGGAACCAGGCGCATGGCTTCAGGTGTTTTGCGCTCATGAGATCGAGCGCCGCCCGCGCGGCGCTTCGCGGGGCAAGCCCGCTCCCACTATCTACCTTCGGCCAGTTATGTCAGTTGCATCTCCACTGCCAGCCTTGGTGCATGGTTTGAGATTCAAGTGAATCGGACAGCTGCCCGCCTCAATATCGGGTCGAGCGCCAAGGCGGACAGTGAAGATGTAACAGGCATAACTGGCCAAAGGTAGACAGTGGGAGCGGGCTTGCCCCGCGAAGCGCCGCGCGGGCGGCGCTCGATCTCATGAGCGCCAAAAACTTCAAGCCATGCACCCGCTATTTCAACGCCACCTCTGGCGTGTCGACATCCAGCAACACCCCAGAATCTTCACATTCCAGCACCACACAGCGTTCCCGATGCCCTTTTACCAACGAACGCGCCCCTTCATCACCCGACAACTGCGCCATCTCCGGCCAGAATTCACGGCCGAACAGCACCGGATGCCCCTGCTGACCGGCATGCCGTGGCAGCACGATGGTCGAGGCGGTGGCCGTTTCAGCCAGTAGGCGTAGCGTTGCCGGTTCGATCCAGGGCATGTCGCCCAGCAGAATAGCCACGGCCTGTGCATCGCTGTCGGCCAACGATGCAACACCGGCCGCCAAGCTGCGCCCCATCCCCAGCCTGGCCTGCGGGCTGGCAATGACCCGGCAACCCGCAGGCAACCCAAGGTCCTCTGCCCGCTCACCTTCGCGCAACACCACCCGTACATCACCGAACACCGAGCAAGCCCGCTCGACGCTGTGCACCAGCAAGCTGCGCCCATCGGCCAGGGTGGCGCGGCGCTTGTCGCTACCGAAGCGCACGCTGCGACCTGCCGCCAGCACCAGCGCAACGACCTTCACAGCGCCGCCCGGGTGATGCCGTTGCGCATCCGCAGGATATCGGCCAACACCGCCAATGCGATCTCCGCCGGGGTCTTGCTGCCCAGGTTGAGGCCGATTGGCGCGTGGATACGCGCCAGCTCGTCGTCACCCAGGCCACCGATCCGCTGCAGGCGTTCGCGGCGCTTGTCGGAAGTGGCCTTCGAGCCCATCACGCCAATGTAGAACGCCTCTGTGCGCACCGCTTCAAGCATGGCCAGGTCATCGATTTTAGGATCATGGGTCAATGCAACCACTGCGGTGTCGGCATGGCAACCCCCGTTGGCGATGAATTCCGACGGCAGTTCACGGCGTACTTCGATGCCCTCGAGCTCCACGCCTTCGAGCACTTCGTCACGCGGGTCACAGAGGATGACTTCAAAGCCCATGCCCTTGCCGAACTCGGCGCAGTACTGCGCCACGCTGGAATAGCCTGCCAAGAGCAGGCGCTGAGCAGCGCCGACGCGCAGCCGAACGCGGCTGCTTTCACGTTCGACGCGCGGGCCCTGGGCGGTGTCGTTGCTGAGCTGGCGAGCCCCATCCGGCAGGCTCACCTCGCGCAGCAGGCGGCGCTGCCCCTGCAGCGCACTGTGCAGCTCACGCAGGTGCCCCTGCACCTGGCAATCGGCCGGCAGGTTTTCCACCAGCACCTCAAGCACGCCGCCACAGGGCAGGCGAATGCTCGAACGCCGGTCACTGCCATCGCCATAGCGCACGAGCGCCACTGGCTCGGGGAATTCGCCCTGGGCGACGCGCTCGAGGAAATCTTCCTCGACGCAACCGCCCGACAGCGAGCCCACCCACTGCCCGCCGTCGTTCACCGCCAGCAACGAGCCCGGCGCACGCGGCGCCGAGCCGTAGGTGGCGAGCACCGTGCACAACCATACCCGCTGGCCGTTACACGACCACTGCAACGCCTGGTGCACGACCTGCAGATCAAGATGCTGCACGCGTCACTCCGCCTTCAGCTCGGCGAGCAGCTGCACGTTCAGGTCACCGGGCAAACCACCCCAGGCCTGACGCAGGTAATTGACCATGTCGGTGATCTGCTGGTCATTGAGCTTGTCGGCGAAACCTGGCATCGGCTGCATGCGCTCGAAGCCGGTGAACTGCTGTTCGCGGATACCGTCGACAATCGCCTTGACCAGGTTGCGCGAGTCACCCTGGCGCAGCACCGTGTTGCCCTGCATGGCCACGGCGATATGCGGCTTGCCCTCGCCATCGACGCCGTGGCAGCCGGCGCAGACATTGAGGTACTGCTGGCGGCCGCGCTTGGCGCTGTCGGTCAACTGCTCCAGTGGCACCTCCTCGATTACCTTGGCCGCCGGCGGCTGGTCGCCCAGCAGGTAGGTGGCCATGGCGGCCAGGTCTGCGTCTTCCAGGTGCTGGGTGCTGTGGTGCACCACCGGGAACATCTCGTTGAACATGCTGCCCTGGGCACTGATGCCGTGTTTGAGGAAGGTGGTGAGGTCTGGCTGGGTCCAGCCGCGCTCGGCCAGGTCCTGGGCCAGCAGGCTCGGCGCCAGGTAGCCGTTGAGCAGGCCGCCGGTCAGGCGCTGGTCCTGCTGCAAGGCACCAATCGGGTTACGCGGGGTGTGGCACTCGCCGCAGTGGCCCATGACTTCGACCATGTACTGGCCGCGCTGCCAGGCCGGGCTCTTGCCCTGCGTGGGCTGCAGCTGCACGCTCTTGCCGTACAGCATGTTCCAGCCGGCCAGGCCCATGCGCACGTTGAACGGGAAGCTGAGCTTGGTCTCCGGCGCCGGGCGATTGATCGGCGGCACGGTCATCAGGTACGCCAGGATCGCATCGGAGTCTTCCCGGCTGATCAGGTGGTAAGAGGTGTAAGGCATGGCCGGGTACAGGTTGGCACCGTCCTTGCGCTTGCCTTCGGTGACGGCGGCGAAGAACTCGTCGGCCGTGTAGTTGCCGATGCCGTACTGCTTGTCCGGGGTGATGTTGCTGCCGTAGATGGTACCGAACGGTGAATGGATAGGCAGGCCACCCGCGTAGGGCGCGCCGCCCTCGGCAGTGTGGCAGGCCATGCAGTCGGCGGCGCGGGCGAGGTATTCCCCGCGCTTGACCAGCGCCTGGTCATCCGCCTGGGCGGCCATCGATACGACAAGGCCGAGCGCCAGCGCCAGACCGGAACGAACGAACGCCATGCTCAACCCTCCTTGACCAGGCCGAGGTCGTTGAGGACCGTGCGGGTAGCGTCGTAGTAACGCACGTAGCCAGTGCAGCGGCAGATGTGATGCCCCAGGCTCTCTTCGATGCGGTCTTCCAGCTCGCTCTTCTTCACAGGCTGGCGCTGGGCATTTTCTACCAGCACGGTGGCGGCGTTGACGAAGCCGGGTGCGCAGTAGCTGCACTGGAAGGCGAACAGGTCGACGAACTTCTGCTGGATCGGGTTCAGCGTGAAGTTGCCGGCCTCGTCCTGCTTGGCATGGCTCTCGATGGTGCGGACCTTCTTGCCGGTAAAGTAATGCGCGCCGGTGATGCAGGTGCGCACTTCTTCGCTGGTGCCATCGGGGTTGTCGACGATCACCACGCAGGCGTGGCAGATGCCCTGGCCGCAGCCCAGGCGCGAGCCGGTGAGGTTCTGGTGTTCGTGCAGGTAGTCGATCATCGCCAGGTCATCGGGGACCTCGACCGGACCGACAGGTTGACCGTTGAGGGTCAGTTGAAGCGGACGGTTAGCCATTGAGGGCCTCCTTGATGCGGGCTGGAGTAATCGGAAGGTCGCGCACGCGCTTGCCAATGGCATGGGCCACGGCGTTGCCGATGGCACCGACCACCGGGATCATCACCACCTCGGCGATGCCCTTGGACGGGTCGGTTGGCGACAGCGGCGGGAGGATCTCGGACGTCTGCTTCCACACCGCCACGTCTTTGGCACGCGGCAGGCGATAGCGGTTGAAGTTCCAGTCGCCCTCCCCCGGGCCGCCTTCATGCAACGGCATCTCTTCGGTCAGCGCATGGCCGATGCCCATGGCGATACCGCCTTCGAGCTGGCCTTTGACCAGTTCCGGCACCAGCACGCGGCCGCACTCGACCCAGCTGTGGTGGTTGAGCACCTGGACTTCACCGCTGCCCTTGTTGACCTTCACTTCGACGATGGTCGCCACCGGGCTGTAGTAAGTGACCATGGCGTTGTTCAGCTGGGTGGCCGGGTAGGCCGCGTTCTGCCGGTCGAGCAGGTGGAAGCCGTTGCTGGTCATCTGTGCTTTCTTGGCATTCGGCGCACCGTCGCCGTATTTCACGGCCACGGCATCGAGCGGGAAGCGCTCGCGCACGCCGTCGATGACGAAGTCGGCCTCGGCCCAGCTCCAGCGGTTGAAACCGTGCACGCTGACGCCGGTGACCAGGCCCATTTCGTGGGCTTTCTTCGCCAGTTCAGCGAACGGAATCGGCGCCAGGCCGTTGCCAGTCAGCTCACCGTTGACCCACACCGCGTTCTCGCGGCGCACCACCAACGGGTTGGCCTGGCCACCGAACGGGCCTTGGCGCCACAGGGCCATGGCGGCTGGCCACAAGCCGTGATTGAACAGCACACGCGCCGCTTCACGGGTGGCGTGGCTGAAGTAGAAGGCCGAGTTGGTGGCCGACGATGGCGATGCCAGCTTGCCGACCCAGCGCGGGTCGCGCAGCGCAGCGTCCTGCTCGGCCTGGCTGATCAGGTACGGATTGCCGCTGGTGGTCAGTTGCAACTCCGGCCATTCGGTGGCGGCGGTCTTGACCTCATCGGCCGAGCGGCCGAGGAAGTCACTTACCACCAGCGCCTGGGAGGTCGACATGCCAGTGCCCAACTCGGTGCCGATGTGGCGCAGGCTGATGCGGCCATCGGCAGTGAACTCGATGCTGGCCATCGGCGCTTCGGAACCGGTGCCGAAGTCCTTCTGGCAGATGGCGAAACCGACACCGTACCAGTGGTCCTGGTCCTTGGCGTCCATCTCGCGCTTGCGCGCATCACGGTTGCGCCACCATTCATGGGCAGCGGCCTTGTCGAGAATCTCGTGCAGGCGCAGGGCACCCGCGGGCACTGCGCCCTGGGTGTTCTTCATGCCCGACTTCAGCGCATTGGCGCGGCGCAGGTCGATGGCATCGACGCCCAGGCGCCCGGCCACTTCGTCGACCATCATCTCGGTGGCAGCCATGGTCTGCAGGGTGCCGTAGCCACGCATCGAGCCGGCCTCGACGCCACGCGAGTGATACGCGGTGACGGACAGGTCGTTCTGCGGCATGTAGTAGATCGACTGCGCCGCCGTGGCGCCCACCGCAGCCACCGACGGGCTGTAGTTGATGCGGCCACCGCCGTCGCAGCTCATGTCGGCGCGGAAGATCTTGAAGCTGTTGTCCTTCTTGTCCACTGCTAGCTGATAGCGAATATCGAAGGCATGGCGCTTGATGCCGCTCTGGAACTGCTCGTAGCGGTCGTTAGCCAGGCGGATCGGCACACCGGCGCCATACAACGCGGCCACTGCGGCATAGAACACGAAGATGTTGTTGTCCTTGGAGCCGTAACCTACGGTGTAGCCCGGGTGCACGTTGAGCTGCTTCAGGCCGAAGCGCGACGGTTTGATCATGTGCACGCATTCCTGCGCCACTTCGAACGGGCACTGGGTAGCGACCACGAAGTGCAGCGTGCCGGTTGCCGCGTCGTACCAGCCGTTGCCGTTGTCGGGTTCCAGCGCGGCCGGCTCGATGGACGGCGTCTTGTAGCGCTCGTCGAACACCAGCCAGTCCTGCGGCGGGTTGCCCAGTTGCTCATCGATGCGCTTGGCGTGGAACAGGCCTTGCTCGGTGAGGTCGCCATGCTGGTTGGGCGCCTTGGACCACACCGGTTTGCGGTTGAGGATGGTCGGGAACAGCATGGTGTTCTTCAGGCTGGAGAACGCGTCCTCGTCGAACGGCGTGGCACCGCCAACGCGCACGAAACGGAAGCTGCCATAAGGGTCACGCTGGTACAACGGGGCCTGGGCGCCATAGCGGATCGCCTTGTCGTTGAACTGCAGCTTGCGCTTGGCCTGGCGGAAGCGCTCGAAGTCGCTCCAGATCAGGATCGCCACCGGGTGGCCGATGAACATCGGCACCTTGCCGGGCGGCAACAGCGGGTCGGGTGAATGGGCTTCAGGCCAGGCGATACCGTCCTTTTCCAGGTCGGCGGCGGTGACGATGCGGTCCGGCTGCAGCTCGGCGCCCAGCCAGCCCAGGTCGTAACCTTCGTAGATGCGGTCGGCCTTGGTGGTCTTGAGCAGCATGGCGTGGCCTTGCTGGGCGGGCCAGCCGGGCATGTCTTTGGCGCGAATGTCGCGGGCGAAGACCTTGTTGCCGCATACCTTGGACAACGCGTCGTTACGGAAACGCGCCTTGCCGTCATGGTTCATCCACTTCTGCGGCGAGGTGGTGACACGGTCCTCCATCAGCGCGGCGAACGCCTGGCTGCCGAGCGGCGCCATGGTCACGCCGACACCGGCGATCAGGCCACCTTGCAGGAAGGAGCGCCGGGATATATCACGGTTGGACATGCTTGATCCTCTGGGCAGAACGATGCCTGCCCATCTTTTGATTCTTGTGCAGGGAAACTAAGGGGGGCGGTGAGCGGCTTGGCGGGGCGCCCACAAAAAACTGACTTTCACGTCAACTTTACAGCAATTTGCCAGGTGTTGGCAAAGTCAACCTGACAGTATGTCGCGGTGTGTCAAAGCCGGCCCTGGCCCGGCAGCACTGTCTGCACCAACGGTTAACCTTGGGTTAATCGTCTGAGGCCAGCATGGCCTGCGTTCACATCTGCCAAGGCGAAGACATGCGCGTCCTCCTGCTCTTCCTGACATTGCTGCTGGCCGGCCCGTTGCAAGCCAACCCGTTCGAGGCCAAACCCGACTTCCTGCCGGTCAACCAGGCTTTCGTCCTCACCCATGACCGCCAGGCCGACGGCCAGATGCGCCTGTACTTCCAGATCAAGCAGGGCTACTACATCTACCAGAAGCGCCTGAAGTTCGACGGCCTGCCGGCCGACCAGCAGCCGCAACTGCCCCCTGCCCTGAACCACCACGACGAGTTCTTCGGCGACAGCGCGGTGTACCGTGATCAGCTGGAACTGCTGCTGCCTGCCAACGCTCAGGGCCAGTTGCGCCTGGGTTGGCAGGGCTGCGCCGATGCCGGCCTGTGCTACCCGCCGCAAACTAACGTGATCGACCTCGGTGGCAGCAACGTACCGGTGGCTGACCAGGCCAGCGACCAGGCCTTGGCCAGTGGCCTGCAGAGCGCCAGCCTGGGCTGGAGCCTACTGGCGTTCTTCGGCCTTGGCTTGCTGCTGGCCTTTACCCCCTGCTCGCTGCCGATGCTGCCGATCCTTGCCGGCCTGGTGCTCGGCAATGGCGCCAGCGCGCGCCGTGGGTGGGTGCTGGCCGGGGTGTACGTGCTGAGCATGGCGCTGGTTTATGCAGCGCTGGGCGTAGTCGCCGCGCTGCTGGGCGCCAGCCTGCAGGCCTGGTTGCAGCAGCCGTGGTTGCTGGGCAGCCTGGCGGCGCTGTTCGTGTTGCTGGCCTTGCCCATGTTTGGCGCCTTCGAATTGCAACTGCCCGCCGCCCTGCGTGATCGCCTGGACCGCGCCGGGCAGGCGACCCGGGGCGGCAACCTGTACGGTGCGGCGCTGTTGGGCGCGCTGTCCGGGCTGCTGCTGGGCCCATGCATGACCGCGCCGCTGGCCGGCGCGCTGTTGTACATCGGGCAAAGTGGCGATGTGCTGCAAGGCGCACTGGTGCTGTTCAGCCTCGGCCTGGGCATGGGCTTGCCGCTGCTGTTGCTGGTAACCGTCGGCAACCGCTACCTGCCGCGCCCGGGCGCCTGGATGAACCGTGTCAAGGGCGTGTTCGGCTTCGTGTTCCTGGCCATGGCGCTGTACACCGTACGCAGTCTGCTGGCCGCGCCACTGCTGCTGGCCTTGAGTGGCGCCTGGCTGATTGCCCTGGGCTGGGCCATGTGGCCAGCGCTGCAGCGCTTGCCTGCCCTGCGCGCAGTGCCGCTGCTGGCCGCGCTGTGGGGTGGCCTGCTGCTGGTCGGCGCTGCCGCCGGCGGCGATGACCTGTGGCAGCCGCTGCGCCCATTCGCCGGCGGCGGCGCAACGGCGGCCCCGCAGCAACATGTAGAAGACGCGTTTCTCACCGTCAGCCGCCCGGAGGACCTGCAACGTGAGCTGGACGCGGCCAAGGCCCGTGGCCAGTGGATAATGATCGACTACTATGCCGACTGGTGCGTGTCGTGCAAGGTCATGGAAAAGCAGGTGTTCGCCCGTGGCGATGTGCAGGCGAGCCTTGCCGGCGTGCACTTGCTGCGCCTGGACGTAACCGCCGACGCGCCGGCCAGCCGCGCACTGCTGCAACGCTACCAGGTACCCGGCCCGCCCAGCATTCTCTGGCTCGGCCCGGACGGCGAGGAACGTCGCGCGCGGCGCATCACCGGTGAGGTGGATGCGGCCGCGTTCCTGCAACACTGGGCGCAGACCAGGAGCCAAGGTTGATGCTGACAGTAACGCTGGGGCCACTGACCATGGCCCTCAATCATCTGTTGATGCTGGCCGCCCTCGGCATTGCCAGTGTGGTCGGCTGGTGGGTCGCGCGGCGCGGCGGCGAGAGCCCGGAATCGGCGCTGTTCAACTTGTTCCTGATCGGCCTGCTTTGCGCCCGTATCGGCTTTGTGGTGACCTACTGGCCGATGTACCGGGACGACCTGCTGCAGGTCATCGACATCCGTGACGGCGGTTTTCTGCTCTGGTCGGGGCTGATCGGCATCGTGCTCGCTAGCCTCTGGCAGGGCTGGCGCCACCCCGGCCTGCGCCGCCCCCTGGGCTGGGCCTTGTTCAGTGGTGCGCTGTTCTGGGGCCTCGCCAGCCTGGGCAGCCACCTGTACAGCAAGGGCACCGAGCTGCCCGAGTTGAGCCTGCGCAATGCTGGCGGGCAATCGATCGCGCTGCACAGCTACCGCGGTAAGCCGCTGGTCATCAATATCTGGGCCACCTGGTGCCCGCCGTGCCGGCGGGAAATGCCAGTGCTGCAACAGGCCCAGGGCGACTATCCCCATGTGACCTTCCTGTTTGTCAACCAGGGTGAGACGCCAGAAAACGTCAGCACCTTCCTGGCCACCACCGGCCTGAGCCTGACCCATGTGCTGTTCGACGGCACCGGCGTGCTGGCCCAGCGGGTCGGCTCTATGGCCTTGCCCACCACACTGTTCTACGACGCCAACGGGCGGCTGGTCGGCAGCCACCTGGGCGAGCTGTCCAGGGCCAGCCTGCGCCATGCGCTGGAACCTTTCGACCGGGCCGCCGCGCCCGCCCCTGCCGCACAAGGAAACTGACATGCGATTGACTGCACTGCTGCCCCTCTCCCTGGCCCTGCTGGCCGCCCCATGGGTACAGGCTGAAGACCTGCCCAAGGCGGTCCAGCAACTGCAAGCCAAGGGCGCCGTGATCAAGGGCAGCTTCGACGCCCCCAACGGCCTGCGCGGCTATGCCGCCGAGTACCATAACAACGGCATTGCCCTGTACCTCACACCCGACGGCAAGCACGTGCTGGTCGGCAGCCTGTTCGACGAACAGGGCCAGGACCTGAGTGCCGAACCGCTGGAAAAACTGGTGTACGGGCCGATGTCCAAGGCCATCTGGGCCAAGCTGGAAAAGACCAGCTGGATCGCCGACGGCAAGGCCGATGCACCGCGCAAGGTGTACCTGTTCAGCGACCCGAACTGCCCATACTGCAACATGTTCTGGCAACAGGCGCGGCCGTGGGTGGAATCGGGCAAGGTGCAGCTGCGCCATATCATGGTCGGCATCATCCGCGAGGACAGCCCGGGCAAGTCGGCGGCATTGCTGGCCGCCAAAGACCCGGCCAAAGCGCTGGAGCAGCATGAAAAGGCCGGCAAGGCGAGCACACTAAAGGCGCTCGCCACGGTGCCGGAAGCGGTACAGCAGAAGCTGGCGGGGAACATGGCCTTGATGGAAGAAATGGGCTTGCAGGCAACCCCGGCTATCTTCTATCAGGATGAACAGGGCAACCTGCAGAGCCAGCAAGGGGCACCGCGGCCGGAGATGCTGGGGAAGATTCTGGGTAAACGGTAAAGGGTGCAGGTCTTGAGTTATCAAGCGCCCATGAGATCGAGCGCCGCCCGCGCGGCGCATCGCGGATAAATCCGCTCCTACATTTGTTGCAACGTGGCCACGACCGATAGGCCATGGTTGTAAACCTCATTGGCTCGACGCGATGTTTCGGCTGGCGCAGCCACTGCCCCACTTATCTTCAGCCATGCGTCAAGGCGAGCAACTATGGCCTGACTGGAACGGCACGTTGCAACAAATGTAGGAGCGGATTTATCCGCGATGCGCCGCGCGGGCGGCGCTCGATCTCATGGGCGCAACAGCCCGCCCGCCGTGAAAAAGGGGCGCAAAGCTCCCCCCCCGGCTCTTCTAGAGCCCTTCAAGCTCGGCCATCAGGTCACTCAACCGATCCACCTTGCCCTCATCCAGCGCACTGCCCTGCAGCCCGCGCACGTACTCAGCCAACTCCTCCACCGTGCTGCACTCGAACATCGCCCGCAGCGGCAGGTTGAGCAGCAGCTGTTTCTGCTCGCTCGAGGCCATCCGCGTGGTCTGCAGCGGATTGCCCGCCTACGCTAGAAACGCCAGCCTCGCTATAGGCGAATCCAAAAAGTGATTTGCTAAGTTACACATCTCGCAACACTCCTCTGACGCCCCCCGCATTTAAACACCACCTCAAGCCCGTGACGATGAAAAAATCACACTCCGCCCATATAAGAAATGCCTTTAAGCAATTAAAGCTCTGCCCGACCTGCAAATCAGAAGATTCTTACATGAATAACGGCATCGACGCACCAGAAAATCAAGGCCAGCCATTAAGCAGGAAAACTCCGAAGAACTCTCCTACAACGAATCCTTCAAATAAACAGCGAAAAACCACAACAACACCAACCCAACCTCAACCATTCATTGACACAATTAATTCACACTTCTACACCTACATATGCCCACACATCGCGGGCAACAACAAAAACAAGGAGACATTATGGAAACTCAGTTAGGTATCAACGTCATGGCACTACCATCCGATAACAACTGCGATATGGAGGCGGAATTCTTCGGAGGGTCAGGTGGCGCCGGTGGTTGTGGCGGCAGCGGCGGGTGTGGAGGCGGCGGTGGATGTAGTGGCGGTAGCGGGGGCTCCGGCGGCAGCGGGGGGAACGCTATTGACACCAACGATTCTGCTAACCTTTAACTAAAACGCGGGCGTCCCAGACGATCTATTAAAGGACGCCCGCACTATTGCGCCTGGTGCGAAATGAAAACACTTAGAATTTATAACTACGAAATACTCAATTTCGACGCTGACCCTTTGGTCTTTTCCGCCAAAGGATTCACTAAAATCACAAACCCCCAACTAACACAAGCCCTACGACGCCTTGAAGAAAGACAAGCAAAATACATCACGCAAGACGAACTGACACTAATTCTTACGGAAGAGAATCTGGACCCCCAATCCGTCATGGCGTTTTTGGAAAAAGCGTCAATCATTGGAGACACAGCAGAAGCCCCATATTTTGAAAAAATAATTATTTGCCACGACTTCGACCTCTCAGGTGATTTAAAGAACCACTTAGAAAAAAGATTTCATGGGAAATTGGAGATTAAAAGCCTCTCACGCTATAAACCACAGTACACAGGTGCACCGACTTTGTTCGTGCTTGCCTGCCTGAAGCTTCGCCCTGTATCGATCAGATCGATGTATAACGAGGTGTTAGCACTTAACCCTGAAAGCGGGGCCAGCATAGGATTTATCAGTGCCAACCACTTCCACCTGACAGAGGCCTACCTGCCATCGATCGGAAACCCGTGTGCCTTTTGCACGCTTGATCGGGTTGCTCACTATGAAACCCTTCGAACGAGCCAGCATCACTGGAGCAAGGTATGGGCATTTTGCCGCAACAACAAGATTGACCTGCCCAAGGCAGAGATCGACGAACTCCAATTATCGTTAGTTTTCGGTTCGATTGTTAGCTTCGCAACAAAACTTCTAGGCGCCCCCATACGCAAGAGCACTCAAGACCAGATTCTCCTATCAAAGACAATTAATTTAGACACTGGGGCGATCACTGAAGACATCAGCGTCCACTGGCCGCTTTGCCAATGCCTGGAATTCAAATAATGCTCATAAGTCATGACGAGTACCTTAAATTCACATCCCCTAACGTCATTGATGAGACCTTAGCGTTTCATGCCAAGGGCAATTATACGATTCATAAAGCCACCCAGCACCTGAGCACGCTGCACCATATACCATCTCATGATCTGGAAAAACTGAGCGGAAACGAACTAATTCTCAACACACTCGCCAACGAGAGCGAGCGCTCTGCGATAAATCTGACCCCGCTTCCAGCCTCCCACCCCCTGCAACGGAACAATTCATGCGACCACTTTGGCGGACGCCCCATGCACTTCGACACTGTTCGATTGCTTCTAGCACCCCTCTTGGTGAAAAGCGACTCCACTTACAAGAGAGGCTACCCAAGTGGCGGGGCTCTTTTCCCAATAGAGGTGTTCTGTATAAACCTGGACGACACTATTGAAGCATGGCCCGCAGAAACAAGTGCATTGCATCTACTTTCTTCATCCAGAACCCTCGAAGCTCACAGCTCCACGATCAACATCCAGACACTCTCCCGTGCAATCACCGCGCAAAACACTGCCATTGGCTCACCCGCTTTGGCATTGATTTTCTGCATCTACTTACCCAAAGCGCTTTTCAAGTACCGATACCGAGGATACCGCCTCAGCTTAATGGAGGCAGGCTCCATGTATATGCTCACGGACCTGCGCTGCAAAGAGCTGGATCTACGCAGCAGACCTTGGTCAGGTTTCACGGACCACCAAATAACAAAAAACCTTAACCTTAACCCAACACTGTTTCTCCCCGCTTGCATCCAATTGATAGGTTGAATCGATGAATACCTATAACGAAATATATCACGCCAGCCAGGCAGACTTTCAGTTAATCAGACCCAATGCGATAACCCAACTGCCCTACAGCGTAGAGTGTGGCAGCCGCTGGCGCACGTACGGCTCGAGCAGCGGGTGGTCATCAGATGTTCAACAATCCGCACTGGGTGAGCACTTTGAGCGCAAACACTTCTATCTTGACATTCCCGTGAATGATAAGAATCGACTGAGTGACAGCCTTACGCCCCAAGAATGTGGAGCATTCGAAGAGGCGCTATCTCAAACTTCTACAGGGGGCCTCAAGACCCCATTGCATCTGCATCTTTTTGATCGCACGACTGTTTACAGGATTACCGACTTTACTCAATGCAAGGTCCCAACTGCTTGCATTTCGATTTCGGAATGCAGGGACCCCATTGATAATGGATTTTACCCAATGAGGGATACTTGCGGGTGTAGCGCACACGTGTCAGTCGAAAAAGCAATGCTGGGCGCGCTCAAGGAGAATTTAGAGCGACAGTTCCTTCTCCGATGCTGGCTCACTAAGACTTGCACTGAACAAATTGGATACAACGCAGCATGTTCCATACTTGCCCACAGCGCCAGCTTGACACTATTCAAAGAGCTCAAGAGAACCGGCGAACTTTGCATTCTTGACTTGACAGATAAACGGTTTCCAGGAAATTGCATACTCCTGTGCTACGGCAATCAAACGGCGGACGCGAAGGTAAAATATTGCGCTGGCATGGCTTATGCCGCGACCGCAGGCTTAGCCTTGGAAAAATCGATTATAGAACTATGGCAGACGTTCCGCTTCATGCTCTCAGTCGATAGCAACCACGAGAGTGAAAGCGGTCTGCAAGACCCCTACCTCAAACACTTTCTAGCCTGCAACCGATACGACACCTACCGCAACATCACTACCTGCAGTGAATTAGAAAATCCTAAACACAGTAAGCGCTGCACCACACCTTTAACGACTCAAAGCCTCATTCACACTATCAGAGACCTGGGATTCAATGGCTATCTATATTTATCATCTACACCTTTCAAACAATCACACCTGCACCTCTGCAAATATTTCTCACCCAACCTATTCCTCCATATGAACAATGCTAAAAATTTCAACACTCACAACATCTACTCGAAGCCTTTCCGCAATGACATTATCCCCACCCAGTCACTCAGTATGGTGCCTTTCCCATGAACCCACATTCAGCCACCTTATACTTGAACACCAAAAAAATCATGTCCATCACAAAAATATTGATCACCGAGCACACCCGAGAACCCACAGCACTTTTATGGTCAGCCATCGCACCCTGCCTACTGTTCGTATTAACCACCCTGCAACACCCAACCCCCGACGTGACTACGCAGTCGTATGCCGCATCGGCCGCATGGTTTTATTCGTACATTTCCGCCAGCGTCGCTTTTTTTGGATTCAGCTTTTACTTGATCGGCAGAAGAGAAAGCGGCTTTGTTCGATCCTTCATTTATGAGCACAATTCAATCCTGCGCTTTTTGCTAGCGCACTCTTTCAGCTACTCAATAATAAGCATTACCTATGCATCACTCTTCTACCTTATAACCAAACCTTTTTACGGAAATTACTCGGTCGTTGAGCTACTGCATTTACTGGCATGCTTTTACACCAGCTACCTGCTGTTCACCTGCATCGGACTCGGCATAGCGGCACTGCCTATCAAATTCAGTACGGCCAGCACGCTGTTTTCGCTGATGTCATTTCTAATGCTGATATCGGGATACTCAGGGGCGACGCAAAGCTTCATGACCTCGCACTCGCTGATCCTGCTCAACCCCCTATACTTGAGCACGCGGCTATTTAATAACGAACTCCCCTTGCTCAGCAGTTTTGTGGCAACACTGGCCGCTGCACTGAGCGCACTCTACTTCACAGGACGATATTTCAGAATACAGCCCATCTGGAGCCGCTATTAAATGATCATCCTAGAAACACAAAATTTAAGCTTTGGCCATGACAGTAACACCTTGATTGACAGCCTGGCACTGCACGCCAAACAGGGCGAAGTAATAGGCATACTAGGCTGCAATGGCGCAGGAAAAACAACGCTCTTCGACCTCATTTGCGGAATAAGGAAACCCACGAACGGGACAATCCTCAACGCCTCCCAAAGAACGGCTTATCTCACCCAAATTATCACGCCACCACCTTTACTACGAATGAACGAGATCGGCAGACTGATCAGCAGCCTGAACGCTAACACCCCACCCAGTGACGCTGAAATTCTATCAAGATTAACGCAATGGTCGCCGTCACTGTCCAAGCGATACACTGATATCTCCCAAAAAAAAGCCTCCACTTGCAGTTATGGAGAAATTCGCAGTTTTTTTACTTTAACCCTGCTGCTGCAGGACAGTGACTTGATCATCCTCGATGAACCCACGGCTGGCGTGGACCCTGAATTTCGCCATTTCATATGGGTTGGCATCCATAACGCATGCCGAGAAGGTACTTGCGTGCTCGTTTCTTCGCATTACACAGAGGAAATAACGGCAAATTGCCACCGCTTTTACATGCTTGCTAACAGGCGCCTGGAGGCCTTCAATAGCGGCGAAGAGTTCATGGCCCGCCACCGCGCCAGATCGCTTGATGAAGCGTTCATCAATGCCTCGTTCTGACACTCTCAGCCACGAAAAAGGGGCGCAAAGCGCCCCCCGCTTTTCTAGAGCCCTTCAAGCTCGGCCATCAGGTCACTCAACCGATCCACCTTGCCCTCATCCAGCGCACTGCCCTGCAGCCCGCGCACGTACTCAGCCAACTCCTCCACCGTGCTGCACTCGAACATCGCCCGCAGCGGCACGTTAAGCTGCAGCTGCTTCTGCACCCGCGAAGCGATCTGCGTGGCCAAAAGCGAATGCCCGCCCAGCTCGAAGAAGTTGTCGTGCACCCCTACCCGCTCGGCCTTGAGCACGTCGGCCCAGATGCCGACGAGCACCGTTTCCAGCTCGTCACGCGGGGCCAGGTAGGCCTGGCTGTGCTGGCCGCCGATGTCGATGGCTGGCAGGGCCTTGCGGTCGAGCTTGCCGTTGGCGTTGTGCGGCAGGCTGTCGAACCAGCCCCAGTGCAGCGGCACCATGTACTCCGGCAGCTCGGCGCGCAGGCGTAGCTTTATCTGCTCCAGCAGGGCGGCGTCGGCCGAAATACCCTGGTGAGCCACCAGGTAGCCGACCAAGTGCTTGCCATTGACGCCATCCTGCACGCCTACGGCGGCATCGCGGATCTCGACCTGCTCGTGCAGGCGGGCTTCGATCTCGCCCAGCTCGATGCGGTAGCCGCGGATCTTTACCTGGTGGTCGATGCGCCCGACATATTCGAGCACGCCATCCGGGCGCTGCCGCGCCAGGTCACCGGTGCGGTACAGGCGCTCGCCCGGCGAACCATGCGGGTGCGGAATGAATGCCAGGGCAGTGCGCACCGGGTCTCCCACATAACCGCGGCCTACGCCGGTGCCGGCGACGCACAGCTCGCCAACTGCGCCCAGCGGCACCAGGGCCTGATCCTCGCCGTACAGGTACAGCCGATTATTGTCGGTCGGCGTGCCAATCGGCAGGTAGCTGCCGCGGGTCGAGGCGGGGTCTACGCGGAAGAACGCCACGTCGTCCGAACATTCAGCCGGCCCGTAGGCGTTGACCAGGCCGATGCCCGGGTAACGCTGCAGCCATTGCGCGGCCAGCTCCGGCGGCATGGCCTCGCCAGTGGGCAGCATCCAGCGCAAGCCGTCCAGGGCCTGGTGATCGTTGGCCAGCATGCCCTGGATCAGCGACGGCACGCTTTCCAGCACGGTGATGCCAGTGGCCTGCACATGCGCCAGCAGGCCTTGTGGATCATGGGCGATAGCGTTCGGCACGATCTCTACCTTGGCGCCGAACAGCGGCGCGGCGAGGAACTGCCAGACCGAGATGTCGAAGCTCTGCGAAGCCGTCTGGGCGATCACGTCGTGCTCGCTCAGCGCCAGGTACGGCACCTTGCTCAGCTGGTTGTTGAGCATGCCGCGCTGCTCGACCATCACGCCCTTCGGCAAACCGGTCGAGCCGGAGGTGTAGATCACGTAGGCGAGGTTGTCCGGCCCGCTGTGGATGCCTGGGTTGTGGCTGGCGATGCTGCTCGCCTGCACTTCTTCCCATACCAGCAACTGCGGGCGCGCCACCCCCGCCAACTCGTCCAGCAACTGGCGCGCTTGCCCGGCACAGGCCGCGCTGCACACCAGCACCGGCGTACGGCTGAGCTCGACGATGCGCTGCAGGCGCGCCGACGGCAGGCCTGGGTCCAGCGGCAGGTAACCAGCGCCGGCCTTGAAGCTGCCGACGATCATGCCCAACAGCGGCAAGCCGCGCTCGGCCAGCAGCGCCACCGGCTGGTCAAGGGTAACGCCCGCAGCCAACAGGGCGTGGCCCAGGCGGTTGGCCGCCAGGTTCAGCCCGGCATAGTCGTAGCTTGCCTCCAGGCAACGGGCCACGGTGCGCTCGGGGTGCGCGGCGACCTGCGCTTCGAACTGCGCCACGTAGCTCTGCTCCAAAGCGTAGGCACGCGCGGTGCGGTTGCAGTCGTCGAGCAGGAAGCGCTGTTCATCCTCACCCAGCAACGGCAAATCGCTGACCTCCCCTTCAAAGCCCTGCACCAGCGCCAGCAGCAGGCGTTTGAACTCGGCCAGCAGGCGCTCGACGGTGGCATGGTCGAAGTAACGCTGGTCATACGACAGGTGCAGGCCCAGGTCGTCGCCCGGGTAGCACACCGCCGTCAACGGGAAGTTGGTGTGGGTACGGCCCGAGTCGGAGCTGGCGTTCAGCTGCTGGGCATGGTCGAGCACCGCGGTTTCCACCGGGGCGTTCTCGAACACGAACAGGCTGTTGAACAGCGGCTGGCCCTTGGGCAGTTCGCTGCATTCCTGGATCGTCACCAATGGCAGGAACTCGTACTCGCGCAGCTCCATGTTGCGTTCCAGCAGGCCTTGCAGCCACTGGCGCACGCTGCGGCGTTGGCCCGGCTCGGGCAGTTGCACACGCAGGGCGACACTGTTGATGAACAGGCCGACCGTGCGCTGCATCTGCGGCATGCTCACCGGGCGCCCGGCCACGGTCACGCCAAACGCCACGTCGCGCTCGCCGCTGTAACAGGCCAGCACCAGGGCCCAAGCCGCCTGGGCAAACGTGTTGATGGTCAGCTGATGGGCCTGGGCCAGTTCACGTAGACGTACGCCGTCACTAACCGCCAGGCGGGTGTAGCAGTCGCCGACGACCATGCCGTCGCCGGCGTGATCATTGCGCAGCGGGCGGTCACTGGGGAGCGCCGTGGCGCGTTCGAAACCGGCCAGGTTAGCCTGCCACCAGCCACGCGCTTCGTCGAGGTTCTGGCGTTGCAGCCAGCCGATGTAGTCGCGGTAGCGCGGCGGTACCGGCAGCTGCGCCTGGCGGCCTTCGCCAAGGGCCTGGTAGAGCTCGAAGAAGTCGTTCATCAGCAGCGAACGGCACCAGGCATCGATGAGGATGTGGTGGTTGCTCATCATGAACCAGTAGCGCTCGTCCGCCACGCGCACCAGGCGCAGGTGGAACGGCGCCTCGTGCAGCAGCTCGAAGCCGGCCTCACGCTCCTGCTTGTGCAGGGCCTGCAGGCGCTGTTCCTGGGCCGCGTCGTCGAGGCCGCGCCAATCCTGGTAGTCCACCAGTGTGTTGCCCGGCTTGTGAATGATCTGCAGCATCGCTTCGCCGGCGCTCCAGCTGAACGACGCACGCAGGGCCTCATGGCGTGCCACCACGGCCTGCCAGGCCTGGGTGAAGCGCTGCGGGTCGAGGCCGCTGTTGATGCGGTAGCGGTCCTGCATGTAGTAGATACCGGTGCCCGGCTCCAGCAGGGTGTGCAGCAGCAGGCCCTCCTGCATCGGGGTCAGTGGGTAGACGTCTTCGATCTGCGCGGCCGGGATCGGCAGCGCGTCGATCTGCTCCTGGCTCAGGTGCGCCAGCGGGAAGTCCGACGGCGTGAAGCTGCCGTTGCCATCGGCCAGGCAGTGGCCGACCAGGGCCAGCAGCTCCTGGCGATAGGCCTCGGCCAGCTGGGCGATGGTCCGTTCGTCGAAGCGCTCGCGGCTGTAGGTCCAGCGCAGTTGCAGGGCACCGCCGTAGACCTGGCCGTCGACACTGAGCCAGTTTGGCAGTGGCGCATCCAGGTCATGGGCCAGGCCTGCCGGGGCATCCAGCGGCTGGAACAACGCTGCAGCGTCGAACTGCTGATCGAACTGGCCCAGGTAGTTGAAGGTGATGCGTGCCTGCGGCAGTGCGGCCATGCTTTCGCGCCCGGCGTCGTCAGCCAGGTAGCGCAGCACCCCGTAGCCCTGGCCTTTGTGCGGCACCTGGCGCAGCTGTTCCTTGATCCGTTTGATCGAGGTGGCGCGGGCACTGTCGCCGTCACCGGCCTGCGGGTTCAGGCGCAGCGGGTAGGCATTGGTGAACCAGCCGACGCTGCGGGTCAGGTCCATGTCTTCGAACAGGCCGTCGCGCCCGTGGCCTTCGAGCTGCACCAGTACTTCGTCGTCACCGGTCCAGCGGCACAGGGTGCGCGCCAGGGCGGTCAGGAGCAGGTCGTTGACCTGCGTGTGATAGGCCGCCGGGGCCTGTTGCAGCAACTGACGGGTCTGCTCCACGTCCAGGCCGGCGGCCAGGGTGTCGGCATGCCGATGCAGATTGCCGCCCTGCGGGTGATCGCACGGCAGTTCATGGCGCACATCGCCCAACTGGGCTTGCCACCAGCCAAGTTCGTCGCGCAGCGAATCGCTGCCGGCATAGCTGGCCAGGCGCGCCGCCCAGTCGGCCATGGCGTGGGTCTTGGCCGCTAGCGGCTGGCCACGGTACAGCGCCTGCAGGTCTTCGAGCAGCACCCGCCAGGACACACCGTCAACCACCAGGTGATGAACCGCCAGCAGCAGGCGCTGGGCGCCCTGACCGTCGCTGACCAGCAAGGCTCGCAGCAACGGGCCTTGCGCCAGGTCCAGGCTGCGTTGCACGTCGGTGTACAGGGCCTGACAGTCATTGAAGTCGGCCACTGTGGCGGTCCACAGCAGCTGCTCGCCGGTGGCGGCGGCGAATTCGCCCTGCCAGCGGCCACTGCGCTGGGTGAAGCGCAGGCGCAGGCTGTCATGGTGCGCCACCAGCGCGGCCAGGGCCTGTTCAAGGGTGGTGCTGTCCAGCGGCTGCCGGGCCTCCAGCAATACCGCCTGGTTCCAGTGCTGCGGCTGGGCCACGTCACTGTCGAAGAACCAATGCTGGATCGGCGTCAGGCCGCTGCGCCCCTGGCGCGGGCCCTGCTCAATGCTGCTCGCTGCCGCGCTACGGCTGACCACGGCGGCGAGGGTCTGGATGGTCTGGTGCTGGAACAGGTCGCGCGGGGTGAACTGCAGGCCCAGCTGGCGGGCACGGCTGACCACCTGGATAGACAGGATAGAGTCGCCGCCCAGTTCGAAGAAGTTGTCCTGCACCCCCACCCGGGAAACGTTGAGCACATCGCGCCAGATCTGCGCCAGCTGCTCTTCGAGCTCATTGGCTGGCGCCTGATAATGCTGGCGCGCCTGCTCAAGGTCTGGCATAGGCAGGGCACGGCGGTCGAGCTTGCCGTTGCCCATCAGCGGCAGGCTGCCCAGCAGCACCAGGTGCGCCGGCACCATGTAGTCCGGCAGGTGCTGGCGGGCATTGGCCTTGACCGCTTCGCGCAGCAGGGCCTGGGTCTCGCTGTCGGCGCCGGCCTGCTTGCACACCAGGTAACCCACCAGTTGCTTGCCACCTGGCAGGTCGAGGGCCAGGACCACGGCCTCATCGACGTCGGCATGGTCCTGCAGGCGGCTTTCGATTTCGCCGAGTTCGATGCGGAAACCACGGATCTTCACCTGTTGGTCGGCACGCCCGACGTACTCCACCAGGCCGTCGGCGCGCAGGCGCACCAGGTCGCCGGTGCGGTACAGGCGGCCACCGTCATGGCTGAACGGGTCGGCGACGAAGCGCTCGGCGCTGAGGCCCGGGCGGTCGTGATAACCCTGGGCCAGGCCGGCACCGCCGACGTACAGCTCGCCGATGCCACCTTGTGGCAGCAACACCAGGTCGTCATCGAGGATATAGGCGCTGCGGGCACCCAGAACCTGGCCGATCGGCACACTGCCGGCGTCGGCGGGCAACGTGTCTGGCGCCAGACAGGCCAGCGGCATGACCACGGTTTCGGTCGGGCCGTAGGCGTTGAAGAACTGTTGCGGGGTGAAAGCCTGGCGGATGCGTGTCAGGTGCTCGCCCGTCAGCGCTTCGCCGCCGGTGATGACCAGGCGCACCGGCAGTTGCTCGCCTTGCCCGGCGAGGTACTGGGCCAGCTGGCTGCCATAGCTTGGGGTGAAACCGAGGATACTCACCCGTTGCTCGCGCACCAGCTGGCAGATGTCTTCGGCGCCCCATTGGCCCTGGGCGCGCAGCACCACACGGGCGCCGCACAGCAGCGGCACCAGCAGGCGTTCGCTGGCCGCGTCGAAGTTGATCGAATAGAAGTGCAGCTCGCAATCGTCGCTGCGCATGCCGAAGGCGTCGATCACGGCCTGGCAGTGCATGGCGATTTCACCGTGGCTGACCACCACCCCCTTGGGCTTGCCGGTGGAGCCGGAGGTGTAGATCAGGTAGGCCTGGTGTTGCGGCAGGTTGAGGTTGTCCAACGCCGCGTCACTGTAAGCGCACAAACTCGGGGCGTCGTCCTCCAGGCTCCAGCGCGCCACGCCTTCGGGCAATTCGCCCAGGGTTTCGAGCAGCGCGCGCTGGCTCAGCAGCAGGCCGATGCGGCTGTCCTCGATCATGTAGCGCAGGCGGTCGAGCGGGTATTCCGGGTCGAGCGGCACGTAGGCGCCGCCCGCCTTGAGAATGGCCAGCAGGCCGACGACCATTTCCAGCGAACGCTCCAGCGCCAGGCCCACGCGCACCTGCGGGCCGACACCGCGATCGCGCAGGGCACGGGCCAGGCGGTTGGCCTGCTGGTCGAGCTCGGCATAGCTCAGGTGCTGGCCGGCGAAGGTCAGCGCGCCGGCTTGCGGCGTGCGCGCAGCCTGGGCGGCGAACAGGCCATGAAGCGTCTGGTCGAGGGCGTAGTGAGGTTGGCCCTGCAACTGGCCGATCATTACCTGCTGCTCGGCCTCGGCCAGCATCGGCAGCTCGCACAGGCGCTGCTGCGGGTCATCCAGCAGGCCGACCAGCAATTGCTGCCAGTGCTCGGCCATGCGCGCGATACGCGGCGCGTCGAACAGGTCCCGGCTGTAGGTCAGGCAGCAGCCCAGGCGGCCATCGAGGTCGGTTACTTCCAGGTACAGGTCGAACTTGGTGGCGCTGGCGTCATTGACCAGATAATCCACGCGCATGCCGGCCAGGTCGCGGCTTTGCTGGAAGGCCCAGCGCTGCACGTTGCACATGACCTGGAACAGCGGGTTGTATGCACTGCTGCGTGGCGGCTGCAAGGCTTCGACCAGTTGATCGAAGGGCAGGTCCTGGTGCGACTGGCCTTCGATGGCGGCCTGGCGCACCTGGTCGAGCAGTGCGGCGGCAGTCATTTGCCCGTCCAGCTCGCAGCGCAGCACCTGGGTGTTGAGGAAGGCGCCAATCAGCCCTTCGCTTTCGGGGCGAATGCGGTTGGCCACCGGCGCGCCGATGCGCAGGTCGCGCTGGCCGCTGTAGCGGTGCAGCAATGCCGCCAGGGTGGCGGTCATGGTCATGAACAGGGTCAGCCCGCGCTGGCTGTTGAACGCATGCACCCGGGCGACCAGCGCCGGGTCGAGGTCGAAGCGGTACAGCTCGCCACGGTGGCTCTGTACCGCCGGGCGTGGGCGGTCGGCGGGCAATGCCAACACCGGGTGCTCATCGCCGAGGCGGGCTTTCCAGTAGGCCAGCTGGCGTGCGCCCTCGCCGCCTTCCAGCCACTGGCGCTGCCATACGCTGTAGTCCAGGTACTGCACCGGCAGTGGTTCGAGCGGCGACTCGCGTTCGTCGACGAACGCTTCGTACAGTTCGCCCAATTCGCGGGCAAAGATGTCCATGGCCCAGCCTTCGGTGACGATGTGGTGCAGGGTCAGCACGAAGTAATGCTCACGCTCCTCGGCCTTCACCAGGCAGGCGCGCAGCAGCGGGCCGCGCTCAAGGTTGAAGGGCTGGTGCGCCTGCTCGTCGGCCAGTTGCTGCAGGCGCTGCTGGCGGGTTGGGGCAGGCAAGGCGCTGAGGTCTTGCCAGTCCAGCTTCACGGCGCTGTCATCCGCCACGCACTGGTAGGCCACGCCATCGATGGCGGGGAACGTGGTGCGCAGGGTTTCGTGGCGCACGATCAGCGCCTGCAGCGCACGCTCGAAGGCATCCACATGCAGCGCGCCGCGCAGGCGCGCCATGCCGCCGACGTTGTACGCCGGGCTGTCCGGCTCCATCTGCCAGAGGAACCACATGCGCTGCTGTGCGTAAGACAGCGGCACGGCCTGGCGGCGGTCGACCCGGGAGATCTCGCCGTGCAGGTTACGCTCGCCGGCATCGCGGATGCGGGCGATCTCGCTGCAGAAGGCAGCCAGCTCACTGGCCTCAAACAGCACCTTGAGCGGCAGTTCTACGTCACACGCCTGGCGGGTGCGCGAAACGATCTGGGTAGCCAGCAGCGAGTGGCCGCCGAGGGCGAAGAAGTCGTCGTGCAGGCCGATGCGCGGCAGGTTGAGTACTTCGCGCCAGATCGCGGCGACCTGCTGTTGCAGCGCGGTCTGCGGCTCGACGTGCTCGCGCTGCTGCCAGACCGGTGCCGGCAGCGCCTTGCGATCGACCTTGCCGCTGGGGCCAAGTGGCATGTAGTCGAGCGCAATCAGCTGCGCCGGCACCATGTAGGCCGGCAGGCGCTCTGCCAGGTTGGCCAGCAGCTTATCCGCCGGTGCGGCGCCGCTGTAGTAGCCGACCAACTGGGCGCCGACAGCGTCCTGGTGGATCAACACCAGTGCCTGTTCGACGCCCGGCTGGCCGAGCAGGCAAGCCTGCACTTCTTCAGGTTCGACCCGAAAGCCCCGCACCTTCACCTGTTGATCCAGGCGGCCAAGGTACTCCAGGGCTTCGGCCTGCACCTGCCAGCGGGCACGGTCGCCACTGCGGTACACGCGCTCGCCGTTGCCATCGGCCTGGGGCACGAAGCGCTCGGCGGTCAGGCCTGGGCGGCCCAGGTAGCCACGGGCAACGCCGGCGCCACCCAGGTACAGTTCACCCGGCACGCCCGGTGCCGCCAGTTGCAGGTCGGGATCCAGCACACGGCAGAGCACGTTGCCCAGCGGGCGGCCGATGGGCGAGCGCTCGCCATCAGCAGCCTGGCAGTGCCAGTGGGTGACGTTGATGGCGGTTTCGGTCGGGCCATAGCGGTTGTGCAACTGTACCTGCGGCAGCAATTGCAGCACGCGGTCACGCAGGCTCGCAGGCAACGCCTCACCGCCCGAGAACAGCCGGCGCAAGCTGCTGCAGCCCGCAGCCAACGGCTCTTGCACGAACACCTGCAACAGCGGCGGCACGAAGTGCAGCGTGGTTACCTGATGCTGCTGCACCAGCGCGGCGATGCGTTGCGGGTCACGGTGTTCGCCGGGGCCGGCCAGCACCAGCTTGCAGCCGGTGATCAGCGGCCAGAAACACTCCCACACCGACACGTCAAAGCTGATCGGTGCCTTCTGCATCAGCACGTCGCGGTCATCCAGCGCATAAGTAGCCTGCATCCACTGCAGGCGCTCGGCCAACGCGGCATGGGTATTGCCCACGCCTTTTGGCTGGCCGGTGGAGCCGGAGGTGTAGATCACGTAGGCCAGGTTGTCACCGTGCAGGTGCAGGCCTGGCGCCTGGCTTGGCCAGCTGTCCAGGTGCAACTGGTCGAGGGCGATGGCGCTGACGCCGTCGACCTGCGGCAAGCTGGCGAGCGTGCCGCTATTGCTTAGCAGCAGGCTGGCCTGGCAGTCGCGCAGCATGTAGGCCAGGCGCTCGGCCGGGTAGTCGACGTCCAGCGGCACGTAGGCGCCGCCCGCCTTGAGGATGGCCAGCAGGCCCACCAGCAGCTGCGGCGAGCGCTCGATGGCGATGGCCACGCAGGTGTCGGGGCCAACGCCCTTGTCGCGCAGGTAATGGGCCAGGCGGTTGGCTTGCTGGTGCAGTTCGGCGTAATCCAGGCTGCCACCTTGCCAGGCCAGTGCGGTGCGTTCCGGGGTCTGGCGCGCCTGTTCGTTGAGTTGCTCGACCACCAGACGCTGCGGCGCCGGCGCCGGTGCCTGGCCCCAGGCGAGCAATTGCTGGCGGCTTGGCTCATCCAGCAAGTCGACATCACCCACGGCCAATTGCGGCTGAGCGCACACCTGCTCGAGCAGTGCCAGCAGGTGCTGGGCCAGGCGTTTGACGGTGCTTTCGGCGAACAGCTCGGCGGCGTAGTCGAAGGCCAGGCTCAGGCGGCCCAGGTGGTCTTCTTCGCTGTGCAGTTGCAGGTCGAACTTGGCTTCACGGCTGTGCCATGGCAGCTCTTCGGCCAGCAGCCCTGGCAGGCGGCGCAAGGCCGAGAGGTCGCGTTGCTGGTGGTTGAACATGACCTGGAACAGGCCTTGCTCACGGGCGTCAGGTAGCGCTTCGAGCAATTGCTCGAAGGGTAGGTCCTGATGGGCCTGGGCATCGAGGGTGGCCTGGCGCACTTGGGCCAGCAGTTCGCTGAACGGCAGGCGGCCGTCCAGTTGCGCACGCAGCACCTGGGTGTTGATGAAGAAGCCGACCATGCCTTGGGTTTCCTGGCGCGGGCGGTTGGCGTTGGGCACGCCGACGCGGATGTCGCCCTGGCCGGTGTAGCGGTGCAGCAGGCCTTGCCAGGCCGCCAGCAGGACCATGAACAGGCTGGCCTGCTGTTCGCGGGCCAGCCCTTTGAGGGCGTCGGTGAGCCTGGCTGGCACTTTCAGGTTCAGGCGTGCGGCACGGTTGTGCTGCTGGCTGGTGCGTGGCTGGTCAGGGTGCAGGTCGAGCACGGGCGATGCATCGCCGAGCCGGGCCTTCCAGTAGGCCAGTTGGCGCGAACTTTCGCCCTCGGCCAGCCACTGGCGCTGCCAGTTGCCGTAGTCGGCATAGCCCAGTGGCAGCGGCGCCAGCGAGGCTTCCAGGCCCTGGCAGCGGGCGGCATAGAGTTTGCCGAACTCGTCGAGCAGAATGTTCAGCGACCAGCCGTCGGCGACGATGTGGTGCAAGGTCACCCACAGCTGATGGTCTTCATCGTCCAGCTGCGCCAGGGTCACGCGCAGCAGGGGGCCTTGGGTCAGGTCGAACGGTTGCTGCGCTTCTGCTTCGCGGCGCTCGGCTACTTGCGCATCAGCCAGCCCTTGCAGGTCGAGGCGGTGCAAGGTGAATGGCTGCTCGGGCAGGATACGCTGCAGGGCCTGGCCGTCTGCTTCGCTGAACACCGTGCGCAGCGCTTCGTGGCGCGCCACCAGCGCCTGGAACGCGGCTTCCAGCGCGGCAGGATCCAGCTCGCCGCGCAGCTGCAGGCCGGCAGGAATGTTGTAGGCCGCCGAGTGCGGCTCCAACTGCCACAGCAGCCACAGGCGGTTTTGCGCCAGCGACTGCGGCAGGGCCTTGCCACGGTTCAAGGTGGCGATGGCTGCCGTTTCTCGGCCGCCTCTGGCGAGGGCTGCCGCCACTGCGGCGCAGTAATCGCTCAGCACCGGCGCTTCGAACAACACGCGCAGGCCCAGCTGGATACCGAGCTCATCGGACAGGCGCGCGGTAGCCTGGGTGGCGGCGATGGAGTTGCCGCCCAGCAGCAGGAAGTGGTCATCGGCGGCGACCGACTCGGCCTTCAGAACCTCGCGCCAGATGCCGGCAATGCGTGCCTGCAGGCCATCGCTGGCGGCGGCGGCCGCGGCCGGCTCGGTAGCGGCCGGGAAACGAGCATAGCAATCCAGGCTGCCGTCGTTCATGCGCAAGCGGCATGCAGTACGCTGCAGCTTGCCGCTGGACGTCTTGGGCAGCGCGCCCGGGTTCAGCAGCAGGACCACGGCAGGCGCCTGGCGGCAGGCATCGGCGATGACCTGGCGCAGTGTCTTGATCAGCGCTTCGGGCTTGACCGTCTTCTGCACGTTGCGGCTGATTTCCACCGCCACGCCAACGCCCTCTTCGCCTTGGTCGTCGACGGCAAACACCGCCACCCGGCCCTTGCGCAGCACATCGACTTCACGCTCCAGGGTTTTTTCCAGGTCCTGCGGGTAGAGGTTCTGGCCGCGCACGATCAGCATGTCCTTCAGGCGCCCGGTGACGAACACTTCGCCCTCGCGCATGAAGCCCAGGTCCCCGGTGCGCAGCCAGGTCTGGCCGTCCATTTCGACGAAGGTGCGCGCACTGGCCTCGGGGTTGCGCCAGTAGCCCAGGGCGATGCTCGGGCCGCCGGCCCAGATCTCGCCGACCCGGTTGTCACCCAGCACCTCCTGGCGCTGCGGCTCGACAATGCGCACCGCATGGCCTGGCTGCGGGTAGCCGCAGCTCATCAGCACACTGCCCTGGCCGGCTTCGGCGCGGTTGGCAGCGAACGCTTCGGCATCCAGTTCCAGCGCGCCGATACCCTGACCACGCCGGCTGCCGCTGACGAACAAGGTCGCCTCGGCCAGGCCGTAGCTGGCAAAGAAGCTGTCGGGTGTGAAGCCGCACGCGGCGAACTTTTCGGCGAAGGTGGCCAGGCTGTCCTGGCGGATGGGCTCGGAGCCGGAGTAGGCCACGCGCCAGCGGCTCAGGTCGAGGCCGGCAAGGGCCGCCTCGCTGACCCGTTCGCTGCACAGGCGGTAGGCGAAGTCCGGGCCACCACTGATGGTGCCGCCGTACTCGCTGATCGCCTGCAGCCAACGCTGCGGCCGGGCGAGGAAGTAACCTGGCGACATCAGCACGCACGGCACACCGCTGAAAATCGGCTGCAGCAGCCCGCCGATCAGGCCCATGTCGTGGTACAGCGGCAGCCAGCTGACGATCACGTCATCAGGGTTGAGGTCGATGCCGAAGCCATGACGGATCAGTTGTTCGTTGGCCACCAGGTTGCCATGGCTGACCTGCACGCCTTTGGGCAACGCGGTGGAGCCTGAGGTGTACTGCAGGAAGGCGATGTCGTCGCCGGCCAACGCGGGTTCGCGCCAGGCGCTGGCCAGCGCCGGGTCCAGGCCATCCACCGCCAGCAGTTCAGGGGCATTGTCGGCGGCCAGGGCGTCCAGGCCCTGGAGGCTGTCGTGCAGCGCCGTCACGGTCAGCAGCAGGCGCGGCTCGGCGTCGTCGATGATCGACAGCAGGCGCTCCTGGTGATGCTGGCGCGATGACTCCGGCGGATAGGCCGGCACGGCAATCACACCGGCATACAGGCAGCCGAAGAACGCCGCCACGTAGTCCGGGCCGCTGGGGAACAGCAGCACGGCACGCTCACCGAACCCGGCGCGCGCCTGCAAGGCGGCGGCGATGGTGCGCGCACGCAGGTCCAGGTCCCGATAGCTGAGCACGGCCTGCTCGGCGGGGGCATCGGCCAGAAAGCGCAAGGCGATGCGGTCTGGGGTTTGCGCAGCGCGTTGCGCCAGGGCCTGGACCAGCGAGAGCGGGAGTTCGAAGGCGTCCGTCATGGGGTGTTCCTGCCAGTGTCTGGGTAAGTCGGGCCGGTTGCCCCGCACGGGTTGGCGGGCAGCGTTCGGCGGCCGGATGTACAGAGGGGAACGGATGGGCAGCGGAAGAAATTACCGCGAGGACGCTGCCATGAAACCGGCAAAAGGTGAAGCGCGTCACGCTCACCTGCTTAGAACCGAAACCAACGGTTACTAATTACCTTTCGTATTTGACAATCATTATCATTCTGAATAGCTTGTCGCACGTCGTAGGAAGCTTCCCTGTCTTGGGTGCTCCTATTCCCCTCTGAGACAAGGTGATTTCCATGGCGGAACAACTATCCACAAGTAAGTGCGATTCACCGTTACTCCAGGCATTCGTCGACAACCGCAGCATCCTGGTCAAGATCGCGGCGCGCATTACCGGCTGCCGGTCGCGTGCCGAAGACGTCGTGCAAGATGCCTTCTTCCGGCTCAGCGCCGCCCCGCAGATCACTTCGTCATTCAAAGCCCAGCTCAGCTATCTGTTCCAGATCGTGCGCAACCTGGCCATCGACCATTACCGCAAACAGGCCATGGAGCTGAGGTATTCGGGCAGCGAAGAGGAAGGCATGAACGTGGTCATCCCGAACGCCTCGCCCGAAGCCACGCACATCAACCTGGCGGCACTCGAGCACATTGCCGATGCGCTCAACGAACTGCCGCAGCGCACCCGCTATGCGTTCGAAATGTACCGCCTGCACGGCGTGCCGCAGAAGGACATCGCCAAGGAGCTTGGCGTGTCGCCGACGCTGGTCAACTTCATGATTCGCGATGCGCTGGTGCATTGCCGCAAGACGGCCAGCCGGCAGGCCTGAAGCAGCTGCAAGCTGCAAGATGGATCAGCGGCGATGCGCCCTTCTCTTGCAGCTTGAAGCTCTCGCCCCTAGGCGAGCCTGCAACGCTCGAAAAACCGCTCCCGACCCAGAATCATCAGCGCCGCGCGCTTGTGCGGGAAGTCGAATTCCTTGTCGCAATGGAAGCACTGGTCGTGCATGTAGCCGATCATCTTGCCGTTGTCGGCACGCGGCTCAGCCACCACCCGCTGGGTGCGTGGGTCATCCAGGAACAGGTAGTGAACCAGCGCCGACAACCAGCTGGCGACCTTGTGCGGGCCGCGGTGCGCCTCCTCCCCCACCAGCATGTGGATGCCGCGATCGTAGTCGTCGGCCTGGTAGAACGGGGCGATGCGGTCTTCCTTGGCCCAGTACGCCTCGAAGTAGGCGAACGGCTGATCGTCAAAACAGCCGATCAGGGTCACGGTATGCGGGTCGGCCTCCAGCTTGGCCAGGTACTCGCGGTGCTGCTCCAGCGACCCGCCCTCTTGCCAGAACTGCTCCACCCGCGGGTTGTTCTGCCAACGATTGAAGCGCTCCAGGTCCTGGTCGATCTCCAGGGTGCGCAGTGATACCCAGCTACCCAGGCGCGCGTCGAAGCGCCGGTATACCTCACCACGGGGCTTGGGCGCACGGCGCGGGTGGCGCTTGCCGTTGCTGATCTGCATCTGTTGCGGGTAAGCGTCGCCCACGGGCTGACCGAGCCAAGGCTGTGGCAACTGCCAGAACAAGGTGCGCTCGCACAGGTAGACGCCGGGCTGCTCGGTGGCCAGCAACAAGCCGCTGGCGAGTGCCTGCGGTAGCGCCTCTGGCAGGTGCCAGGCCAGGCGCTGGCGGCCCTGGTCACGTGACAGCAGCCAATAGCAGGCAGCCCACAGCGCCTGGTGCGGGCGCTCTGGGCAAAGGCTCTCGAGGTGGATGGCCAAGGTATCGGCGGTTTCCAGGCGCACCTGGATCAACGGCCTGTCCTCGAGGGTCAGGCTCAACCAGCAGTCACCTTCGTCGGCACTCAGGCTGCGCCAGCGGGGTTGTGACAGGGGCTGCGAAGCGGCATCGAACGGCATGGGCAGGGCTCACTGAAATGAAAGAAAGGCTCCCCCCTGAAAACGTGGCTGCAACCCGGGAATTTAGTCGCGTGGGGCGTCAACGGCGATTCGATAGGGCTGGAAGATCCGGGCCAGCTCGCCGTTGTCGCGCAGTTGGCGCAACAGCGCAGTCAGTTGCTGATCGCTGATGGGGGCACCTGGGCGCAACAACGCGAAGTGGTGATACACCTGGTCAATGCGCGTGGAGGCCATCAACTGGTTGCCGCTGGCGGGGTTGCGCACCAGGAAATCGCTGAGGTACGAGCGGGTTACCAGCGCAATGTCGGCACGCCCGGCCTGAACCATCAGCAGGTTGCTGTCGTGGGAATAGGTCAGGGTCGCGCTGTAGGTCTTGCGCAGGTAGTTGGGGTCGGAGTTGAAACCGGCGAAAGCATAGTGATAGCCATTGAACAGCGCCAAGCGCTTGCCGGCGAGGTCATCGAAATAGTGCTGGTCGCGGTTGTCGACCTGCTTGGCGACGAACACCTCGGCGTCTTCCAGGCCCATGTCCACGGCATGATGCGGAATCTGCTGCCAGCCCCACGCCGGGTTTTCGAAGATTGCCATGTCGGTGCGGCCTTGCTGGAAATCGCCGAAACGCCGCTGGATGGACGTGGGCACCAGCACGAAGCGGTAGTCCTGCTGTAGGCGGTTCAATGCTTCGACCAGTTGCGGCAGCAGGCCGGTGTCGGCGCCCTGCTCCGGGCGCACCGTGTAAGGCGGAAAGTGCGCGGCGCCGATCCTCACATCAATGGCTTCGGCAGCCCAGGCCGGCACCGCCAGCCATACCGCGGCCAGCATCAACAGGGTGGACAAAGCCTTCAGGCCGGGCGCTGGGGTCAACACGGACACTCATCACGGTTCATACCTGGATGCGCCTTAAGCTAGGCGTTTTCCCGGCAGCGCACAACCGCTGGTTATGCCAAAACAACGGCATTTTGCCAGGGGATGCCGTGTGGCCAGACATTGGCTACGCTGCTCTAGCATGTATGGCGAGGGAGCCTGGTATGGGCCACTGGTTGGTGATCGACCTGGAAGCCACCACCGATGAAGGTGGCTGGCCGGTCACAGAGATGGAAATCATAGAAATCGGCGCCAGCCTGGTGACCCGTGACGGCCGGGAAGTGGACCACTTCCAGCGCTTCGTGCGGCCACGGCGGCGGCCGCAACTGACGCCGTTCTGCCGTGAGCTCACCCATATCAGCCAGGCCAACGTCGACAGCGCGGCGGCCTTGCCCGAGGTGTGGGGGTGCTTCGAACGCTGGCTGGGCCACCACCGCGGTCAGTTGCAGGCGTGGGTGAGCTGGGGCGATTACGACCGCCAGCAATTGCTGCAGGAATGGCGGCAGCATCACCTCGACAGCCTGTTGCGCAACCTGCCGCACATCAACCTCAAGCAGCGCTTCGCCAAGGCCCGCCACCTGCAGCGCCCGGCCGGGCTCAACGGCGCACTGCAACTGGCCGGCATGCACTTTTGCGGGCAACAACACCGGGCGCTGGAAGATGCGCGCAATACCGCCCGGTTGCTGCCCTTGAGCCTGCCGAGCGTCTGAAACCAGGGCCCGTGAAAGCAGATGACGGGGCGGATGGGCTTGGGCATACTGGCCAGCCCTTTTTCATCCCCCTTTTCAGGAGTCGCCCCATGTTCAAGGTCAATGAATACTTCGATGGTACCGTCAAGTCGATCGCCTTCGAAGGCACTGAAGGCCCGGCCACCGTCGGCGTCATGGCACCGGGCGAATACGAGTTCGGTACCGCCAAGCGCGAAATCATGCACGTGGTTTCCGGTGCGCTGACCGTGAAGCTGCCGGGCAGCGACAACTGGGAAACCTTCAACGCTGGCGACAAGTTCAACGTGGCCGCTGACAGCAAGTTCCAGCTGAAGGTGGCGGTGGATACTGCTTACCTGTGCGAGTATCGCGACTAAGCGGTAGCCTGCTCCGGCCTCATCGCCGGCAAGCCGGCTCCTACAGGAACCCCGCAGTGCTCGACGCTGTGATACGCCTGTGGGAGCCGGCTTGCCGGCGATGAAGGCAACACTATTTCACAAGAAACCCCGCCACCTTCTCAGCCGCCGCCTGCAAGTGCTGCTCATGGCTGAACCCCGAAGCCTTCAGCGGCTTAAGGTCATGATCCCCCGCCACCAGCCAGCTCACCTCGATCGACGGTGACAGCGCATAACCCTGCACGGCCTCGCGATTACCCAGCGCATCGCGTTCGCCCTGCACGATCAATGTCGGCGTCTGCAGCCCGGCCAGGTGCTCGACCCGTGGCTTTTCCGGCTTGCCCACGGCATAGAACGGATACCCCAGGCACACCAGCGCGTCCGCGCCCAGTTCGTCAGCCAGCAGGCTGGCCATGCGCCCGCCCATCGACTTGCCACCAATCGCCAGCCTACCCGTGACCAAAGGTCGCACCTGCCGGTACACCTCGCGCCAGCATTCCAGCAATACCTTTTGCGGGTTGGGTGGCCGCTTGCCGCCCCCGACCCTGCGCTCGGCCATGTACGGGAACTCGAAGCGGACCACGCCGACCCCAAGCGCCGCCAGCCTTTGCGCCATCTCGTCCATGAACCCGCTGTCCATCGGCGCACCCGCGCCGTGGGCCAGGATCAGGCACGCGGACGGGCTGCTATCCCCCTGATTTTGCGGGGGATCGCAGCGCAAGCCTGGGACATTTGCGACCTTCGCCCATTGATCCCCGTCAATACCGGCACTTTGCCCATTACTCATGCTTGCCTCGCTGTAAAGCCTGCCAATAACCGTGGATGGGAACCCATACATGAACACAACCAGCAGTACCGCCTATAACTACAAGGTGGTCCGCCAATTCGCCATCATGACGGTGGTGTGGGGAATCGTCGGGATGGGGCTCGGCGTCTTCATCGCCGCCCAGCTCGCCTGGCCTTCCCTCAACTTCGACCTCCCCTGGACCAGCTTCGGCCGCCTGCGCCCACTGCATACCAATGCGGTGATCTTTGCGTTCGGCGGCTGTGCACTGTTCGCCACCTCCTATTATTCGGTGCAACGCACCTGCCAGACCACCCTGTTTGCACCGGGCCTGGCCGCGTTCACCTTCTGGGGCTGGCAACTGGTGATCCTGCTGGCGGCCATCACCCTGCCGCTGGGCTACACCAGCTCCAAGGAATACGCCGAGCTGGAATGGCCGATCGACATCCTGATCACCATCGTCTGGGTCTGCTACGCCATCGTGTTCTTCGGCACGCTGATGAAACGCAATACCAAGCACATCTATGTGGGTAACTGGTTCTTCGGCGCTTTCATCCTGACCGTGGCGCTGCTGCACATCGTCAACAACCTGGAGCTGCCGGTCAGCCTGACCAAGTCGTACTCGGTTTATGCCGGCGCCACCGATGCCATGGTGCAGTGGTGGTATGGCCACAACGCCGTGGGCTTCTTCCTCACCGCAGGCTTCCTGGGGATGATGTACTACTACGTGCCCAAGCAGGCCGAGCGCCCGGTGTATTCGTATCGCCTGTCGATCGTCCACTTCTGGGCACTGATCACCCTGTACATCTGGGCCGGCCCGCACCACCTGCACTACACCGCGCTGCCTGACTGGGCGCAGTCGCTGGGCATGGTGATGTCGCTGATCCTGCTGGCACCGAGCTGGGGCGGCATGATCAACGGCATGATGACCTTGTCCGGCGCCTGGCACAAACTGCGCAGCGACCCGATCCTGCGCTTCCTCGTGGTGTCCCTGGCGTTCTACGGCATGTCCACCTTCGAAGGCCCGATGATGGCCATCAAGACCGTCAACGCCCTGTCGCATTACACCGACTGGACCATCGGCCACGTGCACGCCGGTGCCCTCGGCTGGGTGGCGATGATCTCCATCGGCGCGCTGTACCACACCATCCCGCAAGTGTTCGGCAAAGCGCGCATGTACAGCCTTGGGCTGATCAACGCGCACTTCTGGCTGGCGACCATTGGCACCGTGCTGTACATCGCCTCGATGTGGGTCAACGGCATCGCCCAGGGCCTGATGTGGCGCGCGGTCAACAGCGACGGCACGCTCACCTACTCGTTCGTGGAAACCCTGGTGGCCAGCCACCCGGGCTTCGTGGTGCGCTTCGTCGGTGGCGCGATCTTCCTCAGTGGCATGTTCCTGATGGCCTGGAACACCTGGCGCACCGTGCGTGCACCGGCCACCGAAGCCGCCCCTGCCAACGCCCAGCTGGCCTGAGGAGACCTGCCTGATGAAACATGAAGTGATCGAGAAAAACGTCGGCCTGATGGCGCTGCTGATGGTGTTCGCCGTCAGCATCGGTGGCCTTACCCAGATCGTCCCGCTGTTCTTCCAGGACGTCACCAACAAGCCGGTCGAAGGCATGAAGCCCTACACCGCGCTGCAGTTGGAAGGCCGCGATATCTACATCCGCGAAGGCTGCGTGGGCTGCCACTCGCAGATGATCCGCCCGTTCCGCGCCGAAACCGAGCGCTACGGCCACTATTCGGTGGCCGGTGAAAGCGTGTGGGACCACCCGTTCCTGTGGGGCTCAAAGCGCACCGGGCCGGACCTGGCGCGTGTCGGTGGCCGCTACTCCGATGACTGGCACCGTGCGCACCTCTACAACCCGCGCAACGTGGTGCCGGAGTCGAAGATGCCGTCCTACCCGTGGCTGGTCGCAGCGCAAGTGGACAACAGCCACACCGACACCAAGATGCGCACCCTGCGCACCCTGGGCGTGCCGTACAGCGACGAAGACATCGCCGGCGCCCGCGACGCGGTCAAGGGCAAGACCGAAATGGACGCCCTGGTCGCCTACCTGCAGGTGCTCGGCACCGCCATCAAGAACAAGAGGTGAGTGCGATGGAAATGGACATCGGCATGATCCGCGGCCTGGGCACCCTGGTGGTGATGGTCGCCTTCATCGGCCTTTCGCTGTGGGTTTTCAACCGCCGCCGCGACCATGATTTCGCCGAAGCGCGCCTGCTGCCCTTCGTCGACGACCGCCTGCCCCCTGCCGGGCAGGAACCTGCTGCCAAGAGGAGTTCCGGGCAATGACCACCTTCTGGAGTACGTACATCAGCGTACTGACCATCGGCAGTCTGATTGGCCTGACCTGGCTGTTGCTGTCGACCCGCAAGGGCCAGAGTAGCGATACCACCGACCAGACCATGGGCCACAGCTTCGATGGCATCGAGGAGTATGACAACCCGCTGCCCAAGTGGTGGTTCTGGCTGTTCGTCGGCACTTTGGTGTTTGCGGTGGGCTACCTGATCCTCTACCCGGGCCTGGGCAACTGGAAAGGCATCCTGCCCGGCTACGAGAATGGCTGGACCGGCGTGAACGAATGGCAGAAGGAAATGGACAAGGCCGACGCCAGGTTCGGGCCGATCTTCGCCAAGTACGCCGCCATGCCCGTCGAGGAGGTGGCAAAGGACCCACAGGCGTTGAAGATGGGCGGCCGTCTGTTTGCCTCCAACTGCTCGGTGTGCCACGGCTCCGACGCCAAGGGCGCCTATGGCTTCCCCAACCTGACCGACAACGACTGGCGCTGGGGTGGCGAGCCGGAGACCATCAAGGCGTCGATCATGAATGGCCGCCACGGCGTGATGCCGGCCTGGGCTGAAGTGATCGGCGAGCAGGGCGTGGCGGATGTGGCCGCCTACGTGCTGACCAACCTCGATGGCCGCAGCCTGCCCGAAGGCACCAAGGCTGACGTGGCCAAAGGCAAGGAAATCTTCGCTGGCAACTGCGTGGCCTGCCATGGCCCTGAAGGCAACGGTACCCCAGCCATGGGCGCGCCGAACCTGAACCACCCGCAGGCGTTCATCTACGGTTCGAGCTTTGCCCAGTTGCAGCAGACCATTCGCTATGGCCGCCAGGGGCAGATGCCGGCCCAGGTGGATATTCAGGGGAATGACAAGGTGCACCTGCTGGCGGCTTATGTGTACAGCCTGTCGCAGGGTGATGTTGCCGAAACCGTGACCGCCAAGTAATACCCCGGGGCCGCTTTGCGGCCCAATCGCCGGCAAGCCGGCTCCCACAGTTATCGCAGCGTTGCAAACTCCTGTGGGAGCCGGCTTGCCGGCGATTGGGCTGCAAAGCAACCCCTGCACTTCCCCGCCTCGCCCCTCCCCTTGCACCCCCTCCGAACAGAACTAAGCTTGTTGCCACAGTGGGCTTCGCTGCCAATCCAGCGGAGCAGACGCGGCGCATCGCCTGACGCCGCCCAAAAAAAGCTTGACCGAACGATCAGAAAAAGGCGAAAAACGGTACACATTACAAATATTTATTTGTGTACAATCTCCCAGACCCTAGTGCCTCGGGACACCGGCAAAAGGGCCCGGACACGGGTCGGCGCAAGTCTCCTTGCGTTGCCATAACCCTGGTGGTTATCGATACTGGCGCCGATTTTTCAACCAACAAGAACACCAAAACCGTGGAACCTTAGAATGAGCACAGCACTCAGTCCGACTGCTTATAACTATAAGGTCGTCCGCCAGTTCGCCATCATGACGGTGGTCTGGGGGATCCTTGGCATGGGCCTCGGCGTCTTCATCGCCTCGCAGCTGGTGTGGCCGCAACTGAACCTGGACCTGCCCTGGACCAGTTTCGGCCGCCTGCGCCCGCTGCACACCAACCTGGTCATCTTCGCCTTCGGCGGCTGTGCGTTGTTCGGCACCAGCTACTACGTGGTGCAGCGAACCTGCCAGACCCGGCTGATCTCCGACAGCATGGCCGCCTTCACCTTCTGGGGTTGGCAGGCAGTCATCGTCGGTGCTCTGATCACCTTGCCGATGGGCTACACCACCACCAAGGAATACGCCGAGCTCGAATGGCCACTGGCGATCTTGCTGGCCATCGTCTGGGTTACCTACGGGCTGGTGTTCTTCGGCACCATCGTCAAGCGCAAGACCAAGCACATCTACGTCGGCAACTGGTTCTACGGCGCCTTCATCGTGGTCACCGCGATGCTGCACATCGTCAACCACATCTCGCTGCCGGTGAGCCTGTTCAAGTCGTACTCGGCCTATGCCGGCGCCACCGACGCGATGATCCAGTGGTGGTACGGGCACAACGCCGTAGGCTTCTTCCTCACCACCGGCTTCCTGGGGATGATGTACTACTTCGTACCCAAGCAAGCCGAGCGACCGATCTACTCGTATCGCCTGTCGATCGTTCACTTCTGGGCGCTGATCACCCTGTACATCTGGGCCGGCCCGCACCACCTGCACTACACCGCACTGCCCGACTGGGCCCAGTCGCTGGGCATGGTGATGTCGATCATCCTGCTGGCGCCAAGCTGGGGCGGCATGATCAACGGCATGATGACCCTGTCCGGTGCCTGGCACAAACTGCGCACCGACCCGATCCTGCGCTTCCTCGTGGTGTCCCTGGCATTCTACGGCATGTCCACCTTCGAAGGCCCGATGATGGCCATCAAGACGGTCAACTCGCTGTCGCACTACACCGACTGGACCATCGGCCACGTCCATGCCGGCGCGCTCGGCTGGGTGGCGATGATCTCGATCGGCGCGGTCTACCACATGATTCCCCGGTTGTATGGGCGGGCACAGATGCACAGCGTCGGCTTGATCAACGCGCACTTCTGGCTGGCAACCATCGGCACCGTGCTGTACATCGCCTCGATGTGGGTCAACGGCATTACCCAGGGCCTGATGTGGCGCGCCATCAACGATGACGGCACGCTCACCTACTCCTTCGTCGAAGCCCTGCAGGCCAGCCATCCGGGCTACATCGTGCGGGCACTGGGCGGTGCGTTCTTCGCCTCCGGCATGCTGCTGATGGCCTACAACGTGTTGCGTACCGTACGCGCGGCCAACCCGGTAGAAGCGGATGAAGCGGCCAAGATCGTCGTCGTGGGAGCGCACTGATGAAGCATGAAGCTGTCGAGAAGAACATAGGCCTGCTGGCCTTCTTCATGGTCATCGCCGTGAGCGTCGGTGGCCTCACCCAGATCGTCCCGCTGTTTTTCCAGGACGTCACCAACAAACCCGTCGAAGGCATGAAGCCGCGCACCGCGCTGGAAGTCGAAGGCCGCGACATCTATATCCGCGAAGGCTGCGTGGGCTGCCACTCGCAGATGATCCGCCCGTTCCGCGCCGAAACCGAGCGCTACGGCCACTATTCGGTGGCCGGTGAAAGCGTCTGGGACCACCCGTTCCTGTGGGGTTCCAAGCGCACCGGGCCGGACCTGGCCCGCGTCGGTGGCCGCTACTCCGATGACTGGCACCGTGCGCACCTTTACAACCCGCGCAACGTGGTGCCGGAGTCGAAGATGCCGTCCTACCCGTGGCTGGTAGAGAACAAGCTCGACGGCAAGGACACCGCCAAGAAGCTCGAGGTGCTGCGTACCCTGGGCACGCCGTACACCGATGCGGACATCGCCGGTGCCGCTGACGCGGTCAAGGGCAAGACCGAAATGGACGCCCTGGTGGCGTACCTGCAAGGTCTTGGCACCATCATCAAAAGCAAACGGTGACGCTGATGGATATCGGGATGATTCGCGGCCTGGGTACCGTCGTGGTGATGGTGGCCTTCGTGGGCCTGGCGTTGTGGGTGTTCAACCCACGGCGCAAGCAGGCGTTCGACGAGGCGACCCAACTGCCGTTCGCCGATGACCCCGAGGCCAAAACGCACGTCGAGCAAGCGCAAGCAAAAGCTTCTGGGAGCAAACAACAATGACAACCTTCTGGAGTCTGTACGTCACCGTCCTGACCCTGGGCACCATCTTCGCGTTGACCTGGCTGCTGCTGTCCACCCGCAAGGGCCAGCGCGAAGAGGCCACCGACGAAACCGTCGGGCATGCTTTCGATGGCATCGAGGAATACGACAACCCACTGCCCAAGTGGTGGTTCTGGCTGTTCGTCGGCACCATCATCTTCGCCCTCGGCTACCTGGTGCTGTACCCGGGCCTGGGCAACTGGAAAGGTGTGTTACCGGGGTATTCGTACCTGGATAACGATAAGCAGACCGAGTTCACCAATGGCCAGCCAGGCTGGACCGGCGTGCACGAGTGGGAAAAGGAAATGGCCAAGGCCGATGCCCGCTTCGGGCCGATCTTCGCCAAGTACGCGGCCATGCCGATCGAAGAGGTAGCCCAGCAGCCGCAAGCGCTGAAGATGGGCGCCCGGCTGTTCGCCTCCAACTGCTCGGTGTGCCACGGCTCCGACGCCAAGGGTGCCTACGGCTTCCCCAACCTGACCGACAACGACTGGCGCTGGGGCGGCGAGCCGGAAACCATCAAGACCTCCATCATGGGCGGTCGTCATGGCGTGATGCCGGCCTGGTCGGAAGTGATCGGTGAACAAGGCGTGGCCGATGTCGCGGCGTTCGTGGTGAGTAAGCTCGATGGCCGTACCCTGCCTGAAGGCGTCAAGGCCGATGCCGAGAACGGCCAGAAGATCTTCGCTGCCAACTGCGTGGCCTGCCACGGGCCGGAAGGCAAGGGTACGCCGGCAATGGGCGCGCCCAACCTGACCCATCCGCAGGCGTTCATCTATGGGTCGAGCTTCGCCCAGTTGCAGCAGACCATCCGCTACGGGCGCCAGGGGCAGATGCCAGCGCAGGAGCAGCTGCAGGGTAACGACAAGGTGCACCTGCTGGCGGCTTATGTGTACAGCCTTTCGCATCAGCAGCAGGAGCCTGAAAAGGCTGAGTAAGGCAGGCCAGGCCTCTTCGCGGATGAATCCGCTCCTACAAGGATTGCGCGCCCTTTGTAGGAGCGGGTTTACCCGCGAAGAGGCCGGGCAATTCAGCACAAGATGACCTGGATCAATTGACACCCGCCATATCACGATTCACACCACGAACCCAATGCGGCTAAAGGTCGCAGCGCGTCCCCGAAGTGCCATCACCGGCGTATCATGGGCCGCAGAGCGCTAGCAGAATGCGCGAGACTGTGGCCGGCACGCACTGGCCGCGGCGTTTTTCCACTGCCGTGGGACTTGATGATGAGCAAGCAAATTCCGGTACATGATGTCACCCCGCCTGCCAGCAAAGGGAAGGACTCCGTCGACCTCTACGCCTCCCGCGAGAAAATCTACACCCGCGCCTTCACCGGCATCTTCCGCAGGCTGCGGATGGTCGGCGGGGCGGTGCTGTTTCTGCTCTACTTCGGCACCGTGTGGCTGAACTGGGGCGGCCACCAGGCCGTGTGGTGGAACCTGCCCGAACGCAAGTTCTATATCTTCGGCGCCACCATCTGGCCACAAGACTTCATCCTGCTTTCGGGCATCCTCATCGTTGCCGCTTTCGGCCTGTTCTTCGTCACGGTGTACGCCGGCCGCGTCTGGTGCGGCTACACCTGCCCGCAAAGCGTGTGGACGTGGATTTTCATGTGGTGCGAAAAAGTCACCGAGGGTGACCGCAACCAACGCATGAAGCTCGACAGAGCCCCCATGAGCGGCAACAAGTTCCTGCGCAAGTTCGTCAAGCACAGCCTGTGGCTGCTGATCGGGTTCGTCACCGGCATGACCTTCGTCGGCTATTTCTCTCCGATCCGTGAGCTGGTCATCGAATTCTTCACCGGCCAAGCCGATGGCTGGGCGTACTTCTGGGTCGGTTTCTTCACCCTCGCCACCTACGGCAACGCCGGCTGGTTGCGCGAGCAGGTGTGTGTGTACATGTGCCCCTATGCGCGCTTCCAGAGCGTGATGTTCGACAAGGACACACTGATCGTTTCCTACGACCCGCGTCGCGGCGAAACCCGCGGCCCGCGTAAAAAGGACACCGACTACAAGGCCCAGGGCCTGGGCGACTGCATCGACTGCACCATGTGCGTGCAGGTCTGCCCCACCGGCATCGACATCCGCGACGGCCTGCAGATCGAGTGCATCGGCTGCGCCGCGTGCATCGATGCCTGTGACAGCATCATGGAGAAGATGAACTACCCCAAAGGCCTGATCAGCTACACCACCGAGCACAACCTGTCGGGGCAGAAGACCCACATGCTGCGCCCACGGCTGATCGGCTATGCCCTGGTGCTGCTGGTGATGATTGGCGCCCTGGCCACCGCTTTCGCCACCCGCTCGCTGGTCGGCTTCGACGTCAGCAAGGACCGCGTGCTGTACCGCGAAAACGCCCAGGGCCGGATCGAGAACGTGTACAGCCTCAAGGTCATGAACAAGGACCAACGCGACCACGTGTACGTGCTCGACGCAGCCGGCCTGCCCGACCTGCGCCTGGAAGGCCAGCGCGAAATCCGCGTGGCCGCCGGCGACATCGTCAGCCTGCCGGTGCAGTTGTCGGTCGCCCCCGAGAAACTGCCCTCGACCACCAACGAAATCACCTTCATCCTCAAAAGCGCCGACGACAGCGCCGCCGAGGTCGAAGCCAAGAGCCGCTTCATCGGCCCACAGATCCGCTGAGAGAGAATTCGCACAATGCCTGCCGCCACCGCCACCAGCCCCTGGTACAAGCACCTCTGGCCCTGGATCATCATCGGCATCCTCACCACGTCGGTGTGCCTGAGCCTGACGATGGTCAGCATCGCCGTGCGCAACCCGGACAACCTGGTCAACGACAACTACTACGAGGCCGGCAAGGGCATCAACCG
The DNA here is from genome assembly GCF_042902325.1 of Pseudomonas sp. NPDC012596. Taxonomy (NCBI): domain Bacteria; kingdom Pseudomonadati; phylum Pseudomonadota; class Gammaproteobacteria; order Pseudomonadales; family Pseudomonadaceae; genus Pseudomonas; species Pseudomonas sp. NPDC012596. Next base: position 157,881 of record NZ_JBIBEB010000009.1, on the reverse strand, counting down.
CTCGCTGGACCGCGAACTGCTGGCGCAAACCCTGAACCTCAAGGCCAGCGTGCACCTGGACGAGCTGACCGGCGAAGTGGACGTGCGCCTGACCGGCAACAGCAACCCACAAAGCCTGGAACTGAACCTGATTTCACCGACCCAGCCGGGCAAGGACCGCAAGGTGTTGCTGAGCCTTGCTGAACCCGGGCGGTATGTCGGCCAGCTGGATGACAAGGTCGATGGCCGGCGCTTCGTCGAGCTGCTGGGCAGCCAGGGTGAGCATGTGTGGCGGTTGTTCGAGGAGGAGAAGGTCGAGCATGGCGTGACCTTGCAGCTGGGCGATGAAGCGCTGCAGGGTGCCGAGCACCAATAGCCGCATCACATTCATTTCCCACAGGATCCGTTCCTCACTGCCGATACGTACTCGCCTTATGACCCAGCCCACCCCCTGCTACCACTGCGCCCTGCCCGTCCCTGCCGGTAGCCGCTTCACTGCCGTGGTACTCGATGAGCCACGACAATTCTGCTGCCCTGGCTGCCAGGCGGTGGCCGAAGCCATCGTCGCCGGCGGCCTGGAGCACTATTACCAGCACCGCAGCGACAGCAGCGCCAACCCCGAAGCCCTGCCCAGGCAGGTGCAGGATGAGCTGGCCCTCTATGACCGCAGTGACGTACAGCAGGCCTTCGTCCACCACGCCGGCGAGCTGGCCGAAGCCACCTTGCTGGTCGAGGGCATCAGTTGCGCCGCCTGCGGCTGGCTGATCGAGAAACACCTGCGTAATGTGCCCGGCGTTGCCGAGGCCCGGCTCAACTTGTCCAACCACCGGCTACTGATCAGCTGGGAGGACCATCAGCTGCCGCTGTCCCGGCTGCTGGCCGAGCTGCGCCAGATCGGCTATGCCGCGCACCCGTACCAGCCCGACCAGGCCGCCGAACAGCTGGCCGGCGAAAACCGCAGGGCCCTGCGCCGGCTCGGCGTGGCCGGGCTGCTGTGGTTCCAGGCGATGATGGCAACCATGGCAACCTGGCCGGAATTCAACATCGACCTGTCGCCCGAGCTGCACACCATCCTGCGCTGGGTGGCGCTGTTTCTGACCATCCCCATCGTCTTCTACAGCTGCGCACCGTTTTTCAAGGGGGCCGCGCGCGACCTGCGAACGCGCCACCTGACCATGGATGTGTCGGTATCGCTGGCTATCGCACTGGCCTTCGGTGCAGGTATCTGGACGGCGATCACCGGCAGCGGCGAGCTGTATTTCGACACCGTGGGCATGTTCGCGCTGTTCCTGCTCACCGGCCGCTACCTCGAACGTCGCGCCCGCGAGCGCACGGCTGCGGCCACCGCACAGCTGGTCAACCTGCTGCCGGCCTCGTGCCTGCGCCTGGACGTCATCGGCCGCGCCGAGCGCATCCTGCTCAGCGAACTGCAGCGCGGCGACACCGTGCAAGTGCTGCCCGGGGCAGTGATCCCGGCCGACGGGCGCATCGTCGAGGGCCGCTCCAGTGTCGACGAATCGCTGCTGACCGGCGAGTACCTGCCGCAACCTCGGCGGGTGGGCGAACGGGTTACCGGCGGCACTCTGAATGTCGAAAGCACCCTGAACATCGAAGTCGAAGCCCTCGGCCAGCAATCACGGCTGTCTGCCATTGTCCGCCTGCTTGAACGCGCGCAAACCGAAAAGCCGCGCCTGGCCGAGATCGCTGACCGGGCCTCGCAGTTGTTCTTGCTGTTGAGCCTGGTGGCCGCCGTGGTGATCGGCTTGTGGTGGTGGCAGCTGGACCCGGCCCGGGCCTTCTGGATCGTCCTGGCCATGCTCGTGGCGACCTGCCCGTGCGCGCTGTCCCTGGCCACGCCAACGGCGCTCACAGCCGCCACCGGCACCTTGCACAAACGCGGCCTGCTGATCACCCGGGGGCATGTGCTGGAAGGCCTCAACCAGATCGACACGGTCATTTTCGACAAGACCGGCACCCTCACCGAAGGCCGCCTGACCCTACGCAGCATTCGCCCGCTGGGTGCACTCCCCCCCGACCGTTGCCTGGCCCTGGCTGCCGCACTGGAAAACCGCTCCGAACACCCCATCGCCCGGGCCTTCGGGCGCAACGCTGCAGCTGCAGACGATGTGCAAACGGTGCCTGGCCTGGGCCTGGAAGGGCGGGTAGACGGCCAGCCGCTGCGCATCGGCCAGGCCACTTTCGTCTGCGCCCTCAGCGGCGCCGAAATACCCCCTGTACCAGAACCTCGCGGCCAGTGGCTGTTGCTGGGGGACCGCGAAGGCCCGTTGGCCTGGTTCGGCCTGGATGACCGCCTGCGCGATGACGCCCCTGCCCTGCTGGCAGCCTGCAAGGCACGTGGCTGGCGCACGCTGCTGTTGTCGGGCGACAGCTCACCGATGGTCGCTGAAGTGGCCGCGCAACTGGGCATCGACCAGGCCATTGGCGGCCTGCGCCCGGACGACAAGCTGGACCGGCTAAAAGCGCTACAGACCGCTGGGCGCAAGGTATTGATGCTCGGCGACGGGGTCAATGATGTGCCGGTGCTGGCCGCCGCCGACATCAGCATCGCCATGGGCAGCGCCACCGACCTTGCGAAAACCAGCGCCGATGCAGTGCTGTTGAGCAACCGCCTGCAGGCGCTGGTACAGGCGTTCGACCTGGCCCGCCGTACCCGCCGCAATATCCTCGAGAACCTGCTCTGGGCGACCCTGTATAATGGCCTCATGTTGCCGTTTGCCGCGCTCGGCTGGATCACCCCGGTGTGGGCCGCCGTCGGCATGTCGGTCAGCTCGCTGATCGTCGTCCTCAACGCCCTGCGCCTGACCCGGCTGCCGGGCACGGCGGCCGTCAGCAGTCCCGCACAACCTGCCATTGCCTGATCAGGAGCCGCCCATGCCAGCCCTCTATGTCATGATCCCGGCCGCCCTGCTGCTCGTCGGCGTGGCCGTGTACATCTTCTTCTGGGCGGTGGACAGCGGCCAGTATGACGACCTCGAAGGCCCTGCCCACAGCATCCTGTTCGACGACCAGGACCCGCGCCACCAGGCCGCCGTAAAGCCCGAAGCCGACCAGCCGCAAGACAAGGACCCAACGCCCCGTGCCTGACCTGCTCCCCCTGCTCGGCTCGGCGCTGGTCCTCGGTTTGCTGGGCGGTGGCCACTGCCTGGGCATGTGCGGCGGCCTGATGGGCGCCCTGACCCTGGCCATCCCGCCAGAGCAACGCGGCCGGCGCGCGCGCCTGCTGCTGGCGTACAACCTGGGGCGCATCCTCAGTTACGCCTGCGCTGGCCTGCTGCTCGGCCTGGCCGGCTGGGCCGTTGCCAGTAGCCCGGCGGCCCTGGCGCTACGGGTGGTCGCCGCGCTGCTGCTGATCGCCATGGGGCTGTACCTGGCCGGCTGGTGGAGCGGGCTGACGCGGATCGAAGCGCTGGGCAGAGGGCTGTGGCGGCATATCCAGCCCATGGCCTCACGCTTGCTGCCAGTCTCCAGCCTGCCCCGTGCCCTGCTGCTCGGCGCCCTGTGGGGCTGGCTGCCGTGCGGGCTGGTGTACAGCACCTTGCTGTGGGCGGCCAGCCAGGGCAATGCGGGGTATAGCGCAGCGCTGATGCTGGCGTTCGGGTTGGGTACCTGGCCGGTATTGTTAGCGACCGGGTTGGCGGCAGAGCAAGTGAACAGCCTGTTGCGCCGGCGTAGCGTGCGGATGGCGGGCGGCCTGCTGGTGATCCTGTTCGGCGTGTGGACCTTGCCTGGGCCGCACCAGCACTGGTTGATGGGGCACTGACAGGGGCTGCTGCACAGCCCAATCGCCGGCAAGCCGGCTCCCACAGCGTTATGCAGCGCCAAAGTAAATGTGGGGCCCGGCTTGCCGTGGCGGCGGACCGCAGCGCTGCGCAGCGGCCCCTTTGCTGTTGATACAAATCAACACAGATTCCTACAGACGGCCATAGACTCCGGGGCACTGCTGCTCTTTCCGGGGACCGCCCACATGCTCGAAGATCTACGCTGGGATGCCGACCTGATCCGCCGCTACGATCTGGCCGGCCCGCGCTACACCTCCTACCCCACCGCCGTGCAACTGCACAGCGAAGTGGGCTCGTTCGACCTGCTTCACGCCCTGCGGGAAAGCCGCCGGGCGGTGCGCCCGCTGTCGCTGTACGTGCACGTGCCGTTCTGCGCCAACATCTGCTACTACTGCGCCTGCAACAAGGTCATCACCAAGGATCGCGGCCGCGCCGCGCCCTATCTTCAGCGCCTGGAGCAGGAGATCCAGTTGATCGCCTGCCACCTGGACCCTAAACAACGTGTTGAACAGCTGCATTTTGGCGGCGGCACGCCGACCTTCCTCAGCCATGTGGAACTGCGCCAGCTGATGGCCACTCTGCGCCAGCATTTCAACCTGCTGGACGACGATTCCGGTGACTACGGCATCGAACTCGACCCACGCGAGGCCGACTGGTCGACCATGGGCCTGCTTCGCGAACTGGGCTTCAACCGTGTCAGCCTCGGCGTGCAGGACCTGGACCCGGCGGTGCAGCGCGCGGTCAACCGCCTGCAGAGCCTGGAACAGACCCGCACCCTGATCGAGGCGGCGCGCACCTTACAGTTCCGCTCGGTGAACCTTGACCTGATCTACGGCCTGCCCAAGCAGACACCCGAAGGCTTCGCGCGCACCGTCGAAGAGGTGATCCGCCTGCAGCCAGACCGCCTGTCGGTGTTCAACTACGCCCACTTGCCGGAACGCTTCATGCCGCAGCGGCGCATCGACAACAACGACCTGCCGGCCCCGGCAGCCAAGCTGGAGATGCTCCACACCACCATCGAACAGCTCACCGCTGCCGGCTACCGCTACATCGGCATGGACCATTTTGCCCTGCCCGACGACGAACTCGCCGTGGCCCAGGAAGAAGGCACGCTGCAACGCAATTTCCAGGGCTACACCACCCACGGTCACTGCGACCTGATCGGCCTCGGGGTTTCGGCGATCAGCCAGATCGGTGACCTGTATTGCCAGAACAGCAGCGACCTCAATACCTACCAGGACACGCTTGCCAATGCCCAGCTGCCCACCCAGCGCGGGCTGGTGTGCACCCATGACGACCGCCTGCGCCGGGCCGTCATCCAGCAACTGATCTGCCACTTCGAGCTGGCTTTCGAGCCGATGGAACAAGCCTTCACCGTCGATTTTCGCGGCTACTTCAACGAGCTGTGGCCGGAGTTGCTTACCCTGCAACGCGACGGCCTGATCCGCCTCGACGACAAAGGCATTCGCATTCTGCCAGCCGGGCGCCTGCTGGCCCGCTCGGTGTGCATGGTGTTCGATGCCTACCTGGCGATGCACAATCACCAGCGTTTCTCTCGCGTTATCTAGATTAGCGAGTCGATTCACCGCATGGACAAGCCTGCCGGCCAGGCACACTATGGGCACCAACGGACCCCCGGCATCATGCAGCTGGGGTTCGGCCACGGCGCACCACAATAGCGCACGCTGGCCTACACCCTATGCCGTAGGTTACCCTTACGACTTATGTGTGCTTTCCCACAAGGATCGATTCAAATGTCCGAGCCAGTCAAACTGCGCGCTCACAACCAGGCCCATTGCAAGGATTGCAGCCTGGCCCCCCTGTGCCTGCCTCTTTCCCTCAACCTGGAAGACATGGATGCACTGGATGAAATCGTCAAACGCGGGCGACCGCTGAAAAAAGGCGAGTTTCTGTTCCGCCAGGGTGACAATTTCGGCTCGGTCTACGCGGTACGTTCCGGCGCGCTCAAGACCTTCAGCCTGAGCGACAGCGGCGAAGAGCAGATCACCGGCTTCCACCTGCCGAGCGAACTGGTCGGCCTGTCCGGCATGGACACCGAAGCCTACCCGGTCTCGGCCCAGGCCCAGGAGACCACCTCGGTGTGCGAAATCCCCTTCGAGCGCCTGGACGAGCTCTCGGTGCAACTGCCGCAGCTGCGCCGCCAACTGATGCGGGTAATGAGCCGCGAAATCCGCGATGACCAGCAAATGATGCTGCTGCTGTCGAAAAAGACCGCCGACGAACGCATTGCCACCTTCCTGGTCAACCTGTCCGCGCGCTTCCGTGCCCGCGGCTATTCGGCCAATCAGTTCCGCCTGAGCATGTCGCGCAACGAAATCGGCAACTACCTTGGCCTGGCGGTGGAAACCGTGTCGCGGGTGTTCACCCGCTTCCAGCAGAACGGCCTGATCCGCGCCGAAGGCAAGGAAGTGCACATTCTCGACCCGATCCAGCTGTGTGCGCTGGCCGGCGGAGCAATGGAGGCCTGAAAGCCTGGCTGAAATAGGTATACTGGCGCATTCGTTTTCCCAGGATACCCGCAACAATGCACAGCGAAGCCTTCGACCTCAAAGCCCTGATCCGCCCGGTAGTGGACTTCCCCAAACCGGGCGTCATCTTCCGCGACATCACTCCGCTGTTCCAGTCGCCGCGCGGGCTGCGCTATGTCGCCGACCAGTTCATCGAGCGTTACGTCGAGGCTGAGTTCAGCCACATCGGCGCCATGGACGCGCGGGGTTTCCTGATCGGCTCGATCATCGCCCACCAGCTGAACAAGCCGCTGATCCTGTTCCGCAAGCAAGGTAAGCTGCCGGCCGATGTATTGTCGGAGGGTTACCAGACCGAATACGGCGAAGCCTTCCTTGAAGTGCATGCCGACAGCCTGTGCGAAGGGGATTCGGTACTGATCTTCGATGACCTGATCGCTACCGGCGGCACGCTGCTGGCTGCGGCCAACCTGGTGCGCAGAACCGGTGCTCAGGTATTCGAGGCGGCGGCAATCATCGACCTGCCGGAGCTGGATGGTTCGCGCCGGTTGCAGGCGGCGGGTGTGCCGACCTTCTGCCTGACCGAGTTTTCGCTGAGCGAGTACTGAGTCAGCCTCGTGGGCCGCATTGCGGCCCAATCGCCGGCAAGCCGGCTCCTACAGATTTGCGTACTCATGTGGGACCGGTCGGAAAGGGCCGCACAGCGGCCCCGGACGATTCAATTCAAAGGGAAATCGGCCGACGCCCCGCAAAGGCATGCGCCAAGGTTCCGCCATCGACCAGCTCCAGCTCGCCACCCAGCGGCACGCCGTGGGCAATCCGCGATGCCACCAAGCCCTTCTCCGCCAGCAACTGCGCGATGTAATGCGCCGTCGCCTCCCCTTCCACAGTCGGGTTGGTCGCCAGGATAACTTCGGTAAAGCTGCCCTGCTCTTCGATCCGCGCCATCAGTTGCGGCACACCAATCGCCTCAGGCCCCAGGCCATCGAGCGGCGACAGGTGCCCCTTGAGCACGAAGTAGCGGCCGCGATAACCGGTCTGCTCCACCGCATATACGTCCATCGGCCCTTCCACCACGCACAACTGGGTGTCGTCACGGCGCGTATCGGCGCACTGCGGGCACAACTCCTGCTCGGTCAGGGTGCGGCACTGGCGGCAATGGCCAACCCCTTCCATGGCTTGGCTCAGCGCCTGGGCCAGGCGCACACCACCACTGCGGTCACGCTCGAGCAGCTGCAGCGCCATGCGCTGGGCGGTTTTCTGGCCAACACCGGGCAGAGTACGCAGGGCGTCGATCAGTTGGCGGATGAGGGGGCTGAAGCTCATGGGGGATGGCCTGATAAATCAATGAGAGGCGGTTTATACCGGCGCGGGCTGGCAGCGTCAAATCTCCCACGTCACGGGTAAAAACAACTGACCCAGCGTTGCAGTTGACCCCGGCTGCCCAGCACGCGTTCACCCGCGCCTCACTGAATCCGGCTATCGCCGCAGGCCTTCGCTTGCAGCGATAGCCAGGGGCTCAGGACTCGACCGCCCCGCGCAGCGGCGTTTGCTGGTCGTCGCGCCGGCCAGTGCGCACGGCCAGTACTGCGACCAGCGAGATCAGCACCGTACCCAGCAAGTACAGGGCGACCGGTTGCCAGCTGCCGTTGTAACGGCTGAGCAAGAAAGTCGCGATCAGCGGCGCGGTACCGCCAGCCAGGGCGGCGCCCAGCTGATAGCCCAGGGTGATGCCGGTGTAGCGCACACGGGTTGAGAAGATCTCCGAACTCATGGTACCCAGCACGGCGGTCACCGGCGCCCACAGTACGCCGAAGGCAATCACCGTGGCCAGCATCAGGCCCCAGGTGGTGCGGGTATCAAGCAACATGAAGTACGGCACGATGAACGCGGCGATCAGCAGAATACCGGCAATGTAGACCACCTTGCGCCCGACCTTGTCCGACAGCCAGCCCATCAGCGGAATCATCAGCGAGGCGACTGCCGCACCGATCATCACCGCATTCAGGGTACTGACCTTGCTGTAACCCAGAGTGGTCACCGCATAACTGACCACGAACGTGGAGAAGATATAGAAAGGCGCCGTTTCCACCACTTTCAGGCCGGCGGCGATCAGCACTTCGCGCCAGTGGTCGCGCAGGGTTTCAACCAGCGGCATCTTGGCCACGTTGCCGGTTTCCTTGGCTTTCTTGAAGTCCGGGGTTTCGTCCAGGCCATGTCGAATCCACAGGCCAAGGAACACCAGGCCCGCGCTCAGCACGAAGGGCACACGCCAGCCCCAGCTCATGAACTGGTCTTCCGGCAACATGGCCATCAAGCTCACGGCCATGGTTGCCAACAGCATGCCAACCGTCACCCCCACCTGCGGAACGCTGCCGAACAGGCCCTTGCGTTTGGCCGGTGCGTACTCGTAGGCCAGCAGCAGCGCGCCGCCCCATTCGCCACCGATGCCCAAGCCTTGGATCACACGCAGGCTGATGAGCAGGATGGGTGCCCAGACGCCGATATGCTCATAGGTGGGCAAGCAGCCGATCAGCACCGTAGCGCCGCCCATCAGCGACAGGGTAATGACCAGGGTTTTCTTGCGGCCGATACGGTCGCCAATGTGCGCGAACAGCACGCCGCCGATTGGCCGCACGAAGAAGGTCAGGGAAAACGATAGGTACGCCAGCAGCAGGCCGACCACCGGGTCGAAGGTCGGGAAGAACAGCTTGTTGAATACAAGGGCGGCGGCGGTGCCGTAGAGGAAGTAGTCGAACCATTCGATGGAGCTGCCGGTAAGGCTGGCGACCAAGGCTCGGCCACGCCCCTGGGTTGCTGGGGGAGTTGCACTGGACGGCATCATTCGAGTCTCCGTTTTTTTGATGTTATGTCGGCGAGCACTGTGTGAAGTGTGACAAAGAGCAACCAGGTTGCACCGTTGCGAGCGGATGGTATTCAAACTGTGGAAAAAGGTGCAACCCAGATTAAACGTTTAATCTTTAAATTTTTTTAAATTATTAAGGAAATGCCCTGTTTTGATTCGTTTTCACAGAAAAAAACATCGAGCTCACCATAATGGTGCCTGGGAAGAAAAAACCCCACCGCAAGGTTTTAATTGAATGAACATTCAAAGTTGCACCGGGTTGCACCCAACAGGGAAATGCTCTTAATCTAAAAATGACACAACAACAACTACACGGAGAGCATCCAATGAATGTGCTATTTATCGGCTATGGGCGCATGGGCGGCGCGCTGGGTAATGCCTGGCTTAAAGCTGGGCTGGTAGAGCGCTTGACCATTGTCGATCCGGGTTTGGCTAAGGATGCCGGGGCTGGCTGCTATGCACGGCTTGAAGAGGTCCCTCACGACCAGGCGTTTCAGCTAATCGTCCTGGCCGTGAAACCCGCCTATGTGAATGATGCACTTGGGGGTCTGAGCGACCACCAGTGCAGCCAGGCCATCGTGATATCGGTTGCCGCTGGTGTTACCGAAGCCACACTGAACTGCGCGCTGAGGCAGCGCTGCCCGGTGGTCAGGGCCATGCCTAATACTCCGGTACTCGTGGCAGCGGGTTGCACCGGGCTCTATGCGAGCGGGGAGCTGGATATGGCGCGCAAGGCAGCCATCAGTCAACTGTTCGAAGCAGTCGGCGCCGCACATTGGGTTGCCGAAGAAGAGCAACTTGACGCAGTCACAGCTATCAGTGGAAGCGGGCCGGCGTACTATCACCTGTTTAGCGAAGCGTTGGCACAGGCCGGTGTGAAGTTAGGCCTGGAAGCGGAGCTGGCGCGCAAGCTGGCAGCGCAAACTGCGTGGGGCGCTGCCACTTTGCAACATCAGCCACATGCCGATTTCACCGAACTTCGAGCAGCGGTAACTTCACCGAACGGCACGACGGCGGCTGCCATTGAAGTATTTGAAGGGGACGGCAAACTTCGCGAACTGGTGGGTGCGGCTGCCTTTGCTGCACATCGGCGATCAGTGGAATTGTCCAAAGGCGAGTGAGGGCCGAGGTTGATTGTTTGAACCATTCAATCAGCAAACCCAATAAAAAACCGCCACGGTTTCCCAGTGGCGGTTTTCGGTGCAAATGCCTTAGAACGGCATCTTGAAGCCCGGCGGCAGTTGCATGCCGGCGGTCATGCCACCCATTTTTTCCTGGCTGCTCTGCTCGACCTTGCGCACAGCGTCGTTCAGCGCGGCAGCGATCAGGTCTTCGAGCACTTCCTTGTCGTCTTCGTCGGTCGACATCAGGCTCTGGTCGATGCTGACGCGCTTGACGTCATGGCGACCGGTCATCACCACGCTGACCAGGCCGCCACCGGATTGGCCAGTCACTTCGGCGTTGGCCAGCTCTTCCTGCATCTTGGCCATTTTTTCCTGCATCTGCTGGGCCTGCTTCATCAGGCCGGCCATGCCACCTTTCATCATGGGGGTATACCTCGATTGGTTCGCGTGATGCAGCCCGGCGCAGGCCCGGCCGCATGGTTATCGATTACTGGCCCTGGCTGGCCAGGGCTTCTACAGGCTCAATAGTATCCTGCCGCACGGTGGCACCGAACTGCTTGATCATCTGCTGGATCAACGGATCCTGCTCGATCGACGTCACGGCATCCTGCTGGCGCTCGGCGCGCTTGCGCGCCCCCGCCTGGGCCGGGGTTTCCTGCTCCGGGAGGATCAGCTCGATCCGCAGGTTCAGGGTGCGCCCCAGGTGCTGGTTGAGCGCCTCGTTCAGGCGGCGTTGCTGGGTGGCGTTGAACAGCGCGCCCTGGCCCGGGTCCAGGTGCAGCAGCCAATCGTCACCGTCTGCAGCGATCAACGTACAGTTTGCGGCGATGTTGCCTGTCATACCGGAGACAGGCAACTGCGGGAATAATTCCAGCCATTGCAGGGCCAGGCCAGTGGCAGGCTTGGCGGCCGGCAGCGGCTCGGGCGCAGCGATGGGCGCCTCTTCCTGGACGTGTTCGACCAGTTCGTCCAGGTAACTGAAGCCAACCGGGTCACTTTCGCCGCCGTAGTAATCCTCATCCATCGGCGGCTCGTCATCACGGTCCATGCCCGCCGGGGCGTAGGCAGAGGGGTCGAACGGGGGCTCGTCATGGATGGGCTGAGCAACGGGCGGTTCGGCTACCGAAGGCTGGGGCTCGGCAACCGGGGCCGGCTCTGGCTCGACGGCCACGGGAACAGGCTCAGGTTCAGGCTCAGGCTTGGCTGCCGGCTCTTCCCAGGGCAGGTCGATGACCTCCTCTACCGGGGCCGGTTCTGGCTCTGGGTCAGCGACGCTGGCCTCAGGCTCGGCTTGTGGCTGTTGCGCAGGCGCTGCCTCGACAACGGCAGCCACCTCGACTGGCGGGGGCGCAACCACCGCTGGCGCTGCCACCGGTGTTGCAGGATCAGCTGTGGCCTGGCTGATCCCCACCGGCTTTAGTACCGGCTTCGGCGCATCGTCGGTATCGGCTGGGCGGAACGCCAGCATGCGCAACAGGACCATTTCGAAACCGCCTCGCGGGTCCGGCGCCAATGGCAGGTCGCGACGGCCGATCAGGCCCATCTGGTAGTAGAACTGCACATCTTCGGCCGGCAAGGCCGACGCCAGCGCCAGCACCCGCTCGCGGTCGCCCTGGCCGTTGTCCACGGCTTCCGGCAGGGCCTGGGCGATGGCCACCCGGTGCAGCACATTGAGCATTTCGGCCAGCACGCCACTCCAGTCCGGCCCCTGCTCGGCGAGGTTGCGCACCGCCTCCAGCAGCGCCCGCGCATCCCCTTCCAGCAGCGCCTGCAGCACACCGTAGACCTGGCCGTGATCGAGGCTACCGAGCATGGCACGCACATCGGCGGCCAGCACCTTGCCTTCGCCAAAGGCGATAGCCTGGTCGGTGAGGCTCATGGCATCACGCATCGAACCATCGGCAGCGCGGCCGAGCAGCCACAGGGCATCCGGCTCGAACGGCACGTTTTCGGCGGCCAGCACGTGGCTCAAATGTTCAACCACCCGCTCGGGGCTCATGTTCTTCAGCGAGAACTGCAGGCAGCGCGACAGGATGGTGGCCGGCAGCTTCTGCGGGTCGGTGGTGGCGAGGATGAACTTGACGTAGGGCGGCGGCTCTTCCAACGTCTTGAGCAAGGCGTTGAACGAGTGGGTGGAGAGCATGTGCACTTCGTCGATCAGGTAGACCTTGAAGCGCCCACGGCTCGGCGCGTACTGCACGTTATCGAGCAGCTCGCGGGTGTCCTCGACCTTGGTGCGGCTGGCGGCGTCGATCTCGATCAGGTCGACGAAGCGGCCTTCGTCGATCTCCCGGCACACCGAGCAGGTGCCGCAGGGTGTGGAGGTGATACCGGTCTCGCAATTGAGACATTTGGCGATGATCCGCGCAATCGTGGTCTTGCCCACGCCACGCGTACCGGTGAACAGGTAGGCATGGTGCAGGCGCTGGTTGTCCAAGGCATTGATCAAGGCCTTGAGCACATGGGTCTGGCCGACCATTTCGCGGAACGAGCGCGGACGCCATTTACGTGCAAGAACCTGATAACTCATCGAAAAACCATCGCAGCCTGATCGAGCGGAAGATCGCTAATGCTAGCGGAGCGGGGCCGAAATTGCACCCTGCATGGTTCGTCTACGCTAAGTAACTGGCGCACGTTGTTCATGGAGGATGTGCTTTGCGAAGACTGCTGGCCCTGTTATTGCTCTGGACCACCTGCAGCCTGGCCGATCCACCGGTGCTGCGCTTTTCCGTCGCTGAAAGCTGGAGCATGCCGCTGATGCGCGTGGAGGGCGAGCAGCCGGTCGAAGGGCTGCTGTTCGACCTGATGCAAGCGATTGCCCGCGAAGTCGGCGCCCGCCCCGAATACCACGTGCTGGCCCGCCTGCGCCTGCAACAGGCGATGGATGATGGCGACATCGATGTGCGCTGCTATGTGAGCGCGCAGTGGTTCAATGACCGGCCAGGGCATTTTGTCTGGAGCATACCGTTGTTCCATCAGCGCGATGTGCTGGTCGGGCAGCCAAATGACAGCGCCCTGACCCGGCCGGAGCAGTTGCCGCAGCAGGCGATTGGCACGGTGCTGGGGTACACCTATACGACGCTGGCACCCTTGTTCGAGCAAGGGCAATTGCGCCGCGAAGACAGCCGTAGCCAGGAACTGGCGCTGCAGAAGTTGCATATCGGGCGGTATCGGCATGCGGTGAGCAATGAACTGTCATTGCAGTGGTTCAACCACCGGTTACCGGCCGAGCAGCGCCTCCAGATACTGGCGGTGCTGGAAGAACAGGCGCTGGGGTGCATGGTGCGCAACGACCCGGCGCTGCCGACGCAGGGGGTGTTGAGGGCACTGGTGCGGATGAAGGAGTCGGGGGAAATCGAGCGGATTACGCGGCGGTATGGGGTTACTGGGTATAGGGAGGGGGTTTCGGCGGCCCGTCCCTGAACAGGCGGCTGCGGGTCCGCCTAGATTAATGTGGCTCATTTGAGATCGAGCGCCGCCCGCGCTGCGCTCGATTTCGACAGTTACACATTGTTCAAGGCACACGAGAAGTCACAGGATTCGGATACGCCGAACAACCGCAATCAACCCCCGAACTGGCTTGGCCGCGCCCCGTAGTACACGAAGTTGTCGAAGTCCGGATGCCGATAAGTGTCATGCCGCTCATAGTAGTTGTAAACCACTGAAAGCTTCTGCTCTTCCACTGTGGGCTCACAATCATGCAACACTTTGCGACCCTGCATGATCAACAGCGCTCCCTTGCGAGCATGAATCTTGCCATGTTCAACCCAAGGTTTTTTTCTACTCGGGTGAGACCGCTCGATCTGATAGCGCAATGGCGCCTCTTGGTTTGTGGTGAGAAAGAGCAGCACCGTGATCCCGTTCGTATCGTAATGCAGCCCCAAGGCTCCTCCACCTGGAGGGTCAGCCTTGATATTCACATCCGAAGCCGGATAAGGCGAAACCACAGTATGGGTATGGGTAATGATGCTGATCAGCGGCAGCAGGGCGTGATAAACCGCCGTCAGCTCTGGCAGGTGCTTTCGCACATCCGCGCCTTTAAAAATGTGGTGTTTGTATTCGCCACCGAGGTCTGACACCGCATCAGTCCCAAGATCCCTGTGCTCAACAAGGTCCACGCCATCTTCCGCGATCACCTGCTGCACCCTATTCGCCAGGCCATCGCACAACTCATCAGGCAGCACACTTGTTATTACCGTCAACAGATCGTAGAAGTATTCACGCCTGTGTTTGTTCACATCAAACATTTCATCATCTTCTGACAAAGGGCATCCATGCGCTTTATATCCACGTTGTAAATTAGCAATTTCGGCGGCCTGTACGCAGGAAACCCGCCAGGCTCTGGGCGTTGACAAAAATCAAAAGACCCAGGAGAACAAAAACAATGGCTATTGTCTTGAATGCATTCATTTGCTCACCAAAGAAGACATACGAGGCAACCACCCCCGACACTGGGACAAGTAGCGACAAAGGCGCAACCTGGGCAGCGGGATACTTCTTCATGAGGTTGTTCCACACCCAATACCCCAGGATGGTCGTGATATAGCTCTGGAAGAGAATCGAGAACGCCGCCTCCGGTGCCACCCCCTTAGTCAGGGCCCTGAATGGTGCCCAACCCTTGACTGCCAAGGTCAGAACGAAGATGGCCGGCACCGAGAACAGGCTCGACCATATGATGAAAGCCATCATTTCGGATGGACGCTTCAGCTTTACCAGCAGGTTGCATAACGCCCAGGCCAACGCCGCGACCAATACCAGAATCACGCCCATCAATGTCGATGACTCAGCGTTCGACAGCAAGATCATCAAACCGCAGGCTGCGAAGGCCATGCCGCAAAGATGAGCCACGTTGATACGCTCGCCCAGCACCGCACTGCTCAGCAAAATTGTGAAGAAGGCACTGAATTGCAAGAATACGGAGGACATGCCTGGAGACAAACCCTGGTACATCGAGAAGTTGACCAACCACCACAACCCGGCGCCGAAAAGCACGCCGTAAAGTGCCAGTACGCCGAACGATATGCCGGATGGACGGCGAATAAAGAAAACCAGAGGAATCACGCAGAAAGAGAAGCGCAACAGTGTCATTAGATAGGGGTCGAGGCTTCTCAAACCCAGCTCGATGACCGAGAAGTTACAACCCCACAGCACGGTCACCAACACACCGGCGACCAGATCCCGCTTGCTCATTTTCATACCTGCGCTCCTTTTATTGCGGCTTGCATCACTGTAATGATGCTTGCTGCGCAAAGATGCAGGACGCGACCTCCACGCCCCGTGGGCTCGGTCCGATAAAATCCGCTCGCTGTAAACATCAGTGTTTAAAGCATGAAGCCGGCGTAAGCACAGTCCCCCCCTGCCCCAGTAGCTTCTAGATCGCCACATCCCGCAGCACGAGGAGTGACCCATAGCTAAAAGAGCGTGATCAGCGCCGAACTCAAGAACAAACCCACCCCGAACACCAAATGCGTAAGCAGGCTCTTCAAACAGTTACGCGCAGGCGCCGGCGTTTTCAACGCAAAGAACCCTGCCCCCATCACCGGCTGCATGAAACATAACGGCGCCACCACTGTGCCCATACCGACACCAAGCGCAGACCACAACGTAGGTGCCTGCAACCAGCCTTCCCCTACAATCACGACCAGCAGCATGGCGAACAGCACACCGATGCCGTAATGAATCACCCAACCCCACGCCAGCTCGTGCCGCACCGGTTCGGCCTTGGCAATCGCCTGGTGCCACATGCGCCCCTCAAGCGCGTGCCCTGCCCAACGCCCGACCATGGCGAAGTTCAACGTGCCCACCCCCAACCTCCTCAGCAGCAGGCCCCACAAGTCCATGACCATCGTGGCACCTATGCCTATTGGCAACGCAGCAAGAAACATCGCGGAAAACGTCATTGAACAAGCCCTCGAAGATTGACGGTCATCGTCATGCCCCGCAGCATAGAAGTTGAAGTCAACTTCAAGTCAAGGGCCTGAAATGGACATTGCCGATGTCACCAAACGCACAGGTGTACCTGCATCAACGCTGCGTTATTACGAGAAGATAGGCTTGCTCGAATCACTCGCCAGGCAGGGGCAACGCCGACAGTTTGCAACTGACGTTGAAGACCGGCTTGCGCTGATCGCATTGGGCCAGGCGGCTGGGTTTTCTCTGGATGAAGTGGGAGCGATGCTGGTCAACCTGCAGGTTGACCGGCAGATGCTGATAGCCAAGGCGGATGAACTAGATGCGCGGATCAGGCAGCTGCAGGCGATGAGCAAGGGGCTGCGACATGCGGCGCAGTGCCCTGAGGAGGATCATCTGGCCTGCCCGAAATTCCAGCGGCTGATGAAGCTTTCGGCGGCGGTGCATGGGAAAAAACAGAACAAATCAGCGCATACGTTGAAGCGCTCTGCATAAACCAGTGAACACCGGAGAGAAGTTGGGACGTAGTTGGAGCGCCCGACAGATATATCTCCGGTATTTCTTAAGCATCTACCGCTGCCGCTCAACCGCCAGGGCCAAAGCATCCGCCTGCCCCCAGGCAATCTGCATCGCCCGCAACCCATGCTCCAGCTGCTGCCGCGCCTCTTCATCCTCGATCCGCTCCAGCGCCCGCCGGCTGTCGCTGTAGGCGAACATCAGGTAATAGGAGACATTCATCAGCACGAATTCCATCGGCACGATGCCTTCGCTGATGACGCGGGAGAGGGATTTTCCTGCAGGTAGGTCAAAGGTGTGAGGTGGATCAGGGACAATTTTTTTCATGAAAGCACCGTACCTGATTGAGGGCACCCATTCGCTTCCACACTTTAGGGTGACAGTTGTACGCGGGGTGGAAGACCAGGGGTACGGTGAGCCCGGCAGGCCCGAAGGCCTCCCGCGCACAACTGTCATAACGACAAAAACCGACCCCCAGGCTTCCACACCCGATCGCTGAACCGACAGCGACCGCAAAAGGCTATAGGGCGAGGCTTCCAGGAACAATCAGACGGGTGTCGACAGGCTGCGTAGGATATTTCCACACCAGTCAAATAGCAGTAGGACCTTTCCTAAAAACCAACGGCGAACGAGGCGAACGATTTCCAAACGACCCACATCATCGGACAATAGCCAATCATGTCGCGCTCGCTGCCACCAGGGAAGATGCCATGCTGCACGATGATCGAATCAATCTGGAACTCGACAAACTCCACCTTGCAAATCGCAAGCTGGCAGCGGAGGCACGAAAGTTCGCAGCCGAAGAATGCAAGCTCAGAAAAGAGGCATTCTGCTACCCCTTAACAGTCGGAACCGCTTTTATGGTGGCGGTCGCAGGTATCCTGAGCCTTCTAATAAAGCTCTGAATTTTTAAATGAGGAACGACGATGTCCCGGCTGAACGAGGAAAGCGCGATCAGGTTTCAACGCGAACTGGAAGCGCTCGACGAAGACCTGCGCAAAGCCAGAATGAGTTCACCCTGGCAGGTCCTGATACCTTTTACCTTGGGCATGGGCCTAGGGCTGGCTGGACTTGTGGCGGTTATTCTGGTGATGAAAATGCTATAGCGCCATGAACTGGCAAAATAGTGAGTATCTGAAAGGGGGCAGTGCTGGGGATTCTCGGGAGAGAGACTGGCGTAAATGGAGGCGGCCCCACCAGCCACACCCCGGCACTCGATGTTCCCGCTATGGCTGCTCCCTTCCGGGCCATGCCTAGGTCGCATGCGAGCATGCTGGTAATCAATGCAGACCTTATGGGGCAAGGGTTTCAGGCTGATGAGGCAACCAGAGTTCTACCGGTACGCACACCCAGCATGGGTGCTCAAAACTTGGGGTGTAGCCAGCACTGTCACACTTTGCTGTAACACTTTGGTGTCACACCCATGGCCTACATCATCAAGCGCGGGGCGCTCTACTACCTCAATCTCAAGCTGCCAAAGCACCTATTCCCGAGGTGTAACACTTTGCGTTTGAGCCTGAACATTCGGCATCGTCAAAGCGCCATTTTCATTGCCACATCACTGGTTCAGCGGTTGCATCACCACCTTAGCGAGCACCCTCTTGCAGACCTCCAGACGCTTCGTACGTTGTGTTCACAGTGGCGGGACTCTACACCCACGCCCACTATCCAAACCGCTCCACGGATCGCTACGGCAGTCTCAGCGAAACGGAATAGCGACAGCCCTACCCTCGCTGCACTTTCCAAGCTTTATATAGAGGAAGGGAAACGGGGAGGCACATGGCGACAGGTCAGCACCGAGGAAGTCGAGCGAGCCTTATCAGACCTTTTCGAGTTGGTGGGTGACATGCCCGTCAAAGCCTTCGATGCGCACCAAGCACGCCTGCTAAAGGAACGGCTCAGCCTATGCCCGCAATACTTCGGCTTACGCCCCGAGTTCAAGGGGAAGACTCTGAGGCAGGTGGTCGACTCAGGCAGCACCTACAAGACCATTACTGCTGTCACAGTGAACAACCGGCTACGCAAACTCACCGCTTTCCTGAACTGGTGCAAAGGGAATGGGTACGTCACAGACAACCCACTGACGGGCATAAAAGTCATGGCAGGATCAGCGAAGGAAGCCCGGCTTTCTTTTGAACGACACGACCTAAATGCCCTGCTGAACCACGATGTACTGCGAAGGGAAGCCCGCAAGTACCCGTGGCGTTACTGGCTGCCACTCCTTGGACGAACTACCGGGGCACGACTGGAAGAACTGTGCCAACTGCGTGTCGATGACTTCATTGAGCAACAGGGCGTCCAGTGCATCCGCATCGATGACAGCCGTGAAGGCCAGAACCTGAAAAACGCCAGCAGCCGACGCGTGCTTCCTTTGCACCCTACTCTGCTTGACCTGTGCTTACTCCAGCATGTTGAGTCGATAAGGACTACAGGTGCAGATCGAGTATTCCCTGAACTGGAAGCGGTTCGTGGGAAGCTGGGCCACGCACCATCCAAATGGTTTGGCCGTTTCAAGGCTAAACTGGGTATTACCGACCCACGTAAAACCTTTCACAGCTTCCGTCATACCTTCATTGATGACCTGCGTGATGCTGGTGTGCAAGACTCACTGATCAAACGGATGGTGGGTCATGAAGATAACTCCGTGACCTTTGGCATCTACGGCAGCAGGACGCCAATTAAGGCAATGGTCGAGGCCTTGAAGCACATCAAATAACCTCGAATAACCTGCCGGAAACCTTGCCAAAACCTCGCTCTCGAACGACGCTAGCCATCCTCCGTCCTTTGTCAAACCCAGTGTTTACGGGGCGAAAAGGGGGGCGGAACTAAACAAAGCCCTTCCCTCTCCCTACAAAAAGGTTTTTCGCTTTTTTCTCCAAGATTGCGAGAGGCAAGAGATAGATCAGGCCCCGAGCACCCTGTCAACACCTATTGACAAACGGTCGCCCATTGTGAGACTATACGATCCTGCTCAGCGGCAGAACAGATTACCGAGAAACCTCTACGCGACCATGGTGTGTACAAGCCACCCGAAAATCGCAGGAGGTTTTTTAACGCCTGAATTTTGGCTGACCACCACCGACGGTCTATGCAGCTCATGAGAACTACCCATGACAAATGCAATCGCAGCAACTCCAACCTTGAGGTCTACGACATCGAATAGCTGAGTTCCCACTCCTCTGTAACGAGAAGAATGACTAGCCCGATGCCGACCTTGAGTCGGTTTTTTATTGCCCATTTTTCAACTGAACGGAGGTAACAACATGCATCAACACAGCACCAACGACATCATCCAGACCATCCTTGTAGCACCTTGCGTGGCCGGAATTCACCTTGACTACAGCCTCGGGGAAGAATTTCCGCTGTTTGGCCCCATGGTTCACGAGACACTGCTGTTCGGTGTCGGATACAACTCGGAGGAGAGACGAAAGGCACTGGGCCTGCCTTATCACGAGACAACATGCCGCGCCTACTTGCGCTGGCGTGACATGCTGCGTCGGTGCTACGGATCAGACGCCCCAGCCTATGCGGGCTGTACAGTGTGCAGGAAATGGCACGACTTCCAAGAATTTGCCGACTGGTTCGTCGCCCAGCCTTATGCGAACGCTGAAGACATGGAACTCGACAAAGACATTCTTGATCCGCTGAATACTGTCTACTCACCTGAGCACTGCTCGCTCGTGCCAAGGTTGATCAATCAAATGCATCGCGACACCCGCAGCCAACGCGGTAAACTGCCCATCGGCGTGAAGGAAGGACCAAGGCAAAAAGGGTTCACAGCTCGCATTTCCAAATATGGCAAGAAAGTTCATCTTGGAACATTTGGTGACGTATTTAGTGCCTTCGCGGCCGTGAAGGCAGCATACTCGACCTACTGCTGCGAGGTTGCTGACGAGTATGAGGGCAAGATTGATCAACGTGTAATTGATAAACTTCGCACTTGCCAGCTTCACATTCACGACTGACGAACTGACTTCACACCACCGCAGGCCAACGTCCAAGCCTGCGGAGTACCAACTTAACAACAACCCGGCACAACCGAGAGGAACTGCCTATGAAATGAACCTGAAGAGGAGAACGTACAATGGCTTACGAGTGCCCAGCTTTTACCGCATCACCCTTCCTTAACATCGATGGACTGCTGATCAGCCCAACAACCGGCGAAATCTTTGGCTACGATGACAAGCCTTCTGTCTTCAGCAAACGCCCTGACTACCGGCCAGAACTGAGCAAGTGCCGCAGTGCTGACGACCTGCACGCGCATCTGAAGCACGTCGACCGCCGCAAGCTGCCAACGCATACGCTGCACTCACTGACCGACGCACAGGACTACGCCCATGGCCTATGGCGCCGGACAGGCGTGGACTTTCGTATCACTGTCCCGATGATGAACACCCTGAGCAAACTGCACGGGCTAGTTCAGTACCGGAACATGATCATCATGCCTCAAGCCGAACTGGCGAAGGCATTGGGCACGACGGAGTCAAACCTGATGAAGAAGCTGGGCACGTTGATCAACAGCAATATGGTGCGCGTGAGCACCTCAAGGCAGGGTGGCATTCGCACGGGTGAAATCAAGCTGACAGTAAATCCACGGCTGATCTTCCGGGGTGATGATGCCAAACGGGATGAGTACATCGAGCATTGGTATCGTGACTGGACAACTCTCCACCCTCAATCGGCATCGAGCATGAATAAAAGTGGGTGGGATGACAGTACCATTTCCGCAGCAGCACTTGCCGCTTGACCCGAAATGCTGGTTGTTGACCTTGCGTAGTTTCACATCACTTTTTTAAAAAAACTACGCAAGAATCTTGCTACAAGCCACGCAATTCAAGGGGGTTGAGGAAATTCCTATTATATACAAGGATTTTCTTGCACCGTTCACAAACACTCATTAAACCGTCAAGTCTAAGCTGTATGCGTATGCGTTGGCTCAGGTGTAAAAACCCCTCCCCTATTGAGCAAGCAATGAGTCGTACACAGGGACAACAAATAACAAGGTTGCCTCAAATGAAAACAACTATCATTGCTAGCTGACACTAACAGCCAAGCGTACCAGTCCAACCAACCAATAACATGGTTGGACAACAAGAATGCGAGCAGCTACCAGAGCTACGCTCTGATCGTGCAAAAACTCAATCCTGCGGATCGGATATTGTGCACGGGAACAGCGTCAGCTGTGGATAGTACGGATTAATAGGTTTGGGGGTGTTGGTTGTTTCACCCCCTCTACACCGTTAGGTGATCACCATCCTGACCTACGGTCATGCACAGTGCAATCAGCTGAAAGCTGCCGCTTTCGGTGCGGAGCATCGGCTACACCTCATTTGGTAAAAGCTACTTCATGAGCAGGAACAACCCCACAGTCACTGCAATAACTGTGAGGACGAAAATCTGGTCGTTTCTACGTTTGCTGGCTGCTTCGTCAGCTGCTACCCGTTGAAAGGTTTCAACATCGCTCAGACCCTGCACCTTGTAGTCGAGCACATGGCTCATCTGTTTCTGTATCCTTGCATTGTGCTTGCTGTTACTACCTGCAAGCAGCAGCCAGACGATCAACCACAGGCCGAACGTTGGTATGCATAGAAGCAGATGCAGCACGTGGTTGGTCGTCTTCTTCTGACTAGCCAATACAAAAAGCTTCTCGTTCATAAATTCTCCATCAGCGATAGACCGCAGAGAGCGGCAATGAGCAGAATTTATCTGAAATTCAGATATCCGAAAAGCAGATATAGGTTGGGCAGCTACCCTCAAGTAGCTAGCGACTATGCCCAAGACGATCTATCGACCAGAGCACACTGCCCTTCTGCACCTTTTAAAGACCTACCGGAAAGCGGCAGGACTCACTCAAGTGGAATGCTCAAAGGCGCTAGACCGCCCTCAGTCGTTCATGAGTGACGTTGAGAATGGGACACGTAGGCTAGACATTGTGCAGCTTCGTGACTTGTGTAAGGTGCTGGGAATCACCCTCCCAGAGCTGGTGCAAGAGCTTGAAAACGCAATCACTGCAAACCAATGAGACCGAACCAACCTCATAGGACTACATACATGGATGACCACAAGTCAGTCACCGCCGATACGCTGGAACTGCTGCACCTCAACCAGATGGCCATACGTGCAGCTTTGGAAGAGCTGAGCCTGTGGATCAGTCAACGTGGGTCCACCAACGTGCATGACAACATCTTGAGCATCATGCACACCCTCGACACCAACGCAGAAGCCATAGCGTCAGGTATCGAATCTCTACGGTAAACATCCCAAAGACTGTTGTGTGCATATGACCCTGCTCCAGCCCATACACCCAGTGCATACAGAATTTGGCCGGAATCCGTGTGCAATAGAGTTGCTTTCTAAAAAGCACACAGGCACAATGGCTACATCTAGAGGCAAAAGCACACAAGGCACATAGTCATGGCACACGTTGGCTACATTCGAGTTTCGACAGCAGACCAGAACACAGACCGTCAGTTGGATGGCGTACATCTGGACGAACGCTTTGAGGACAAGCTCACTGGTGCCAATACAGACCGCCCTCAACTGCAAGCAATGCTCAAGTACGTTCGCATGGGCGACACCATCCACGTACACAGCATCGACCGCCTTGCACGCTCTATGGTCGATCTGCTCAAGCTCATTGACGATATGAACGCCAAGGGCGTGGCTGTCGCTTTCCATAAGGAATCGCTCACCTTCACCGGCGAAGATTCGCCCATGCAGAAACTCATGTTGAACATGATGGGTAGCTTTGCTCAGTTTGAGCGGGAAGTGATGAAAGAGCGCCAGCGGGAGGGGATTGCTAAAGCCAAGGAGCGTGGCGTTTACAAAGGGCGAGTGAAAACCGTGGATGACAATGCAATCCTGGCCCTATTGAACGAAGGTAAGAGCATTCGTGCAGTAGCTGCTGAGCTGAACGTCAACCCGTCTACAGTCCAGCGAGCCAAGAAAGCAGCCGCATGAAGGAGCGCCAACAATCCCTCTGAGAGGTGCTGGTGCATTGCAATCAAACACCTTGCTATGGTTCTCTCCGGGGCTGTAGTGAGGTGTTTTGGTTTGTGCACCACGGTCTATGAACACAAGCAAGTACAAGACCGCATATCATTATTTTCATATTAAGAACGCTTCTCACTAGGCGTCTTGTGCTGTGTTAAGTGCCTGTCGTGGAAATTCAGTTTTCCATCCGCATTATTTTTCGGGCTGGATATTCTATTCACTCTTGAAGTCCATCCCCAAATTTTTCGGCGGGGTGAATTTTTTACAAAGTTCACTTGAACTACAAGTGGCTTGTAATGCTACAGTGATGGCTCATTCATCGTGGAGTGTCGAATATGCCCATCCGCAGGACTGGAAATCTCGATGTAAGTGCCGGTGTAGTGAAGCTCATGCAAGGCAGGTTGGCAGGCTTCCTCAGCGAGGAAGAGCTAGCCCAGACAGAAGTGAAGGTTGTGGATGGCAACCTTGTATTCAATGCACCACAATCGGTGCTCAAGAAAATTACACAGAATCTCGGCCAGCCTGCTGGCTAACGCATAGGTGCTATGCCCACGCTGACCCGTGGGCATTTTTGAGGGATGTAGAGTGGGCGATACAGATACACCAGATTTCAACAAAGCACGAAGCTACCTGATAGGATTTTCCTCTGTAGTGCTTCTGCTGTGGTATTTCGGTGCAGACCTTTCGGCCTTCAAGCTGCTCGGAAATGAGATCAAGCTCAAGGAGAACGTGCAAAACGTCTGGATGGTTCTGGCTGGAATCAACGCCTATCTGTGGGTGAGGCTCTATCAGCGCACCCCCGAGGGCAGTTTTCGTTTTGATATTGCAATGCACGATCTGTATGAGAAGACGCTTATTGAAGTGATGAAGCATCTACAGAAGAAGCAGATGCGTAAACATGTTCTGGAGCAGATTGAAGAGGCGCCCGAAACCGTGCAGGGAGAAGTCAAGCTTGTATACTTCACTCCAAAAGGGAGAATGACCTATCTCACACGCCCTACTCCCCCGGGCAGAGAGGCGCCAGATAGGCTAACTGCCATTCGGAGCATGCCACCCGCATACAGAAATGAAATCGGTTATGGCTTCTATGTTCGCTACAACGTGGGTAGCAGCGAACATCATCAACAAGGCGGACAGGGATTTGTCACTTCACCTTCTATCTGGGTAACGAAGCTGGTCAAGTGGTATGTGTTCGCCCGTGGTGCGATTGTCTCCCCTTGGTTCTTCGATCATATCACGCCCTTTTTGCTGGGATGCGTGAGCATCGGTGTGGCGCTGTTCAAGTGGTATCAGATCAACTACCCAGTATTTTGATCGCTGATACGAAATCAATATTTCTGTCGCACTCAATAACGCAGAAAAGGAAGAACAAATGAAACCTCAAGGAAACGCACCGATGCTCAAAAGACTCGGATGGCCCTCGCTACTCTTCTTCGTTTCTTGGCTCGCCTCGAAATTGCTAGATTCGTATTTTGATCTCTCGATCCTCTCCACCATTTGGAGTGCCTTATCAACAGCTGCTGACCTCCTAGGAGAAGAGATTCCGACTCCACTTTGGCAACTTTGTGCACTGGCATTATTCGCAGTTATTTTCTTCTGCTTGAACGTGCGACACTCGCACCAACTGGTCAAAGTTTTGCTTGAAATTCAAGAACTGAAGAATCCATCTATGCTCAAGCTGAGTGACAATGCCCACAGAGTTGTCATGACTATTGCAGGGTTTATTGAAAACAATCAGTACCCCAGCAGCGAAGAGATTCTGAGGCATCTGAGCATCTCCAAGCTCGCGGTAGAATCTGCCTTAGACGAGATATACGGCACATCCCTGATACATCAATGCAGGGATACCGCTGGGTACTACTTCTGGGACTTGACCGCTGACGGACGCTCGTATGTGCTCCACCCAGAGAATCTAAGAAGAGCATGATCGGTAATAAACAAAGCGGCATCTACTATAGAAGCCATGGAAGAGCATATCTCCCAACGCACTGCCCACCCCATACTCTACATCAATTTAAAGCGCCTGCAGCGCATGCACAACATCATAGTCTTTGGGCCACGATCGAGAGCAATCACAGGGAAAATCATCATTACTCGCATAGCTGACGCACACTGAAATGGCTTTGAGTGGCAATGCAGACGTGACTACTGGCACAAGCAGGCGAACCACATCATATAATTTTGTGCGGGGTCTTTCCCTGCTGAATATTACAATAGAAGTTATTGTACGCCACTATAAAACCCGGCATATGACGATGGAATAAGATATCAGGCTTCCTATCTATCAAACCAAATCTTGCCAACCGATGTATCACTTCAGCTAGATTATGGAGTGGTTTCGCAGGATCACTATCGAAATATGAGTAGCTCCTTCCATTGATGTAAACCTGTCCAACCTCAGGTTCCTTATGAGTAAAGTTCATCTTGTTAGCGAGTTCCATACAACCGATCATCCACTTCGGAAAATCTTCCTCAAGCGGAGGCAACTCGCTCTCAGCCACACCTTTGAGTTGATCATAGCGATTGCCCCACGCAAGAACGACAGCAGGCTCAGCTTTCAATGTGAAAGGCTTGTCAGCGTATCGATTCTCAGGAAACAAATTGTCATATAGTTCAATACGTCGAAAGAATGCTATGCCCATTTCCGCTTGGGATTCATCTAGCAGTCTGTCGAATTGTTGCTGATGCTGAATATACGCCTGAATGCGCGTGGCGGACCTGCTATCCATCGCTGCTGCCCGAGCGATATCAGCAGACCTGAAGGCCGCATATGCTGCTAACGCTGTAGCGATTGCGGCCACAATATTGAAAATTGTTCCTATATCAAGCTTTTCTTCCCAGACAATGAACACTGCTTGCAGAACACCAAACTGCGCTAATAACCCAGCAAAAACGAATCCAGAAAAAAACAACCCAACGCAACCAATGAGAATCAACCAGTCCCTTTTCATTTTATGACCACCACTCCTCATTTATCCACTGGCTCACCCCATGGAAAACATCCATAATTCGGCATACACATATACACTAGTATGAATATAAGCCTCAGCCCACGAAAATGGTTCTACCTCAACAATTCAAATCAACCAAATGCTCCGACCAAAATCTCCTTCGCTCTTTTGTAGATCCGAAATGCTTTGGCATCCTCAGTCAGCAGACCATCAAAATAGGTGGCATAGGTAATAAAATGAGAATCCACTATATCATTTCGTATTTTATGATTCTTTGCAGTCTTGGCCCCGCCAATAGCTATCCACTCAAGGGCAAGAAGGTAGCAGCACAGGGAATTTCGAAAAATAAATGTATTGTGCAACTCCCTGAAAACTGGCACTCTCGGGGATCGTGGATGGCTTCTAAACAATCTCATGGAGACTTCCATGACCGCCTTGATAAGGGTATCTACCATTTTTGCAGTGAAAAACTCACCGTCTCTTATCTTTCGACGCTCCTCCTTGTCGAAATCGATTGCTAGCCTATCAAAGATTTGTGCTAAATCCGCCGCATCAGTCAGCATCCTCTCTAGCTGCCATCTTGCATCCACAGCCATCTTCAAAATTTCCCCTATCAAAGCACCATGACCACGCTCGGCTTCTTTGATCTTTCGAATATAGTCAGGGAAACCAGAGGTCTGACCATCGTGAATCAAGCGTCTTTGCAAACCAGCAGCCCTGCCGCTGAGCTGACAGATCAACTGTGTGTTTCTAAGAACAATGACTTGCTCAGGATAGTCCCCCAGTATTTTCATGGCATTGCAGATACTCTTTACCGCATCGCCTTGAAGAGCTTCCATAGCTGAATAGTCTGTCAGCACTGCTCGATTGGAGGTCGAAGCTTGAAGGAATGCCCTCAGCCGAGGACTTTGAAGCTGGTTGCTATCCACTACCATGCGCATTCTTTACCTCCAAGTTGCTCGCAAGCATCATTCCCTCGCCGCCGCGAATGTCATGCTACGCCACCCACGGCTGCTAGGTACATTGGTCGCCATGCCGAAAGCCGGACAAGCGCAAAAATCTCTCAAATTGCTTCAGAGATTGAGCCATAGCGCAGCCCGAGCATACACCCCACCACCGATACGAGGGCGTAAGACGCAGGAGCAGTCTTGGTAAAATGAGTAAAGGGAACTAGAATACCCAGCTCAGTGCACCACTCAGGTGTACCTAAACGCTGTCACACTTCGAGATTTTTGAGAGAGAAATCCTTGAGAATTCAAGGAATTGCGTAAATGGAGGCGGCCCCACCAGCCACACCCCGGCACTCGATGTTCCCGCTATGGCTGCTCCCTTCCGGGCCTGACCAGGTTAACGGGTAATCAATGCGGGGGGACCGGTGGGGCCACCACTACGCGGCTCGCTGAACAGCGAGTGGCGCCATTGTACCGGTCTGGGGAGCAGATACAACCTCTGGGGGAGAAAAAGTCATCATTTCTCAATGACTTGTCCAAATCGAGGGTGTCTGGGCCGGCCTCTTCGCGGGCAAGCCCGCTCCCACAGGGACCTCACTGAGCCTGAGGGCAGTGCAATACCCGTGGGAGCCGGCTTGCCGGCGATGAGGCCGGAACTGTCAGACGGTGATGCCCTGCTCGCCCAGGAACACCACAAACGCATCCTCGTCCAGCACCTTCACCCCCAGCTCGCTCGCCTTCGCCAACTTGGAGCCGGCACCGGGGCCAGCGACTACGCAGTGGGTCTTGCCGGACACCGAACCGGCCACTTTGGCACCCAGGCCTTCCAGCTTCTCCTTGGCGATGTCGCGGCTCATGCGTTCCAGGGTGCCGGTCAGCACCCAGGTCTGGCCGGCCAGCGGCAAACCTTCGGCCACTTTCTTTTCGCTGTTCCAGTGCATGCCGAACGCCAGCAACTGCGCCTCGATGTCCCGGGCCAGCTTCTGGTTGGCCTCGTCCTTGAAGAACTCACGCACCGCATCAGCCTGCTTGGCCGCCAGCGCCTGGCGCAAGTCGATACCGTCGGCGGCGATGATCTTGTCCAGGCTGTCGAGCTTGGCCACCAGCTTTTGTGCACCGGTAGGCCCCACCGAGGCAATGTCGAGCTTGGCGATCATCCCGGCCAAGGTGGCACTGGCGGCAAATTCGGCGGCCAGCTCCCCTTCGTCCTGCAGCTGCATGCCGCTGGCCAACAACTGCTCGATCACCTGCTGGTTGTGCTCGTCTTCGAAGAAATTGTGGATCTCGTACGCCACTTCCAGGCCGATGTCCGGCAGGTAGGTCAGTACTTGCGGCAATGCTTGCTGCACCCGCGCCAGGCTGCCCAACGAGCGGGCCAGAACCTTGGCGGTCTCCTCGCCTACATCCGGGATACCCAGGGCGTAGATGAAACGCGCCAGGCTCGGGCGCTTGCTGGTTTCGATGGCATCCAGCAGTTTCTTGCTAGAGACTTCGGCGAAGCCTTCCAGGCCGACGATCTGATCGAACTCCAGCTTGTAGAGGTCCGCCGGCGAACGGATCAGGCCTTCGTCCACCAGTTGCTCGACGCTCTTCTCGCCCAGGCCGTCGATGTCCATGGCCCGGCGCGACACATAGTGGATGATCGCCTGCTTGAGTTGGGCGCCACAGGCCAGGCGGCCGACGCAGCGGTACACCGCGCCTTCGCTGGTGGTCTCCTTGCCCTTGCTGCGCTTGACCAGCTGTGTACGCTCGACTTGCGAGCCACACACCGGGCATTCGCTTGGCACCTGCACCGGGCGGGCCGCTTCAGGGCGGCGCTCGACCACCACCTGCATCACCTGCGGGATCACGTCACCGGCCCGACGGATGATAACCGTATCGCCAATGCGCAGGCCCAGGCGGGCAATTTCGTCCATGTTGTGCAACGTGGCGTTGGACACAGTCACACCCGCCACCTTGACCGGCTTGAGGCGCGCCACCGGCGTTACCGCACCGGTGCGGCCGACCTGGAACTCGACGTCCAGCACCTCGGTGAGTTCTTCCATGGCCGGGAACTTGTGGGCGATGGCCCAGCGCGGTTCGCGGGCGCGGAAACCCAATTCGCGCTGGGACGCCAGGCTGTTGACCTTGAACACCACGCCATCGATTTCGTACGGCAGGCTGTTACGCCGCTCGCCGATGTCACGGTAGTACTCCAGGCACTCTTCGATACCGGCGGCGTGCCTGAGCTCGCGACTGATTGGCAGGCCCCACGCCCTGAGCTGTTCGAGGATACCGATGTGGCTTTCGCCGATGCTGGCCGAGACCTGCCCTACGCCGTAGCAGCAGAATTCCAGCGGGCGGCTGGCGGTGATCTTCGAGTCCAGCTGGCGCAAGCTGCCAGCTGCGGCGTTGCGTGGGTTGGCGAACGTCTTGCCACCGGCTGCGGCCTGGGAGGCGTTGAGGCGGTCGAAACCGGCCTTGCTCATGAATACTTCACCCCGCACTTCGAGCACCGCAGGCCAGCCCTCGCCTTGCAGCTTGAGCGGGATGTTGCGCACGGTGCGCACGTTGGCGCTGATGTCTTCGCCGGTGGTGCCATCGCCACGGGTGGCGCCCTGCACCAACTGGCCATCGCGGTACAGCAGGCTTACCGCCAAGCCATCGAGCTTGGGCTCACA
Organism: Pseudomonas sp. NPDC012596; assembly: GCF_042902325.1. Taxonomy (NCBI): domain Bacteria; kingdom Pseudomonadati; phylum Pseudomonadota; class Gammaproteobacteria; order Pseudomonadales; family Pseudomonadaceae; genus Pseudomonas; species Pseudomonas sp. NPDC012596. Next base: position 127,646 of record NZ_JBIBEB010000009.1, on the reverse strand, counting down.
GCTGTAGTCCACCGCACCGGGTTGGTCGAGCCCCTCCACCACACGGCGGCCGAACTCGCGCAGGTCGGCTTCCTCGAAGGCGTTACCGAGGCTGAGCATGGGCACTTCGTGACGCACCTGGCTGAAGGCGGCCAAGGCGGCGCCGCCGACACGCTGGGTCGGCGAGTCTGGCGTCACCAGGTGCGGGTGCTCGGCTTCGAGGGCCTTGAGCTCGTTGAACAGGCGGTCGTATTCGGCGTCCGGCACACTCGGCTCGTCGAGCACGTAGTAGCGGTAGTTGTGCTGGTCGAGCTCAGCACGCAAGGCGTGGATTCGGGATTCGGCGTTCATTCTTCAGGTTCTCTTGCAAAGCAAAAGAGCAGCCCTAGGCTGCTCTTGCGCTTGAAACGAAGCGAGCAGGACCGGGGCAAGGTCCGCTCGCTCAATGACATCAGCGTTTCTGGGTCAGCGCACGGCGCTCGAACTCAACGATGCGCTGGCGGTAATGCTCGATGGTCTGGGCGGTCAGCACGCTGCGCTGGTCGTCCTTGAGCTCGCCATTGAGCTCGTGCGCCAGTTTGCGTGCCGAGGCCACCATCACGTCGAAGGCCTGCTTCGGATGACGCGGGCCAGGCAGGCCGAGGAAGAAGCTCACCGCACGGGTGCTGAAATGGTCGATGTCGTCCAGGTCGAAGATGCCCGGCTTGACCGCGTTGGCCATGGAGAACAGCACTTCGCCGTGGCCGGCCATGCTCTCGTGACGGTGGAAGATGTCCATCTCCCCGAAACGCAAGCCGCTTTCAAGAATGTTCTGCAGCAGCGCTGGGCCCTTGAAGCCACCTTCGTCGCGGGAAATGACGCTGATTACCAGCACTTCCTCGACCGGCGGCAGCTCTTTGGCGGCGGCATTGCCATTGGCCGTGAAACCGTTGTTGCGGTTGTTGTCGGCGGCAAAGTTTTCATCGCTGTCGGCGAACAGGTCTGGCTCACGCTGCTCGGCCACCAGGTCCAGGTCGCCCTGCGGCTGCACTTCGGCGGCACGCTTGGCTCGCTTGCTGGCTTTGGCCGGCTTTTGCTCGCGCTCGCGCTCGCGTTCACGCGCAGGTGCACTGAGCGACGGCAGATCGCTTTCGTCCAGCTCTGGCTCCTTGTGGTTATCCAGCACCCGCGACGGGCCGAGCACTTCAGCGCTGCCCTCTTCGTCGGGCACGTTGGCGTAGCTGCGGTCCAGACGGAATTTCAACTTGCCCTTCCCGCCGCGCATGCGCCGCCAGCCGTCGAAAAGAATACCGGCAATGACAATGATGCCGATGAGGATCAGCCACTCGCGCAGACCGATTTCCATGTAATCCCGTGCCTCTATAAAAATATGCTTGAAAACAAAGGCTTCAAAGCCCTTTAACACGTGGCGCCAACTCTATGTTCTGACAGGCGTTTTACCCACGCAAAAAACGAGTGACATTAAGCTAGCACGACCAAAGACAACTTTACACCGTCTGTCGCACATGACGGGGGCATTTACCTACAGAATCCGCCCAATCTTCCATCATCAGGCATCAACCATGGCCAGGGCCTCCTCCACATCAACTGCAACAAGACGTGAGCAACCGGGCTCGTGCATGGTCACCCCCATCAACTGATCCGCCATCTCCATGGCGATCTTGTTATGGGTGATGTAGATGAACTGCACCGTTTCACTCATTTCCTTCACCAGCCGCGCGTAACGACCGACGTTGGCATCGTCCAGCGGAGCATCGACCTCGTCGAGCATGCAGAACGGTGCGGGGTTCAGCTTGAAGATGGCAAACACCAGCGCCAAGGCGGTCAGGGCTTTCTCGCCGCCGGACAGCAAATGGATGGTGCTGTTCTTCTTGCCCGGCGGGCGCGCCATGATCGTCACCCCTGTATCGAGTAGATCTTCGCCCGTCAGTTCCAGATAAGCGCTGCCACCACCGAAAACTTTTGGGAAAAGTGCCTGTAATCCGGCATTTATCTGATCAAAGGTATCCTTGAAGCGGTTTCGGGTTTCCTTGTCGATCTTGCGGATGACGTTTTCAAGGGTGTCCAGCGCCTCCACCAGATCGGCATCCTGAGCGTCGAGGTAGCGCTTGCGCTCGGACTGCTGTTCGTATTCCTCGATCGCCGCCAGGTTGATAGCACCGAGGCGCTGGATGCGCGCATCAATCTGCTCCAGTTCCTGCTCGGTGCCCTGCTCGCTGGCATCGGGTTCGACAGTGGCGAGTACCCCTTGCAAATCGTAGCCGTCGGCCAGCAATTGTTCTTGCAGGGTTTTACGTCGCACATCCAACCCCTGGTTTTCCAGGCGCAGCTGCTCCAGTTGCCCGCGCAGCAGTTGCGCCTGTTGCTCGGCCTGGGTGCGGCGCTTTTCGGCCTCGCGCAGCGCGCGGTCGGCTTCGTCCATGTGCAGGCGGGCCAGGCGCATTTCCTCGTCGACGCTCATGCGCCGCTCCAGCAGTTCTTCAAGCTTAAGGCGCAGTTCTTCTTGCGGCGCCTCGCCCTCTTCCAGGTTCAGGCTCAGTTGCTCCTGACGCTCGCTGAGGCGCGCGGCCTGTTGCTCCAGGCGCTCCAGGGCCTGGCGCGTGGAGTCGTGCTGGGCGCGCAGCGAGCCCAGGCGCACCGCCAACTGGTGGGCGTGATCTTTGTGCTGGCGAGCTTCCTGGCGGATGCGGTCGAGGCCTTCGCGCAACGTGTCGCGCCGGGCCATCAACTGCTCGCGCTGCTCGGTGTCCTGGGCCATCAGGTCCAGGGCGTCCTGCAATATCAGGCGCGCCTCGCCCAGCTGTTCATGCTCAAGAGCGCGCTGTTCCTGGAGTTCGCTCAATTCTTCATGCAGACGGCGGCGGCGCAGCTCGACCTGCTCGGCGCGGGCACGGCTGGCACTGAGGCTGGCCTTGAGTTCGCCATGCTGACGGCTTTCGTCCTGGGTGCGCCGGCGCAGCTGTTCGCGCTGCTCTTCAAGGCCCGACTGCTGCTCGCGCAGTACCTGCAGCTGTTGCTCCAGCTGCTCCAGCGCGGCCTCCAGCTCCAGCTGCTCCTGGCCAAGACGCTCGATTTCCTGCCCGCGGGCCAGCACGCCGCCCTGGGCGTCGCCACCACGGCTAACGCGCAGGAAATGCCGGCCCACCCAATAGCCGTCACGGCTGACCAAGCTCTGCCCATCGGCGAGCGCGGCGCGCAGGGCCAGCGCCTGGGCGAGGTCTTCGACCGGTTTTACTTGGGCCAGCCACGGCGCCAGGTCGACAGGCCCCTCGACCTTGTCGAGCAGGCTGCCCGGCTGGCGCGGCCCTTCCCCGCCGGCCAGCAGCAAGCGCAATTCCCCCTGTTCCAGGCCGGCAAAGTCGAGACTGTTGAATTCATCCACCAGCACGGCCTGCAGGTCGGCGCCCAGCACCGTTTCCACTGCCAGCTCCCAACCCGGCTCCACCCGCAGCCCTTCAGCCAGCCGCGGCCGTTGCTCCAGGCCTTGCCCGCGCAGCCAGTCGGCGGTACCTGCGCCCGGCTCCAGCGCGGCTTGCTGAAGCGCCTCCAGCGAGGCCAGGCGGCCACCGAGGCGCTGCAGGTCGCCCTGCTGTTGCTGTTGCGCGTGGGCCGCCTGCTGCAGCTGCGCGCGCAGGCCTTCAAGGCCCTCGACCACCTGTTCTTCCGACAGCTGCAACGCCTCCAGCTGCATCTCGCTGGCGGCCAACTGCTCGGAGAGCTCGAGCATCGCGTCATCCTGCGGGCCGGCGCCGAGCTGGTCGCGCTCCTCGCCAAGCTTGCGCTGGCGCTCGGCCATGCGCTCCAGGCTGGCTTCAAGCTGCTGCAGGCGCGATTGCTGCACTTCGGCCTGGCGGCGCGGCTCAGCGGAGCGGGTGTTGAAGCTGTCCCATTGCTCTTGCCAGCCGTGCATGCTCAGTTCCGCTTCTTCGAGGGTGGCAGCGGCCTCTTCGGCAGCGGCCAGGGTCATTTCCTGCTCCGGCTCGAGCATGGCCAGCTCTTCGCCAAGGGTGGCCAGCAGGGTACGGTCGTGCCCCAGGTGCGACTCGGTCTCGAGGCGCGTGCGTTCGGCTTCCTTGAGGTCATCCTGCAACTGGCGCAGGCGCTGCTGGCCGTGCTGGATGCTCTGCTCGACGCGCGCGATATCACCGGCCACCGAATAAAAGCGGCCTTGAACCTGGTTGAAACGTTCGGACAGTTCGTGATGGCCATCCCGCAGGCGCTCGATGCTGGCATCGGCATTGCGCTGCTCGGCGACCAGCGCCTCATGGGCGACATCCTGGTCGCCGATCACCGACTCGCGTTGACGCACGCGCTCATCCAGGTCGCGCCAGCGCAGGGCCGACAAGCGCGCCTTCAGCTGGCGCTCCAGGGCCTTGTACTCACGGTATTTTTCGGCTGCCTGGGCCTGGCGGTGCAGGCGTTCGAGCTGGCGCTCCAGCTCTTCGCGCAGGTCGGTCAGGCGCGCCAGGTTCTCTTGGGTACGGCGGATGCGGTTCTCGGTCTCGCGGCGGCGCTCCTTGTACTTGGAGATACCCGCCGCCTCTTCGATGAAGTTGCGCAGCTCTTCGGGCTTGGCTTCGATCAGCTTGGAGATCATGCCCTGTTCGATGATCGAGTAGCTGCGCGGCCCCAGGCCGGTGCCGAGGAAGATGTCGGTGATGTCACGCCGGCGACACTTGGTGCCGTTGAGGTAATAGGTGTTCTGCCCGTCGCGGGTGACCTTGCGCCGGATGGAAATTTCCGCATAGGCGGCATACTCGCCCAGCAGCGTGGTTTCGCTGTTGTCGAAGACCAGCTCGATGCTGGCCTGGCTCACTGGCTTGCGGCTTGTAGAGCCGTTGAAGATGACGTCGGTCATCGACTCGCCGCGCAGGTTTTTGGCCGAGCTTTCGCCCATCACCCAGCGCACGGCATCGATGATGTTGGACTTGCCACAGCCATTGGGGCCGACCACGGCCGCCATGTTGCTGGGGAAGTTGACCGTGGTGGGGTCGACGAACGACTTGAACCCAGCCAGGCGAATGCACTTGAGGCGCATCGGTCAGCCTCGGGCCAGCGCCGCCAGCACCAGCTCGCAACTGCGCTGGCAATAGGCGGTGAGTACCTCGCGGATGCGCGGCAGGTCGCGGGCGACCACGGCGTCGAGCAGGCGGGCGAACAGGTCCAGGTAATCGAGCATGTTGGCCTGGCGCTGGTCCAGGGCCAGGTAGTAGGCACGGCTCATGGCCGGCTGCAGGTTTTCGACGGTCTCCTGCAGGTAGGGGTTGTCGGCGAACGGATAGGCGGCGCGCATCACCGCAAAACTGTCGCCGACAAACGCCTTGATGTCCCCCTGTTCGCGGGCCTGCTGCAGCCGCTGCTGGATGTCCAGGAACGGGCGCAGGTCGTTGTCGGTGCGCCATTTTTGCGCAACGGCATTGCCCAATAGAATGTAGAACTCGCCCATCAGGGTGCACAGGCTGCGCACGCTGCGTTCGTCCAGCCTGGTCACATGAGCGCCACGGCGCGGCAAGATCGCGACCAGATGGCGACGTTCGAGGATCAACAGCGCCTCGCGCACCGACCCACGGCTGACGTTCAGCGCCTGGGTGACCTTCTGCTCCTGGATGCGCTCACCCGGCACTAGCTCGCCGCGGATGATGCGTTCGGCCAGGTAGTCGGCAATTTGCTCGGAGAGGCTGTCCGGCGCCTTGAACGTCATGGTTTTCCTTCAAAATCATTGAACTGGGCACAAGTTGGCGATTGTAGCGCACTTGATCAGCCCACGCGCAGAGGGGCAGCAGGCTTTATTTGACTCGCCAGATAGCCGCGTGCGCGGCCCGATCTATGCTTTGAATATGGGCAACCTGGGCGGCCAGATTTACCCACGAAGAATTTCTTGACCCTTAAGTCAGAAAATTATTGACCAGCGTGTCAGCTCTGCTTATTGTCCGCCCAACAACAATAAAACCATTGCGAGGCCATCCCCCGTGATCCAGTTTCTCGTCAACCAGGAGCTGCGTAACGAGCACGCCCTGGACCCGAACATGACGGTGCTGCAGTACCTGCGCGAGCACCTGGGCAAACCCGGCACCAAAGAAGGCTGCGCCAGCGGCGACTGCGGCGCCTGCACCGTGGTGGTCGGCGAGCTGACCCAGGATGACGACGGCCAGGACAGCTTGCGTTACCGCAGCCTCAACTCCTGCCTGACCTTCGTCTCGTCACTGCACGGCAAGCAACTGATCAGTGTCGAGGGCCTCAAGCACCAGGGTGCACTGCACAGCGTGCAACAAGCCATGGCCGACTGCCACGGCTCCCAATGCGGGTTCTGCACGCCAGGTTTTGTAATGTCGCTGTTCGCCCTGCAGAAGAACAGCCAGGGCCACGACCTGCACCAAGCGCAGGAAGCCCTTGCTGGCAACCTGTGCCGCTGCACTGGCTATCGGCCGATTCTCGACGCCGCCGAACAGAGCTGCCGCCTGCCCTGCCGCGACCAGTTCGACGCCCAGCAGGCGCAGACCATCAGCCGCCTCAAGGCTATCGCACCGACCCAAACCGGCGAACTCAACAGCGGTGACAAGCGCTGCCTGGTACCGCTGACCGTCGCCGACCTGGCCGACCTGTACAGCTCGCACCCCGAGGCACGCCTGCTGGCCGGGGGCACTGACCTGGCGCTGGAAGTCACGCAGTTCCACAAGACCTTGCCGGTGATGATCTACGTCGGGCATGTGGCTGAACTCAAGCGCATCGACAAGACCGCCAGCCACCTGGAAATCGGCGCCGCCACCCCGCTGACCGACTGCTACGGCGCACTGAACGAGGAATACCCCGACTTCGGCGACCTGCTGCACCGCTTCGCCTCGCTGCAGATCCGCAACCAGGGCACTCTGGGCGGCAACATCGGCAACGCCTCGCCGATCGGCGACTCGCCACCCTTGCTGATCGCACTGGATGCGCAGATCGTCCTGCGCCAGGGCGACCGCCAGCGCAGCATGGCGCTGGAGGATTACTTCATCGACTACCGCATCACTGCCCGCCAGGACAGCGAGTTCATCGAGAAGATCATCGTGCCACGTGCCAGCAACGACTGGGCCTTCCGCGCCTACAAGGTGTCCAAACGCCTGGATGACGACATTTCCGCGGTATGTGCAGCCTTCAACCTGAGCATCGAAGACGGCGTGGTTAGCGGCGTGCGCATCGCCTTCGGCGGCATGGCCGCCATCCCCAAACGTGCCCGCGCCTGTGAAGCAGCCCTGCGCGGCAAACCGTGGAACCAGGCCAGCATCGAGCGTGCCTGCCAGGCCTTGGCCGAAGACTTCACCCCACTCAGCGACTTCCGCGCCAGCAAGGAATACCGCCTGCTGACCGCGCAGAACCTGCTGCGCAAGTACTTCATCGAACTGCAAACGCCGCACATCGAAACCCGGGTGACCGACTATGTCTAACCATCACGCCGTCAAGAGCCAGGCCGAGATGGCCGAATTGTTCAGCCAGGACCTGACCACCGGGGTCGGCCGCAGCGTCAAGCACGACAGCGCCGACAAGCACGTGGCCGGTGAGGCCGTGTACATCGACGACCGCTTGGATTTCCCCAACCAGCTGCATGTCTACGCGCGCACCGCCGACCGCGCCCACGCGCGCATTCTGCGCATCGACACCACGCCATGCTATGCCTTCGACGGTGTGCGTATCGCCATCACCCACGAAGACATACCAGGCCTGAAAGACATCGGCCCAGTGGTCGCCGGTGACCCGCTGCTGGCCATCGACAAGGTCGAGTTCTTCGGCCAGCCAGTGCTCGCAGTGGCCGCTCGCGACCTCGACACCGCACGCCGTGCGGCGATGGCCGCAATCGTCGAATACGAAGACCTGGAGCCGGTACTGGACGTGGTCGAGGCGTTGCGCAAGAAGCACTTCGTGCTCGACAGCCACACCCACCAGCGGGGTGATTCCGCTGCAGCGCTGGCCAGCGCCCCACACCGGCTGCAAGGCACCTTGCACATCGGTGGCCAGGAGCACTTCTACCTGGAGACGCAGATCTCGTCGGTGATGCCCACCGAAGATGGCGGCATGATCGTCTTCTGCTCCACGCAAAACCCCACTGAAGTGCAGAAGCTGGTCGCCGAAGTGCTCGACGTGCCGATGAACAAGGTGGTGCTGGACATGCGCCGCATGGGCGGCGGTTTTGGTGGCAAGGAAACCCAGGCCGCAAGCCCTGCCTGCCTGTGCGCGGTGGTTGCACGCCTGACCGGCCAGCCGACCAAGATGCGCCTGCCGCGTGTCGAAGACATGATGATGACCGGCAAACGTCACCCGTTCTATGTCGAGTACGACGTTGGTTTCGATGACACGGGCCGCCTGCACGGCATCAACTTCGACCTGGCCGGCAACTGCGGCTACTCGCCCGACCTGTCGGGTTCGATAGTCGACCGCGCAATGTTCCACTCCGACAACGCCTACTACCTGGGCGATGCCACCGTGCATGGCCACCGCTGCAAGACCAATACCGCTTCCAACACCGCCTACCGTGGCTTTGGCGGCCCGCAGGGCATGGTCGCCATCGAGCAGGTCATGGACCACATCGCCCGCCATCTGGGCCGTGACCCGCTGGCTGTGCGCAAGGCCAACTACTACGGCAAGGCCGAGCGCAACGTCACCCACTACTACCAGACCGTCGAGCACAACATGCTCGACGAAATGACCGCAGACCTGGAAGCCAGCAGCGACTACGCCGAGCGCCGTGAGTCGATCCGCCGCTTCAACGCCAACAGCCCGGTGCTCAAGAAGGGCCTGGCGCTGACCCCGGTCAAGTTCGGCATTTCGTTCACCGCCACCTTCCTCAACCAGGCCGGTGCGCTGATCCATATCTACACCGACGGCAGCATCCACCTGAACCATGGCGGTACCGAAATGGGCCAAGGCCTGAATACCAAGGTCGCGCAGGTGGTGGCGCAGGTGTTCCAGGTCGACTTCAACCGCATCCAGATTACCGCCACCAATACTGACAAGGTGCCCAACACCTCGCCAACGGCAGCGTCCAGCGGTGCCGACCTGAACGGCAAGGCCGCGCAAAATGCGGCCGAGATTCTCAAGAAGCGCCTCACCGAGTTCGCCGCGCGGCACTATCAGGTGACTGAAGAAGACGTCGAATTCCGCAACGGCCATGTGCGCGTGCGCGACCAGATCGTCAGCTTCGAGCAGTTGGTGCAGCAGGCGTATTTTGCCCAGGTGTCGCTGTCGACCACCGGCTTCTACCGCACGCCGAAGATCTTCTACGACCGTAGCCAGGCACGTGGCCGGCCGTTCTACTACTACGCATTCGGCGCCGCCTGCGTGGAAGTGATCGTCGACACCCTGACCGGCGAGTACAAGATGCTGCGCGCCGATATCCTGCATGACGTTGGCGACTCGCTGAACCCAGCCATCGATATCGGCCAGGTGGAAGGCGGCTTCATTCAGGGCATGGGTTGGCTGACCACCGAAGAGCTGGTGTGGAACGCCAAGGGCAAGCTGATGACCAACGGCCCGGCCAGCTACAAGATCCCGGCCGTGGCCGACATGCCGCTGGACCTGCGGGTGAAGCTGGTGGAAAACCGCAAGAACCCGGAAGACACCGTGTTCCACTCCAAGGCCGTCGGTGAGCCGCCGTTCATGCTTGGCATCGCTGCCTGGTGTGCAATCAAGGATGCCGTGGCCAGCATTGCCGACTACCGCGTGCAGCCGAACATCGACGCCCCGGCGACGCCGGAGCGGGTGTTGTGGGGGTGTGAGCAGATGCGCAAGGACGTGGCTGCGGCGCAATCGCCTGCGCCGGTACTGGAAACCGTCACTCACTGACAGCGGGGCCCGTTCGAGGGAGCGGCCTTGTGTCGCGAAAGGGTCGCCTAGCGGCCCCAGAATGTGTGCAGCAAAGAAGATTGTAAGGCTGCTGAGCAGCCCTTTCGCGACACAAGGCCGCCTCCACAAAAAACGGACTGCACTGCCCTGAAGAGGAATTGAATCATGCACCAATGGATCAACGCCCTCGCCGACCACCAGTCCCGCGGCGAACCCTGCGTGCTGGTGACCATCATCGAGGAACGCGGCTCGACCCCGCGTAACGCCGGCTCGAAAATGGTCGTCAGCACCAGCGGCCTGTACGACACCATCGGCGGTGGCCACCTGGAGTTCAAGGCGCTGCACATCGCCAGGCAGATGCTGGAAGAACACCGCACCACCCCACACCTGGAGCGCTTCAGCCTCGGGGCCAGCCTGGGCCAGTGCTGTGGCGGCGTGACCGTGCTGCTGTTCGAGCCGATGACTGCCGTGCAGGCACAGATCGCAGTGTTCGGCGCGGGCCATGTCGGCCGGGCTCTGGTACCCTTGCTCGCCGCGCTGCCCTGCCGGGTGCGCTGGATCGATTCGCGTGAGCAGGAATTCCCCGAGCTCATCCCCAACGGGGTGACCAAGGTGGTCAGCGAGGAGCCGGTCGACGAAGTGGCCGAGCTGCCTGCCGGTTGCTACTGCATCGTCATGACCCACAACCACCAGCTCGACCTGGAGCTGACCGCCGCCATTCTCAAGCGCAACGATTTCACCTGGTTCGGGCTGATCGGCTCGAAGACCAAACGGGTCAAATTCGAGCACCGCCTGCGCGAGCGCGGTTTCGATGACGCCGTGATGGCGCGCATGCGCTGCCCGATGGGCCTCGCCGAGGTCAAGGGCAAGCTGCCGATCGAGATCGCCGTGTCCATCGCCGCCGAAATCATCGCCACCTACAACGCCTGCTTCGGCCAGCACGACGCTGGCGTAACTGCCGGCCCCATTGCCCAGTTGCTGCCGCCTTCCCGGCGCAGCCAAGCCATTTGACGAGTGAGTTATGACTGTTACCCGCAAAGCCTACCGTGCCGCCATCCTGCACAGCATCGCCGACCCGGCCGAGGTGGGCCTGGACGCTTCCCATGAGTACTACGAGGACGGCCTGCTGGTGATCGACAACGGCCGCATCAGCGCCCTAGGCCACGCCAGCGAGCTGCTGCCGACCCTCGATGCCGACATTGACGTGGTGCATTATCAGGACGCCCTGATCACCCCAGGCTTCATCGACACCCACATCCACTTCCCGCAAACCGGCATGATCGGTTCCTACGGCGAACAGCTGCTGGATTGGCTCAATACCTACACCTTCCCCTGCGAAAAGCAGTTCGCCGACAAGGATCACGCCGACAAGGTGGCGAAGATCTTCTTGCAAGAACTGCTGCGCAACGGCACCACCACTGCGCTGGTGTTCGGCAGCGTGCACCCGCAGTCGGTCAATGCCTTGTTCGAAGAGGCCGAGCGCCTGGACCTGCGCCTGATCGCCGGCAAAGTGATGATGGACCGCAACGCACCGGACTACCTGACCGATACTGCCGAAACCTCCTACACCGAGAGCAAGGCGCTGATCGAGCGCTGGCACGGCAAAGGCCGGTTGCACTATGCGGTAACCCCACGCTTCGCGCCGACCAGCACCCCGGAGCAACTGGCACTGGCCGGCCAACTGCTCAAGGAGCACCCGGGCGTGTACATGCACACCCACCTGTCCGAGAACCTCAAGGAAATCGACTGGGTCAAGGAGCTGTTCCCCGAGCAGAAGGGTTACCTGGACGTGTACGACCACTTCGAGCTGCTCGGTGAGCGCTCGGTGTTCGCCCACGGCGTGCACCTGTGTGACGACGAATGCCAGCGCCTGTCGGAAACCGGCTCGGCCATTGCCTTCTGCCCTACCTCCAACCTGTTCCTCGGCAGCGGCCTGTTCAACCTGCCGCAAGCCGAGAAGTTCAAGGTCAACGTTGGCCTGGGCACCGACGTGGGGGCCGGCACCAGCTTCTCGCTGCTCAACACCCTGAACGAAGCGTACAAGGTGATGCAATTGCAGGGCGCACGCCTGCACCCGTACAAGTCACTGTACCTGGCCACCCTCGGTGGCGCCCGCGCACTGCGCCTGGACGACCGCATCGGCAGCCTGCGCCCTGGCAACGATGCCGACTTCGTGGTCCTCGACTACAAGGCGACGCCGCTGCTGGACTACCGCATCCAGCAGTCCAGCAGCATCGAAGAGACCCTGTTCGTGCTGACCACCTTGGGCGACGACCGCACGGTGCGTGAAACCTACGCTGCCGGGCGTTGCGTGCACCAGCGCTAAGGCTGTTTCGCCAGGCCACGGTACAGCGCGCCGCCGATCGCAGCCCCGATCAGCGGCGCCAGCCAGAATAGCCAAAGCTGCTGCAACGCCCAGCCACCGACAAACAATGCCGGCCCCGTGCTGCGCGCGGGGTTGACCGAGGTGTTGGTCACCGGGATCGAGATCAGGTGGATCAGCGTCAGCGCCAGGCCAATGGCGATTGGCGCGAAGCCTGCCGGGGCACGGGCGTCGGTGGCGCCCATGATCACCACCAGGAACATCGCCGTCATCACCACTTCACTGACAAAGCCGGCGCCCAGCGAATAGCCCCCGGGGGAATGGTCGGCATAGCCGTTGGACGCCAACCCCGCCGACAACTCGAAACCCGCCTTGCCGCTGGCTATGAAGTAGATCACCGCTGCGGCAATGACCGCGCCGATCACTTGGGCGATGACGTAGGGCAGCAACTCTTTGGCCGGGAAGCGCCCGCCTACCACCAACCCGAAGGAGACCGCAGGGTTGAGATGGCAGCCGGAGATATGGCCGATGGCGAATGCCATGGTCAGGACAGTGAGGCCGAAAGCGAAAGCGACACCGAGAACGCCGATGCCGAGCGGGGAACTCGCTGCGATTACCGCACTGCCGCAGCCGCCAAGTACCAACCAGAAGGTGCCGACCAGCTCGGCACCCATGCGCACACCCAAAGACGTCGACATGAACCTTTCCTCATGTAGTTGAACGCAGGGGACTGCGCAAGCCCAACTACTTGATGAAGGTTTGCCCACAAAAATTTAGCAGACGCGGGAACAATGGCCAGTAATAACGAAGGGCCGCTTCGCGCCCCATCGCCGGCAAGCCGGCTCCCACAGGGACAGCGCCAGCCTCATGGGCGGCGCGGTACTTGTGGGAGCCGGCTTGCCGGCGATGGGGCGCGAAGCGGCCCCTTATTTAGCCAGGCAAACGATCAACCCTTGGCCGACACCTTCGGCTTTTTCAGCAGGTGCGAGAACACCGCATGCAGGTCGTCCGAGGCGCTCTCCTCGTCCAGGTTCAGCTTGCTGTCGATGTGGTCCATGTGGTGCATCATCAGGCTCACCGCCTGCTCCGCGTCACGCGCCTCGATGGCATCGATCAATTGCATGTGCTCGTCGTACGAGCAGTGCGAGCGGTTGCCGCTTTCGTACTGGGCAATGATCAGTGACGTTTGCGAGACCAGGCTACGCTGGAAGCTGACCAGCGGTGCGTTGCCAGCCGCCTCGGCAAGCTTCAGGTGGAACTCGCCGGAAAGCCGGATGCCGGCGCCACGGTCGCCACGCGAGAAGCTGTCGCGCTCTTCACGCACCATCTGCCGCAGTTCGTTGAGCTGCTCCAGTGTGGCGTGCTGCACGGCCAGCTCGGTGATGGCGCGCTCGACCATACGCCGCGAGAAGAACACCTGGCGCGCCTCTTCAACCGTGGGGCTTGCCACCACCGCCCCGCGATTGGGCCGCAGCAGCACCACGCTTTCATGCGCCAGGCGCGACAAGGCACGACGAATGATGGTGCGGCTGACGCCAAAAATCTCGCCCAGCGCTTCCTCGCTCAACTTGGTGCCCGGCGCGAGGCGCTGCTCGAGTATCGCCTCGAAGATATGCGCATAGACGATGTCGTCCTGGGTACCACTGCGGCCAGCCTTGCCGACGCGTGCAGGTTTCTTCAGAGGTTGCAGCTGTTCGTTCATGAGCTCTCGAAGCACGAAGGAAAGTATGGCGCCATTGTACACAGGCTGAGCCGTTTCTGCAGGTGGGCTTTTACCTATATAGCCGATGCGCGGCGGATTGTGCGCACAAAACATAAAACATTATTTGCTTTCTTTGTACACAAAAGCATAATCCATCGAGCAACATCTTGACCCGTGAGTCAACAAACGCGTCAGACGTCTGCCATCCCTCGCGGAGCCACCAAGTGCATTGCGCAGGTCACTGGCTCCAAGAACAACAAGAAAGACTTGAGGAGTATCGCTGTGGAAAGCCGCAAATCCGACGCACCTACGCTGGATCTCGCTCCACCGCTCGAAACGAGTTGGCTGGAACGGATTTTCAAACTCAAGCAACACGGCAGCACGGTCAAAACCGAACTGATTGCCGGGGTGACCACGTTCATCACCATGGCCTACATCATCTTCGTCAACCCCAACATCATGGCCGACGCCGGCATCGATCACGGCGCGGCGTTCGTCGCCACCTGCATCGCCGCCGCGCTCGGCTGCCTGCTGATGGGCCTGTACGCCAACTGGCCGGTGGGCCTGGCGCCGGGCATGGGGCTGAACGCCTTCTTCACCTATACCGTGGTCGGCACCATGGGCTACAACTGGGAAACAGCCCTGGGCGCGGTGTTCGTCTCGGGCGTGCTGTTCATGTTCCTGACCTTGTCGAAAGTGCGCGAATGGCTGCTCAACAGCATTCCAGTCAGCCTGCGCCATGCAATGGGGGCTGGCGTCGGATTGTTTCTCGGGCTGATCGGCCTGAAGACTGCTGGCATCATCGTCGACAGCCCGGCCACGCTGATCAAGCTGGGCTCGCTGCATGAGCCCGGCCCGTTGCTGGCAGCGGTGTGCTTCCTGCTGATCGCCATCCTCAGCTACAAGCGCGTGTTTGGCGCAATCCTGATCAGCATCATCGGCGTCACTCTGGCGGGCTGGGGCCTGGGCCTGGTGAAGTTTGGCGGCGTGATGTCGATGCCGCCGAGCCTGGCACCGACCTGGATGGCGATGGACGTGGCAGGCGTGTTCAACGTCAGCATGATCAGTGTGGTGCTGGCGTTCCTGTTCGTGCACATGTTCGACACTGCCGGCACCCTGATGGGCGTGGCGCAGCGAGCCAACCTGGTGGCGCCGGATGGGCGTATCGAAGGCTTGTCGCGCGCGTTGAAGGCTGACAGTGCTTCCAGCGTATTCGGCGCAGTGGTTGGCGTGCCGCCGGTTACCAGCTATGTAGAGAGCGCCGCGGGTGTGGCCGCTGGCGGGCGTACCGGCCTTACGGCAGTAGTGGTCGGCTTGCTGTTTGTCGCAGCGATGTTCTTCGCCCCGCTGGCCGGGATGATTCCGGCGTACGCCACTGCGGGTGCGTTGATCTACGTGGCCATGCTGATGATGGGCAGCATGGCGCACATCCACTGGGACGAAGCCACCGACAGCATTCCGGCGATCGTCACGGTGATCATGATGCCGCTGACCTTCTCGGTGGCCGATGGTATTGCCCTGGGCTTTATCAGTTATGTGGCATTGAAGGCGGGTACTGGCAAGTACAAGGAGATCTCGGCCAGCCTGTGGGTGCTGTGCGCGATCTTCATTGCCAAGTTTGTGTTCCTCTAACCCACCTCAGTAAAAAGGGCGCTTCGGCGCCCTTCGTTCTTCGCTCATTCTCTGCAAGGCAGCTCTCACACTGACCGGACCGCACTGCCATTTTTGTCAGGTGTGATAATCGTCGGGGCCTGATACAAACGCTCAACACCGCACAGGCGTAATTGCAAGGGGCATTCCCAATGCACACCATGATGCTTGGCCAATGTGTCTACACCCCTTATGGCTACTCAGTGGCAGGCAAAGGCCGGATTGGTTTCAATGGCGAATGCCGGGACCCGGTTTTCGGGTTTTACCAGCTCGGCAACGGCTACCGCATATACTGCCCGACGCAGGCAAGATTCTGCAGCCCAGATAATTTGAGCCCGTTTGGAAGAGGCGGCATCAATGCATACGCCTACTGTAAGGGAGACCCTATCAACAGGGTGGACCGTGACGGGCATTCTCCTTGGGAAGTGCTCAAGGCCATAGGCATCACAATCAAGCGCATAGTCACCACGGGCGAGGTGCCCTATGAGCAATTCTCGCCGACTCGCAAGCGAGTGCACGATGAGATCGATACATCAACGGTATATGGCAGAACCGTTTTTGGGATAAACGGCGGTCTGGGTGCACATGGCGACACCAACCTTCCAGCCTGGAAAGGTGACAGCTATATCAGAAGATCGCAAAGCAACGACCGCTTGAGTGCTGGCTCCCCCCTCACACTGCCCTCTCGGCCTTTGAGGAAGAGCATGAGCGAATCAAGCATGTTCTTCGAAACAGTCCCCGAATGGTTTGAAGTTGCAAAGGAGGCTTACAGCAGTGGCTCAAGCGAACAAGTAGGGGCTGCAATCGTAGGCATGGCCGCAAACGCTGCGGGCGCGATAGCTGTGTCACCCCATGACCATTCGCCCTATAAAACGGGGAAGGTGTTTCTTTATCCAGGTGATAAAATGCCGAATATCCGAAATAAAAAAAGCCCGCCAGTGTGAGAGCGGGCCAAAGGACCTACGAAGATTCTTCTAGCGACCAACTAGCTTCCACGATAGGTCGAATAGCTGTACGGCGAAATCAGCAGCGGCACGTGGTAGTGCTCCTGCGCCTCGTCGATGCCAAAGCGCAGCACGACAACATCCAGAAACGCCTGGGCCGGCAACTGCACGCCACGGGCGCGATAGTAATCACCAGCGCTGAACTGCAACTGGTAAACACCGGTGCGGTAGTCGTCACCCTGCAGCAGCGGCGCGTCGACGCGGCCATCGCTGTTGGTCAGGGCGGTGTTCACCAACTCCAGCTGCTGGCCTTCGACGCGGTACAGCTCGACCTTGATCGAGCTGCCCGGGCAGCCATGCGCGGCATCCAGTACGTGTGTGGTCAAACGTCCCATTGCGTGTCGCCTCTTGTTCAATCTGTGGGCAAAAAATACTCAGCCATCGCACCAGCATAGCGCCTGCGGCAGGCGGGAATGACGCCATTAAGACATTCCATCGCTAGATTGTACACAATTTTTTGAACCTATCCGTCGCACCCAGCATTTCCTGCCCATAAACGACCCACCGGTCGCAAATACAGGCCCTGTAGCGAGGCAAACGTAATTAGCTGACCAATCAGGCAGGTTTCTTGCACTGTATTCCCAGGTCGCTGCGCGGCGACAAAAGGGAAGAAATGCGGAAAAACAGGCTTACAAAAGATTTCAGAAGTTGTATACAATCAGCCCATCCGGTGGTGCGACATACCGACGCGGCCCGCCCACCACCCGCACTAACGCACAAGAAGGAAGACTGCAGTGAGCGCTGACTACCCTCGCGACCTGATCGGTTACGGCAACAACCCTCCTCACCCGCAATGGCCGGGCAACGCTCGCATCGCGCTGTCTTTCGTCCTCAATTACGAGGAAGGCGGCGAACGCAACATCCTGCACGGTGACAAAGAGTCCGAAGCCTTCTTGTCCGAGATGGTCGCTGCCCAGCCGCTGCAGGGCCAGCGCAACATGAGCATGGAGTCGCTGTACGAGTACGGCAGCCGCGCCGGTGTGTGGCGCCTGCTGAAGCTGTTCAAGGACAGCGGCGTCCCCCTCACCGTGTTCGCCGTGGCCATGGCCGCACAGCGCCACCCGGATGTGATCCGCGCCATGGTCGAAGCCGGCCATGAAATCTGCAGCCACGGCTACCGCTGGATCGACTACCAGAACATGGACGAGGCCCAGGAGCGCGAGCATATGCTCGAGGCCATCCGCATCCTCACCGAACTGACCGGCGAGCGCCCGGTAGGCTGGTACACCGGCCGCACCGGCCCGAACACCCGCCGTCTGGTCATGGAGGAAGGCGGCTTCCTCTATGACAGCGACACCTACGACGACGACCTGCCCTACTGGGAGCCGAACAACCCGACCGGCAAGCCGCACCTGGTGATCCCGTACACCCTCGACACCAACGACATGCGCTTCACCCAGGTGCAGGGCTTCAACTGCGGCGAGCAGTTCTTCCAGTACCTCAAAGACGCCTTCGACGTGCTGTACGAAGAAGGCGCCGAGGCACCGAAAATGCTCTCCATCGGCCTGCACTGCCGCCTGGTCGGCCGCCCGGCGCGCCTGGCCGCGCTGAAGCGCTTCGTCGACTATGCCAAGAGCCACGACCAGGTCTGGTTCGCCCGTCGAGCGGACATCGCCCGCCACTGGCACGCCACCCACCCGTACAAGAAAGAGAACGCCTGATGACCGCCTTCAAGACCCTCAAGCCATCGACCCTGGACCGTGACGCCTTCGTCAAGGCCTTCGCTGATATCTACGAGCACTCGCCGTGGGTCGCCGAAAAAGCCTATGACCTCGGTCAACTGGCCGAGCTGGACGAGATCGAGGCGCTGCACCAGCGCATGAGCGACATCCTGCTCAGCGCCAACCACGCAGACCAGCTGGCACTGATCAACGCTCACCCGGACCTGGCTGGCAAAGCCGCCGTGCAGGGCGAGCTGACCGAATCGAGCACCAACGAGCAGGCCGGCGCCGGTATCCACCAGTGCACCGCCGAAGAGTTCGCCCGTTTCACCGAGCTGAACGATGCCTACAAGGCCAAGTTCCAGTTCCCGTTCATCATGGCGGTCAAGGGCAGCAACCGGCACCAGATCCTCGCCGCTTTCGAAAAACGCATTCACAACGACGCGGATGCCGAGTTCAAGGAAGCCCTGGCGCAGATCAACCTGATCGCCCTGTTCCGCTTGCTGCAGCTGTAATCGCCACAGCAACGAAAGAGCCTTATCCAGAATAACGAACATAGAAGAGATAACCGCATGCGCACCCTGATGATCGAGCCCCTGACCAAAGAAGCCTTCGCCGCCTTCGGTGACGTTATCGAAACCGATGGCAGTGACCACTTCATGATCAACAATGGCTCGACCATGCGCTTTCACAAGCTCGCCACGGTCGAGACCGCCGAGCCTGAAGACAATGCGATCATCAGCATCTTCCGCGCCGACGCGCAGGACATGCCGCTGACCGTGCGCATGCTGGAACGCCATCCGCTGGGCAGCCAGGCTTTCATCCCGCTGCTCGGCAACCCCTTTCTGATCGTGGTCGCGCCGGTTGGCGATGCACCTGTATCAGGCTTGGTCCGTGCCTTCCGCAGTAATGGCAGGCAGGGCGTCAATTACCATCGCGGCGTTTGGCACCACCCGGTGCTTACGATCGAAAAGCGGGATGATTTCCTGGTGGTTGATCGCAGTGGTTCTGGCAACAACTGCGATGAGCATTACTTCACCGAGGAACAGATGCTGATCCTCAATCCCCACCAATAAGAAAAGGTCGGTCATCGTTTGGTGACTGGCAGAGGTACATACTGTGGAAGCACACCTTCACGAATGGCTGAACCTGAGCATTCGCTGGGTTCACATGATCACCGGGGTCGCCTGGATCGGTGCATCGTTCTACTTCGTCTGGCTGGAAAACAACCTGAACCGGAGCAATCCGCGTGACGGGCTGTCGGGTGACCTCTGGGCCATCCACGGCGGTGGTATCTACCACCTCGAGAAGTACAAGCTGGCGCCACCGAAGATGCCCGAGAACCTGCACTGGTTCAAATGGGAAGCCTATTTCACCTGGATGTCCGGTATCGCCCTGCTGTGCGTAGTGTTCTACTGGAACCCGACCCTGTACCTGCTGGCCCCTGGCAGCACCCTGAGCGGTGCCGAGGGCGTGGCCATCGGTATCGGTTCGCTGGTGGCCGGCTGGTTCATCTACGACCTGCTCTGCGATTCGCCATTGGGCAAACGCCCGGCGCTGCTTGGCGGCGTGCTGTTCGTACTGATCATCGCCGCATGCTGGGGCTTCAGCCAAGTGTTCAGCGGCCGTGGCGCGTACCTGCACACTGGCGCCATCATCGGCACCATCATGGTCGGTAACGTGTTCCGCATCATCATGCCTGCCCAGCGCCAGCTGGTAGCCGCGATCGAAGCCAACACCACCCCGGACCCACGCCTGCCGGCCAAGGGCCTGCTGCGTTCGCGTCACAACAACTACTTCACCCTGCCGGTGCTGTTCATCATGATCAGCAACCACTTCCCGAGCACCTACGGTAGCCAGTACAACTGGCTGATCCTGGCCGGCATTGCAGTAGCTGCGGTACTGATCCGCCACTACTTCAACACCCGCCACGACAGCGCCAAGTACGCCTGGACCCTGCCTGTCGGCGCCCTGGCGATGATCTGCCTGGCTTACGTCACCGGCCCCAAGCCGATGGCTGTTGCACCAGAGCAGGCGGCGGCGAAGGTTGAGTACCAGCCACTGCCGGCGACCGCCGTGGGCGGCAAGACCGCTGCCGAGCAGCGCGCCGAGGACGCTGCCAAGGCAGCTCAAGCCCCAGCAGCAACCGAGGCCCCGGCCCAGGCTACTGCCCAGGCAGGCGGCGATGCCTTCGACAAGATCCACACTGTCATCCAGGAACGCTGCACCGTGTGCCACTCGTCCAAACCGACCAGCCCACTGTTCAGCGCCGCCCCTGCCGGCGTGATGTTCGACACCCCGCAACAGATCCAGGCCCAGGCCGCGCGCATTCAGGCGCAAGCGGTTGCCAGCCAGATCATGCCGCTGGGCAACATCACCCAGATGACCGCCGAAGAGCGCAAGCTCGTCGGTGACTGGATCGCCAAAGGCGCTCAAGTCAACTGATACACCTCTCCTGCCGGGCGTCCGCGCGCCCTGGCAGGGGCGGCCTTGCGCCGCAAAAAGGGCCGGCACTGCCGGCCCGAATTACAAGCAACACGCAACAAGCAAGCATCGAGCGCCCAGGCCAATCGCCTGGCGCTTGGATCCGAGAATAAAAACAAAACTCGAGGTGCTGCATGTCCGAGTCACGCAAGGCGTACATTCCTGTTGCGCCGCCGCGAGAGCCTCTGCCCCTGTTCCAACTGATCCTGGTTGGCCTGCAACACGTTCTGCTGATGTACGGAGGGGCGATTGCCGTGCCTTTGATCATTGGCCAGGCTGCCGGATTGTCCCGTGAAGAAGTCGCTTTCCTGATCAACGCCGACCTGCTGGTCGCAGGCGTCGCCACCATCATCCAGTCGTTCGGTATCGGCCCGGTAGGGATCCGCATGCCGGTGATGATGGGCGCCAGTTTCGCTGCCGTCGGCAGCATGGTGGCCATGGCTGGCATGCCTGGCGTGGGCCTGCAGGGGATATTCGGGGCGACCATCGCCGCCGGGTTCTTCGGCATGCTGATCGCGCCGTTCATGTCCAAGGTCGTACGCTTCTTCCCGCCGCTGGTCACCGGCACCGTCATTACCTCGATCGGCCTTTCGCTGTTCCCGGTTGCGGTCAACTGGGCCGGTGGCGGCCATGAGGCAGAAGCCTTCGGCTCGCCGATCTACCTGATGGTGGCGGGCCTGGTGCTGGCCGTGATCCTGCTGATCAACCGCTTCATGCGTGGCTTCTGGGTCAACGTGTCGGTGCTGATGGGCATGGGCCTGGGCTACATCCTGGCGGGTTCCATCGGCATGGTTGACCTGTCCGGCCTGAACGAAGCACCGTGGCTGCAAGTGGTCACCCCACTGCACTTCGGCATGCCGACCTTCAGCCTGGCACCGATCCTGTCGATGTGCCTGGTGGTGGTGATCATCTTCGTCGAGTCCACCGGCATGTTCCTCGCCCTGGGCAAGGTGACCGATCGTGAAGTCACCCCTGGCATGCTGCGCCGTGGCCTGCTGTGCGACGCCGGTGCGTCGTTCATTGCCGGGTTCTTCAACACCTTCACCCACTCCTCCTTTGCGCAGAACATCGGCCTGGTGCAGATGACCGGGGTACGTTGCCGCTTCGTCACCATCGTGGCCGGCGGGCTGCTGATCCTGCTCAGCCTGCTGCCCAAGGCCGCCTTCCTGATTGCCTCGATCCCGCCTGCGGTTCTGGGCGGCGCGTCCATTGCCATGTTCGGCATGGTCACCGCCACCGGGATCAAGATCCTCCAGGAAGCGGACATCGGCGACCGTCGCAACCAGCTGCTGGTTGCGGTCAGTGTGGGCTTCGGCCTGATCCCTGTAGTGCGCCCGGAGTTCTTCGCGCAGATGCCGCAGTGGATGGAACCCATCACCCACAGTGGCATTGCCATGGCCACGGTCAGTGCCTTGGTGCTGAACGTGCTGTTCAACATCCTCGGTGGCGCTGATCGCGCGGCGCATAACGACGCCTGCCACCAGCACTGAGTTGCAGGGCGGCGCAATGTCGCCCTTTCTTGTCTTTCGCAACAACCGCTGTGCCGTCGGCCCGCCGGAATGGGCTGCCCGGGGCGCCTGCGCGCCGAAAACACCGCCAACAAAAACAATAAGTCCGGGAATCACAACATGAAGCGCATCGCATCAAGCCTGTTGCTGGGCAGCAGCCTGCTGGCCACCCTCCCCGCGCACGCAGGCGAATGGCTGCTGTGGCATGGCGAAAGCCTGACCTATCTGTACGGCAAGGACTTCAAGGTCAACCCTGATATCCAGCAGACCATCACGTTCGAGCACGCCAACAAATGGAAGTACGGCGACACCTTCCTGTTTGTCGACAAGATCTTCTACAACGGCAAGCCCGATGCCAGCAAAGGCGTGACCACCTACTACGGTGAATTCAGCCCGCGCCTGTCGTTCGGCAAGATCTTTGACCAGAAGCTGGCCTTCGGCCCGGTCAAGGACGTACTGCTGGCCATGACCTACGAGCGCGGCGAAGGCGACAACGAGGCCTACCTGATCGGCCCCGGCTTCGACCTGGACATTCCCGGCTTCAACTATTTCACCCTGAACTTCTACCTACGCAACACAGAGGGCGGCCGCCCCGGTGACGATGTCTGGCAGATCACGCCCGGCTGGTCCTACACCATCCCCGTCGGCCGGTCGGACATTCTGATCGACGGCTACATGGACTGGGTACCCGACAACGACCAGAACCGCCGCGGCACCTACCACGCCAACCTGCACTTCAACCCACAGGTCAAATACGACTTGGGCAAGGCGCTGAACCTGGGCGCCAAACAGCTGTATGTCGGCTTCGAATACAGCTACTGGAAGGACAAATATGGCATCGACAGCCGCGGCAATCTGGAGAGCAACCAGAGCGTTGCCAGCGCACTGATCAAGGTGCATTTCTGAAAACCTGATCAAACGCCCAAGTTTGATTCACTGTGCTCCAGGACAGAGCACTTGAGGCCCGGCGCGCAAGCCAGTAATCTGCGCGCCCCCTCGATCAGGGCAGGACGGATCCTGCCCGCGTTTACTGACCGCTCAGTCAATGAATTCGGGCGGTTAGCCAACGTGTTGCCAGCCTGAAATACCCATTTTCAACCGTTCGGAACGAGTCGAGCAGGAAGGTTGTAGCTAACCCGGGAAAGTTGGCGCAGCTCTTGCCAAATAGCTGTGGCCTATCGAAAAAAGCTGACTCAAAAGACAAAAACAGCGCCAACACCGAGCGCTGACAACAGATCAATCAAGGGAGCGACATCTGCAATGCGTACCATCAACAGCCTGATTCTCGCGGGCGGCCTGCTGGCCTGCGGCACCACCTATGCCGACGACCTGCTGCAGTGGCAGAACAACAGCCTGACCTACCTGTGGGGCAAGAACTTCAAGGTCAACCCGGCAATCCAGCAAACCGTGACCTTCGAGCACGCCGATGGCTGGAAGTACGGCGACAACTTCATCTTCGTCGACAAGATTTTCTACAACGGCAAGAAGGACGCCGGTAACGGCGACAACACCTACTACGGCGAGATCAGCCCGCGCTTGTCGTTCGGCAAGATCTTCGACCAGAAGCTGGCCTTCGGCCCGGTCAAGGACGTGCTGCTGGCGATGACCTACGAGTTCGGCGAAGGTGATACCGAGTCCTACCTGATCGGCCCGGGCTTCGACCTGGATATCCCAGGCTTCGACTACTTCCAGCTGAACTTCTACCAGCGCACCACCGATGGCAGCCGCGCCGGTGACAATGTCTGGCAGATCACCCCGGTGTGGTCCTACACCATCCCTGTAGGCTCGTCCGACATCCTCATCGACGGCTTCATGGACTGGGTGGTCGACAACGACGAGAACCGCCGTGGCGAATACCACGCCAACCTGCACTTCAACCCGCAGGTCAAATATGACCTGGGCAAGGCGTTGCACCTGGGTGACAAGCAGCTGTACGTGGGTTTCGAGTATGACTACTGGAAGAACAAGTACGGGATCAAGGATTCCGACGGGTTCACCACCGACCAAAACACGGCGAGCTTCCTGGTCAAGGTTCACTTCTGATAGCGGGGCTGCTCTGCAGCCCATCGCCGGCAAGCCGGCTCCTACAGAGATAGCGCCGCGCCTGAGATAGGTGGGGTACCTGTGGGAGCCGGCTTGCCGGCGATCCGGGGCTTGCCCCGGCCATACGCATCAAGTGGCTGGCTTTACCGCCCGCCACAGCTTGCCGGCCAGCGCTACGACAGCAAGCACCGCGGCACCCGCAACAATCCCCACACCGCCGTTGAGCAACGCCCCGGTCAGCGCCCCGCCCCGCCCTTCACTGAACCCCTCGATGGCATGATGCAGCGGCGCAACCCCGTGCACCAGAATCCCGCCACCGACCAAAAACATCGCCGCAGTGCCGATCACCGACAGGCTCTTCATCATGTACGGCGCGGCCCGCAGGATGCCGTTACCCACCGCTTGGGCCACCCTGGAAGCCTTCTGGGTCATCCACAAGCCCAGGTCATCGAGCTTGACGATACCGCCTACCAGCCCATACACACCCACGGTCATGACAATGGCGATGCCCGACAGCACGATGATCTGCTGGGTCAGCGGCGCGTCGGCCACCGTGCCCAAGGTAATGGCGATGATTTCGGCCGAGAGGATGAAGTCGGTGCGCACCGCGCCCTTGATCTTGGTTTTCTCATAAGCCACAAGGTCAATGTTCGGGTCTGCCACCGCCTCACTGTGCGAGCTGTGCTGCTCGGCGTCTTCCTCCTTGCTATGCAGGAACTTGTGCGCGAGCTTTTCAAAGCCCTCGAAACACAGGTACGCGCCACCGATCATCAGCAACGGGGTCACTGCCCAAGGGATGAACGCGCTGATCAGCAGCGCCGCCGGCACCAGGATCGCCTTGTTGACGAACGAGCCCTTGGCCACCGCCCACACCACCGGGATCTCACGCTCGGCACGCACGCCGGTTACCTGCTGGGCATTGAGCGCCAGGTCGTCGCCCAGCACGCCCGCGGTTTTCTTCGCCGCGACCTTGGTCATCAGCGAAACGTCATCGAGCACCGTGGCGATGTCGTCGATCAGTACCAGTAGACTGCTTCCTGCCATGTTTGCCTGTTTCCCGTGAAGTGAGTGGGCCGGAGTCTAGCCGAAAGTCGCTGCCTTGAGCGCCCCTCGGGCCCGGTGCTACCATGCCCGATCCCTCTTAGAGGTGGCCAGACACGAGGAAGATCCCTGACCATGAGCACCATTCGCGAGCGCAACAAGGAACTGATCCTGCGCGCGGCCAGCGAGGAATTCGCCGACAAGGGCTTCGCCGCCACCAAGACCAGCGATATCGCGGCCAAGGCCGGCCTGCCCAAGCCCAACGTGTACTACTACTTCAAATCCAAGGACAACCTTTACCGCGAGGTCCTGGAGAGCATCATCGCTCCGATCATGCAGGCATCTACGCCGTTCAATGCCGACGGTGACCCCAAAGAAGTATTGAGTGCGTACATCCGCTCGAAAATCCGCATCTCGCGCGACTTGCCCCATGCCTCCAAGGTTTTCGCCAGCGAGATCATGCACGGCGCACCGCACCTTTCGCCCAACCAGGTGGAGCAGCTCAACGAGCAGGCACGCCATAACATCGAATGTATCCAGCGCTGGATCGAGCGCGGGCAAATTGCCAAGGTCGATGCGCACCATCTGATGTTCAGCATCTGGGCGGCGACCCAGACCTATGCGGATTTCGACTGGCAGATTTCCGTGATCACCGGCAAGGCCAAGCTGGCCGACAGTGATTATGAAGCAGCAGCCGAGACCATCATTCGGCTGGTCCTCAAGGGCTGTGAGCCCGAGGCCGCCTGACAGGGCCAAGGGGCTGCTCTGCAGCCCTATCGCCGGCAAGCCAGCTCCCACAGGCACGCCACACTATTTGGTAACGGTGGTGTACCTGTGGGAGCCGGCTTGCCGGCGGTGAGGCCAATACAGCCTATAGAGATTCAGGCCGCTACACCCGCATCCGCCTTCAACCCCACCTCTTCGATCGCACTGATCGCACACTGCTCGTCGATATCCGACGTATCCCCGCTGATCCCCACCGCACCCAGCACTTTACCGTCCTGATCGCGAACCAGCACGCCACCCGGCGCTGGCACCACCGGCCGCTCACCCAAACCATTCAACGCCGCGAAAAACGCCGGCCGCTGCTGCGCATCCAGCGCCAGCAGACGCGAGCCCTTGCCCAGGGCAATCGCCCCCCAGGCCTTGCCTGTGGCCACTTCAGGGCGAATCAGGCTAGCGCCGTCTTCGCGCTGTAAAGCCAGCACATGCCCACCGGCATCCAGCACCACCACCGTCAACGGCGCGGCATTGATCTTGCGGCCTGCCGCCAGTGCGGCGTTTACCAGGCTGACAGCGACTTTGAGGTTCAAAACGTTCATGGAAAGGTCCTCTTCTTGTTGTGAGAAGCCCTGAGGGCAGTTGAAAATCGATCAACCAAATAGAACACAACTGCAATCACTTTTGTATACAATAAATTGAAACGATCGTATGCGATGACGCAAATCGCCGTTTTCCTGGGCGCTCGGACGAAAGCAACCTCCCCCGATGAAAACCCATTGACCTGAACCGCCAGGCGTGAATACACTCTGGCACAAAGCAAGTTGTATACAATTACAAAATCGATGAGGCACAACCCATGAGCAAAATGAGAGCAATCGATGCAGCCGTTCTGGTCATGCGCCGTGAAGGTGTAGATACCGCGTTCGGCATCCCAGGGGCTGCCATCAACCCGTTGTACTCGGCCCTGAAGAAAGTCGGTGGCATCGATCACGTCCTCGCTCGTCACGTTGAAGGCGCCTCGCACATGGCCGAGGGTTACACCCGCGCCAACCCGGGCAACATCGGCGTGTGCATCGGCACCTCCGGCCCAGCCGGCACCGACATGGTCACCGGCCTGTACAGTGCATCGGCCGACTCCATCCCGATTCTCTGCATCACCGGCCAGGCCCCGCGTGCACGCCTGCACAAGGAAGACTTCCAGGCGGTCGATATCACCAGCATCGTCAAGCCGGTGACCAAGTGGGCGACCACCGTTCTGGAGCCAGGCCAGGTGCCTTACGCCTTCCAGAAGGCCTTCTATGAAATGCGCACCGGCCGCCCAGGCCCTGTGCTGATCGACCTGCCATTCGACGTGCAGATGGCCGAAATCGAATTCGATATCGACGCCTACGAGCCGCTGGCCGTCAACAAGCCGTCCGCTACCCGCGTGCAGGCTGAAAAAGCCCTGGCCCTGCTCAACGACGCCGAGCGCCCACTGCTGGTGGCCGGTGGCGGCATCATCAACGCCGACGCCAGCGACAAGCTGGTCGAGTTCGCCGAACTGACCGGCGTACCGGTTATCCCGACCCTGATGGGCTGGGGCACCATCCCGGACGACCACGAACTGATGGTCGGCATGGTCGGCCTGCAGACTTCGCACCGCTATGGCAACGCCACCCTGCTGAAATCCGACCTGGTGTTCGGTATCGGTAACCGCTGGGCCAACCGCCACACCGGTTCGGTTGATGTCTACACCGAAGGCCGCAAGTTCGTGCACGTCGACATCGAACCGACCCAGATCGGCCGCGTGTTCACCCCGGACCTGGGTATCGTTTCGGACGCTGGCAAGGCGCTGGACGTGTTCCTCGAAGTGGCCCGCGAGTGGAAAGCCGCCGGCAAGCTGAAGTGCCGCAAGGCGTGGCTGCAAGACTGCCAGGAACGCAAGTCGAGCCTGCAGCGCAAGACCCACTTCGACAACGTGCCGGTCAAGCCGCAGCGTGTGTACGAAGAAATGAACCAAGTGTTCGGCAAGGACACCACCTACGTCAGCACCATCGGCCTGTCGCAGATCGCCGGTGCGCAGTTCCTGCACGTGTACAAGCCACGTCACTGGATCAACTGCGGCCAGGCCGGCCCGCTGGGCTGGACCATCCCTGCAGCGCTGGGTGTGGTCAAGGCCGACCCGAAACGCAAGGTCGTGGCACTGTCGGGTGACTACGACTTCCAGTTCATGATCGAAGAACTGGCCGTGGGCGCGCAGTTCAACCTGCCGTATGTCCACGTACTGGTGAACAACGCCTACCTGGGCCTGATCCGCCAGGCGCAGCGTGGCTTCGACATGGATTACTGTGTACAACTGGCGTTCGAGAACATCAACTCCACCGACGCCGCCACCTACGGTGTCGACCACGTCGCCGTGGTCGAAGGCCTGGGCTGTAAAGCCATCCGTGTGTTCGAGCCAGGCCAGATCGCCCCTGCCCTGCTCAAGGCACAGAAAATGGCCGAAGAGTTCCGCGTGCCGGTGGTGGTCGAAGTGATTCTCGAGCGTGTGACCAACATTTCCATGGGCACCGAGATCAACGCGGTCAACGAGTTCGAAGACCTGGCCCTGGTCGGTAACGACGCGCCAACCGCCATCTCGCTGCTGGACTGATCGCCTGACGCCCCCAGGCATGCCCTGGGGGCCTTCATCGCAAGGAGACAACTCATGCCTCGCTTCGCTGCCAACCTGTCCATGCTGTTCACCGAACAGGACTTCCTGGCCCGCTTCAAGGCTGCCGCCGATGCTGGTTTCAGCGGCGTCGAATACCTCTTCCCGTATGACTTCAGCGCGGCTGAAATCAAACAGCAGCTCGATGCGCACGGCCTGACCCAAGTGCTGTTCAACCTGCCGGCCGGCGACTGGGCCAAAGGCGAGCGTGGCATCACCTGCCACCCCGACCGCGTGGAAGAGTTCCGCGCCGGTGTCGACAAGGCCATCGAATACGCCAAGGTGCTGGGCAACACCCAGGTCAACGCCCTGGCCGGTGTCCGCCCGCAAGGCTTGCAGTGCGCTGACGTACGCAAGACCTTCGTCGACAACCTGAGGTTTGCCGCCGAAAAATTGAAAGCCGCAGGGATCCGCCTGGTCATGGAAATGATCAACACCCGCGACATCCCAGGCTTCTACCTGAACACCACCCAACAGGCGCTGGAAATCCAGGCCGAAGTCGGCAGTGACAACCTGTTCCTGCAGTACGACATCTACCACATGCAGATCATGGAAGGTGACCTGGCGCGCACCATGGAAGCCAACCTGCAGCTGATCAACCACATCCAGCTCGCCGACAACCCGGGCCGCAACGAACCGGGTACCGGCGAGATCAACTACCGCTTCCTGTTCGAGCACCTGGACCGTATCGGCTACCAGGGCTGGATTGGCGCGGAGTACAAGCCCAAGACCACCACCGAAGCCGGTCTGGGCTGGCTGAAAACCCATAACGCAATCTAAAGGCTAGAACACCGAACCTGTGGGAGCGGGCTTGCCCGCGAATGCAGTAGTGGCTTCACAGCCGCTTTCGCGGGCAAGCCCGCTCCCACAAGGTCCGGGTTGCACTTGAGATTCAATAATTACAAAGAGGCAAATTCTCATGGCTAAAATCGGTTTCCTCGGCACCGGCATCATGGGCAAACCCATGGCGCAGAACCTGCAAAAAGCAGGTCACAGCATCTTCGTTTCCACCCACCACGACGCCGCCCCGGCTGACCTGATCGCCGCTGGCGCAGTGGCTCTGGCCAACCCGAAAGAGGTTGCCCAGGAAGCCGAGTTCATCATTATCATGGTCCCGGACACCCCGCAGGTCGAAAGCGTCCTGTTCGGCGAAAACGGCGTGGCCGAAGGTGTAGGCCCGAACAAGGTGGTGATCGACATGAGCTCGATCTCGCCGACCGCTACCAAGGCCTTCGCCGAGAAGATCAAGGCCACTGGCGCCGCCTACCTGGACGCCCCGGTGTCCGGCGGCGAAGTCGGTGCCAAGGCCGCGACCCTGAGCATCATGGTCGGTGGCTGCCCGAAAGCCTTCGAGCGCGCCCTGCCGCTGTTCGAAGCCATGGGCAAGAACATCACCCGCGTCGGCGGCAACGGCGACGGCCAGACTGCCAAAGTAGCTAACCAGATCATCGTCGCCCTGAACATCCAGGCCGTCAGTGAAGCCCTGCTGTTCGCCGCCAAGAACGGCGCCGACCCTGCCAAGGTACGTGAAGCACTGATGGGCGGCTTCGCCTCGTCGAAAATCCTCGAAGTGCATGCCGAGCGCATGATCAAAGGCACCTTCGACCCAGGCTTCCGCATCAACCTGCACCAGAAGGACCTCAACCTGGCCCTGCAAGGCGCCAAGGAACTGGGCATCAACCTGCCCAACACCTCCAACGCCCAGCAAGTGTTCAGCACCTGCGTGGCACTGGGTGGCGGCAACTGGGACCACTCCGCGCTGATCAAAGGCCTGGAGCACATGGCCAACTTCTCGATCCGCGGCGAAGGCAAATAAGCTGAATTCGGGGGCTATTGCGCAGCCCCCGCACCGAGCAACACCCGCCCCTGGTTCGGCCTGCACGGAGGCAGTTCCAGGGGCGTTTTCGATTCTGCAGAACAACAATAATTGGGAGCCTGCCATGTCGGTCGATCCGCAAAAACTTCTCCGCGACCTGTTCGACACAGCCATCGCCGCCGCCCACCCACGCCAAGTCCTCGAACCCTACCTGCCCGCCGACCGTAGCGGCCGGGTCATCGTCATCGGCGCCGGCAAGGCCGCAGCCGCCATGGCCGAAGTGGTCGAAAAAAGCTGGCAGGGCGAAGTCTCCGGGCTGGTGGTCACCCGTTACGGTCATGGCGCCAACTGCCAGAAGATCGAAGTGGTCGAAGCCGCCCACCCGGTCCCTGATGCCGCCGGCCTGGCCGTGGCCAAGCGCGTGCTGGAACTGGTCAGCAACCTCAACGAAGACGACCGCGTCATCTTCCTGCTTTCCGGCGGTGGTTCCGCCCTGCTGGCGTTGCCAGCCGAAGGCCTGACCCTGGCCGACAAGCAACACATCAACAAGGCGCTGCTCAAGTCCGGCGCCACCATCGGCGAGATGAACTGCGTGCGCAAGCACCTCTCGGCGATCAAGGGCGGCCGCCTGGCCAAGGCCTGCTGGCCGGCCACCGTCTACACCTATGCCATTTCCGATGTGCCTGGCGACCTGGCCACAGTCATCGCATCCGGCCCCACCGTGGCCGACCCGAGCACCTCGGCTGACGCCCTGGCGATCCTCAAGCGCTACAACATCGAAGCGCCCAAGGCGGTCATCGACTGGCTCAACAACCCGGCCTCCGAAACCGTCAAGGCCGACGACCCGGCCCTGGCCCGCAGCCACTTCCAGCTGATCGCCAAGCCCCAGCAATCGCTCGAGGCGGCTGCAGTAAAGGCCCGCCAGGCCGGCTTCAGCCCGCTGATCCTCGGTGACCTGGAAGGCGAATCGCGCGAAGTGGCCAAAGTGCATGCCGGCATCGCCCGGCAGATCGTCCTGCACGGCCAGCCGCTCAAGGCGCCTTGCGTAATCCTGTCTGGCGGCGAAACCACCGTCACCGTGCGCGGCAATGGCCGTGGCGGGCGCAACGCCGAGTTTTTGCTCAGCCTCACCGAAAGCCTCAAGGGCCTGCCAGGCGTGTATGCCCTGGCCGGTGACACCGACGGCATCGACGGCTCGGAAGAGAACGCCGGCGCCTTCATGACGCCCTGCAGCTACGCCCGCGCCGAAGCCCTGGGCCTGTCGGCCAGCGATGAGCTGGACAACAACAACGGTTACGGCTACTTCGCCGCGCTTGATGCGCTGATCGTCACCGAACCGACCCGCACCAACGTCAACGACTTCCGCGCCATCCTGATCCTCGAGACTGCACAATCATGACGCCTGATAAAAAAGTCAAAATCCTCGCCACCCTCGGCCCTGCGATCAACGGCATCGATGACATCCGCCAGCTGGTCGAAGCCGGGGTAAACATCTTCCGCCTCAACTTCAGCCACGGCGAACACGCCGACCACGCCCTGCGCTACCAGTGGATCCGCGAAGTCGAGCAGCAGCTGAATTACCCGCTGGGCATTCTGATGGACCTGCAGGGGCCGAAACTGCGCGTTGGCCGCCTGGCCGAAGGCAAGGTGCAACTGCAGCGCGGCCAGTCACTGCGCCTGGACCTGGACGCGACGCCCGGCAACAACGAGCGGGTCAACCTGCCCCACCCGGAAATCATCGCCGCGCTGCAGCCTGGCATGGACCTGCTGGTGGACGACGGCCGCCTGCGCCTGCGGGTGACCGCCAAGCACGCCGACGCTATCGATACCACCGTGCTGAACGGCGGTGAGTTGTCCGACCGCAAGGGCGTCAACGTGCCGCAAGCGGTGCTGGACCTGTCCCCGCTTACCGAAAAAGACCGCCGAGACCTGGCCTTCGGCCTGGAGCTGGGCGTGGACTGGGTGGCACTGTCGTTCGTGCAGCGCCCGGAAGACATCCTTGAGGCGCGCCAGCTGATCGGCGACCGCGCCTACCTGATGGCCAAGATCGAGAAGCCATCGGCGGTCGAGCAGCTGCAGGCCATCGCCGAGCTGTCCGACGCCATCATGGTGGCGCGGGGCGATCTGGGCGTAGAGGTACCGGCCGAGAGCGTGCCGCACATCCAGAAAAGTATCATCGGCACCTGCCGCCAGCTGGGTAAACCGGTAGTGGTAGCCACGCAGATGCTCGAGTCGATGCGCTTCTCGCCGGCACCGACCCGCGCCGAAGTCACCGACGTGGCCAACGCAGTGGCCGAAGGTGCCGACGCGGTGATGCTGTCGGCCGAAACCGCCTCGGGTGACTACCCGCTGGAAGCCGTGCAGATGATGAGCAAGATCATCCGCCAGGTGGAAAACGGCCCGGACTACCAGGCCCAGCTCGACGTAAGCCGGCCGAAGGCTGAGGCCACCGTGTCGGACGCCATCAGCTGCGCGATCCGCCGTATCAGCGGCATTCTGCCGGTAGCCGTGCTGGTCAACTACAGCGAGTCGGGCGCCTCGACCCTGCGCGCTGCACGCGAGCGGCCACGCGCACCGATCCTCAACCTGACGCCAAACCTGATCACCGCCCGCCGCCTGAGCGTGGCCTGGGGCGTGCACTCGGTGGTCAACGACCGCCTGCGCCAGGTCGACGAAATCTGCTCGACCGCGCTGGAGATCGCCCAGGCACAAGGCATGGCCAGCCGTGGCGACACGCTGCTGATCACCGCCGGCGTGCCTTTCGGCAAGCCGGGTTCGACTAATACGCTGCGGATCGAGACCTTGGTCTGAGATTGTTGGGGGCGCTCTGCGCCCCTTTCGCCGGCAAGCCGGCTCCCACAGGTACTCTGCTGCTCTTGAAAGCGCCGCTGTACCTGTGGGAGCTGGCTTGCCAGCGAATGGAGGGCAAAGCCCTCCCCTTGCACCCATTACAAAGCCCTGCGGAAAACCGAGGCCCAAAGAGGCCCACCGCTCATCAATCAACCTTACCGACTGCCCATGTACAGCAAAAATTTCGTCAACCCGTGCCCCGACTGGGCCACGGCGCTGCTCAACGGTTTCAGCCAGGTGCTGCTGCTGCGCAACCCCCTGTGCGGCCTGTGCTGCCTACTGGCCATCCTGCTGACCGCTCCCAACCTGGTCGGCGGCGCCCTGCTCGGTGCCCTCGCCGGCCTGCTGACGGCCCAGCGCCGCGGCTACGACCGCGCCGACCGCCAGGCCGGGCTTTATTGCTACAACGGCGTACTGATCGGCATCCTGATCAGCGCGGTGTTGCCGTGGTCGGCAATCATGCCGCCGCTGATCATCGCGGCCGGCGGGCTGTCCAGCATCATCACCCACCAGTGGCGCAAGCGCGGCGGCAAGTTGCTGATCGCCTACACCGCGCCGTTCGTGCTGCTAGGCTGGGGCACTCTGCTGATCGCTGCCCCCTCGACGGCCATCTTTGCCGAGCCAGACCCGCTGTATGCCCTCGCGCGCGGTGTCGGCCAGATTTTCCTGCTTGATAATCCATTGGCCGGGCTGCTGATTATCGTCGGCATGTTCATTGCCAACCCCTATGCCGCCATGTGGGCCGTGATCGGCTCGGCCATCGGCGGCGGCGTGGCGTTGCTGGCTGAGCAGACACAGGCTGCCTGGATGGGGCTGTACGGGTTCAACGCGGCGCTGGCGGCGCTGGCGTTCAGCCGGCAAGGCGAACGGCCATGGGTCACCCTGATGGCCATAGCCCTGGCGCTTGTGCTCCAGCCGTTGTTCAAACTGCTGCCTGTCGCCGGGCTCACCGCGCCCTTCGTGGTAGCCTGCTGGCTGATGCACTTTGGCAATCATCTGGCGTCGCTCAATCAGCGCGGGAACGCGAGCCGCTTGCACAGCTGAAAGCCAGCCCCTAGGCTCAGCCCATCGCCCTATGGACCGAGCCCATGAACAACCCAGCGAGCCTGCGCGAACGGCTCTATATCATCGTCTTCCAGACCGACACCGTAGCCGGCCGACGCTTCGACAAGACCCTCCTGCTGATCATCCTGGCCAGCCTGGTCACGGTGATCCTCGACAGCATTGACGCTGTTCACCAGGGCTACGCAGGCCTTCTGGCTGGTATCGAATGGGGCTTCACCGCAATCTTCCTGGCCGAATACCTGACACGCCTGTACTGCTCGCCGAAGCCGCTGCGCTACGCATTCAGCTTCTACGGCCTGGTCGACCTGCTAGCGATCGTCCCGGGGGTCATCGCCATTTACTACAGCGACGCGCAGTACCTGCTGATCATCCGTGTCATCCGCATGCTGCGGATCTTCCGCGTGCTCAAGCTCGGCCAGTACCTCAAGCAGGCCAACTACCTGATGGCGGCGCTGCGCGGCAGCAAGCAGAAGATCATCGTCTTTCTGGTCACCGTTTCCACCTTGGTGACCGTGTTCGGCACCTTGATGTACGTCATCGAAGGCCCGGAGCACGGCTTCACCAGCATCCCAAAAGGCATCTACTGGGCGATTGTCACCCTGACCACAGTGGGTTTTGGCGATATAGTGCCGAAGACCCCGCTCGGCCAAGTGCTATCGTCGCTGGTGATGATCACCGGTTACTCGATCATCGCCGTGCCAACCGGGATTTTTACCGCAGAGCTGGCCAACGCCATGCGCGGGGAACAGTTGCAGCATGACTGCCCGACGTGCAGCAAGCAGAGCCATGAGCATGGTGCAGCGTTTTGCTCGCGCTGCGGGAATGCACTGTTTCCGAAGTTGTGATGCCGACTGTTACGGCCCCTATGCGGGCAACCCCACAGGTGCACTTGGCGGCTAAACGCCATGGGGGCCCTGCGGGATGCCGCGCGAATCGAAGACGGAGCCTTCCACCGAACATCGATTCGAGCTGTGGGCGAATGGCTCATCAATACCGATTAAGCGCGCGAAATGTCGTCGCAAGATGGCCATTTGATCAAGAACTTCTTACTGCTGGCATAGCATTCGGCATAACGGGTTCAAACAGCACATAACCATCATTTTTTAACATCGCATCAAGATAAAGAATGCGCTCACTTCCAACCTCGATCGTTATGTCACCGAGCCTGAAATATCTTTTCTGCTCAAAATGGCTATCGCGAGTAAGGCTTGTCGAGACGTCAGTCAACTTCCCATCTGCTACATGAGCTTTAAATGCCTCATGAAACTCACCATCAAAGCGCCTAGATATCGACACCTCCCCATGTGCATACTTCACAATTGCCTTGACAACCCCCTTGGATATACCAACATTTTTTGCAAATTCAGTTGAACCAGTTTTACGCCCAGGCATCAACATCTTCATGAAACTTTTACCTGAAGGATCGAGCCTGTTTATCGGATCACCCACGCAATAACAGTATGTGTTAACTCCACCCTCCCCAAACGGGCTCAACGCGTCTGGACTGAGAAATCGCATCAATGCAGGGCTATAAAAGCGATGTCCCTGGCCCAGACCGTACGCTTGCAAAATCTCGTTTTTCCATTCGCCATTGAACCCCAATGACACGTCAGGCCGAGCCCATAGCCCCCCGTAAGCTGTATACGACAGCGGCGGCTGCTTCATAACCTTTTTGCCGAGAAAATTTCCCTCAGGCGACGGTTCGCTTTTATGTCTCATGCCAGATCGCTCATAGTCAGAATCCCTGCCCAGAATCTGCGATAGCCCACCCTTTTCAGCAACTGGCAGTTTTACTAGGCCCCATATGAATATGTCCTGTAGGAGCTGGCTTGCCGGCGATCGGCTGCGAAGCAGTCGTAAGTCCGGTATCTGCGCAGTGCCAGACAGAGTGCGGATTCAGCATTTACGACTGCTTCGCAGCCGATCGCCGGCAAGCCAGCTCCTACAGTGACTGCGGTACACAAAATTTTGTGCAGAGCCTCGGGCCGCCCAGATAACCGTGTTCCAGGCTACCTTGGTTACCGTATTCCCGAGGGTATCCACAGAGCAGGCGCTGCCTCCATGAAAAGCGCCCACGCAGGCAGCGGGAATAACCAAAGCGTTTTTTGTTCTTTAAACAGCTGCAGGGCACCCGCTATAGTCGCTGGCACTCTGCCCATAACTGTTCAAGAACAAGGAAGCATCGTGAAAAAACTCTTCAGCGCCTCGCTGCTCGCCGCAGGCCTTGCCTTGGGCAACCTCGCCCAGGCTGCCCCAACCCTGCTCAACGTTTCCTACGATGTGATGCGCGACTTCTACAAGGACTACAACTCGGCGTTCCAGAAGCACTGGGAAGCCGAGCACAACGAGAAGGTCAACGTGCAGATGTCCTTCGGCGGTTCGAGCAAGCAAGCGCGTGCGGTGATCGATGGCCTGCCAGCCGATGTCATCACCATGAACATGGCCACCGACATCAACGCCTTGGCCGACAACGGCAAGCTGGTGCCGGACGACTGGGTGACGCGCCTGCCGAACAACAGCGCGCCGTTCACCTCGGCCACCGTGTTCATTGTGCGCAAGGGCAACCCCAAGGCGCTGAAGGACTGGCCTGACTTGCTCAAGGAGGGCGTGCAGGTGATCGTGCCCAACCCGAAAACCTCGGGTAACGGCCGCTACACCTACCTCTCGGCATGGGGCTATGTGCTCAAGCAAGGCGGCGACGAGGCCAAGGCCCGTGATTTCGTCGGCAAGCTGTTCAAGCAGGCGCCGGTGCTGGATACCGGTGGCCGCGCCGCCACCACCACCTTCATGACCAACCAGATCGGCGATGTGCTGGTAACGTTCGAGAACGAAGCCGAGATGATCGCCCGCGAGTTCGGCCGCGACCAGTTCGAAGTGATCTACCCAAGCGTATCGGCCGAAGCCGAGCCGCCGGTGAGCGTGGTCGACAAGGTCGTGGCCAAGAAGGGCACCCAGGCCGTGGCCGAGGAATACCTGCAGTACCTGTGGTCGCCGGCAGCCCAGGAAATCGCCGCGCAGAACTACCTGCGCCCGCGCGATGCAACCGTGCTGGCCAAGTACACCGACCGCTTCCCGAAAGTCGACTTCTTGTCGGTTGAGAAGACCTTTGGTGACTGGCGCACCGTACAGAAAACCCACTTCAATGACGGTGGCGTGTTCGACCAGATCTATACCGGCCAGTAATCGATGCAGGCAGTACCGGCCCTATCGCCGGCAAGCCGGCTCCCACTCTATGCGTTGCACGGGCCCTGTGGGAGCGGCGGTGCGGCGACCCGACTTGCCCCGCGAAGAGGCCTGTACTGCCAACACACCACATCGAACTTTTTACCCCCATCACCCATCAGTTCCTTGAGTAACCCTGCACCGCTCATCCCGGCCCAAGGAGTACTCCAGTGCTGCGCTACCTCTCAACCCTGCTGCTCGGCTGCCTGCTGAGCACCCACCTGCTTGCCGCAGACCCCGCCCCCGCCGAAGAACAACCCGCCGAACCGGAACCGGTCCTGCAAGGTGGCTTGCTAGGTGCCCTGGCCGACGGCCTGGACAGTGCGGCCCAGGAGCTGGACCTCGACGCCCATCTGGTCGACGCCTGGCGCCTGCGCACCGACCGCGCCGCCAAGGAAATGGAACGCCTGGTCGATCGCCACTCGGCCAGTGATTCGCTGCAACTGGCTGGCAACTTCATCCTGCTGACGCTGACCTGGGCCGCGAGCTTCGCCGTGCTGACCAGTCTCGGCCGCTGGTGCAGCAAGCGCGCCACGGCCACACCCTGGCTGCGCCAGCGTCAACGCGCCAGCAGCCTGCTCGGCTACCTGCTGCCGTATACCTTGCCCGCGCTGGCCAGCCTGCCCTTGACGCTTTACGTCAGCCGTTTTCTCGACCCATCAATCGCTCGCGCCCTGGGGCTGAGCCTGGCCTACGCCACCAGCAGCGGCCTGTTCTCCACCTCGATCATCCTGTGCCTGGTCACCGTGTTCGATGCCGGCCACAAGCGCCCCGCCGTGGCCGTGATCAAGCGCCTGGCGCCGCGACCGCTGTTTCTCATCGGCTTTCTGGCGGCCTGGAGCGATGCCTTGACCAGCCCGCAGATCGCCCGCCAACTGGGCGGCAATATCACTGCCAGCGTCGCGGTGTTCACCGGCCTTGCCGCGACGATCATCTTTGCCAGCCTGGTGATCCGCCTGCGCCGCCCGGTGGCGCACCTGATCCGTAACCGCGCCTTCAAGGACCGCGTGCAACACCGCGCCGTCCAGGAAACCCTGCGGATCTTTTCGGTCGTGTGGTACTTGCCGATCCTGCTGATGATCCTGGTCTCGGCCATCCACCTGATCGGTGCCGGCGAAGAAAGCCAGAAGGCCCTGCAGAACGCGCTGCTGACGACGGTATTGCTGGTCAGCACGGTGTTTCTCAGCACTTTGTTGCAACACCTGCTGGCACCGCGCGAAGCCGACCCCGGGCAACGGGTGCGGCCCTACAAGGAGCTGCTGCGCAGTCTCGCCCACGCACTGCTGCGCATTGCCATGGCGGTGGCCTTCATCGAGCTGCTGGGGCGCATCTGGGGCGTCTCGGTGATCGGCTTCGCGTTGAGCAACAGCCTGGGGCAGGCCATCAGCAACTCGCTGTCGAGCATCGGCCTGATCCTGCTGGTCACCTGGCTGCTGTGGGTGGTGCTCGACACCGCCATCCAGGAGGCCCTCAAACCTCCAGCCGGCCGGCGCGCCGCGCGCCAGCCCAGTACCCGGGTGCGGACCATCCTGCCCATGCTGCGCAACGCCATCAAGGTCATCCTGGTGGTCATCTGCACCATCACCACCATGGCCAACCTGGGCATCAATGTCGCGCCCCTGCTGGCCGGTGCCGGGGTGATCGGCCTGGCCATCGGTTTTGGCTCCCAGCAACTGGTGCAGGATGTGATCACCGGGCTGTTCATCCTGATCGAAGACACCATCTCGATCGGCGACTGGGTCGTGCTCGACTCCGGCCACGCCGGCACCGTCGAGAGCCTGACCATCCGCACCTTGCGCCTGCGCGATGGCAAGGGCTTCGTGCACTCGGTACCGTTCGGGCAGATCAAGGCGGTCACCAACCAGTCACGGCAATTCGCCTACGCGTTCTTCTCGGTGCAGTTCACCTATGACAGCGATGTGGATGAATCGCTGGCGTTGATCCATGAGGTGGGGCAGTCGATCAGCGACGACCCCATGCTGCGCATCAACCTGCAGGGGCCACTGCAGGTGTTCGGGGTGGACCGCATGGACTTGAACGGGTTTGTGCTGACGGCGCAGTTCCGCACTATTTCCGGCGGTCAGTATGCGGTGAGCCGGGCGTTCAACGAGCGGCTTAAAAAGCGTGTGGACCAGACCGAGAATGTGTTTTTTGCTCAGGTGTATCCGCTGCCGGTGCGTGGAGTTACAGCTTGATGCAGGCAGGTCCGGCCTATCGCCGGCGAGCCGGCTCCCACAGGGTTATGCAGCACCGCAGTAAATGTGCGAGCCGGGCGATGGGGCCAGTGTGACCAGCATCAAACCTGGCGGAATACCAAAGCCTTCAAGCCACCCGCCGGGTCCGCATCAGGAAACTCCGGCGGGTTTTCCAATCGCTCGATGAAGGCCAACGTTGGCGCCTGCTCCGCCATCCCCTCGATCAGAAACTCTGGCCCAATGCCCGGATCATTTACACACGCCAGCACCGTCCCCCCCTCGCTCAACAATTCCGGCAACCGGCGCAAGATCTTCGCGTAATCCTGGGTCAGCACGAAACTGCCCTTCTGGAAGGTCGGTGGGTCGATGATGATCAGGTCATACGGCCCATACTTGCGCACCTTGCCCCACGACTTGAACAGCTCATGGCCCAGGTACGCCACCCGCGAGGCGTCGTGGCCATTGAGCCGATGGTTGTCGCGGCCACGCGACAGTGCCGACTTGGCCATGTCCAGGTTGACCACCTGTTCGGCGCCGCCCGCGATGGCAGCCACCGAAAAACCACAGGTATAGGCAAACAGGTTGAGCACCCGCTTGCCCGCTGCCTGCTCGCGCACCCAGCGCCGGCCATAGCGCATGTCCAGGAACAGGCCGTTGTTCTGCCGCACGCCGAGGTCGAGCAGGTAGGTCAGGCCATCTTCGATCACCTCGCGCTGCTGGCATGGTTCGCCCCACAGCCACTGGCCCGGGCTGTCCGGCAGGTAGCGGTGCTGAATGAGGATAGCCTGGCCACCCCATTGCGGGCGCTCGGCCAGGTTACGCAGCATGGCCTCCAGCTCCGCCAGCTGACCTTGCGGCGGTTCGCGAAACAGCGCCACCGACAACACGCCCTGCAGCCAGTCGACGGTGACCTGCTCCAGCCCCGGCCAGCAGCGGCCGCGGCCATGGAACAGGCGCCGGGTTTCCTGCGGGGCGGGGTCGAGGGCGGTGAGCAGATGCTGTTCGAGGGTTTGGATCGGCGAAGTCATGGCGGGTCGCAAGCAGGTAAAAGGGAGCATTCTACCCTTTGGCTGCGAGTTGCGCCGAACGGAACCACCAACCCTGCTGCATCCCCGCCGCTGCCAGCAGGATCAACACCACGCCGAGCCACTGCAATGGCACCAGTCGGTGGCCGAACGCCACCCAGTCGACCAGAATCGCAGCAATCGGGTAGATGAACGACAGCGCACCGGTCAGCGCTGTGGGCAGCCGCTGGATGGCGCTGTACAGCAGCACGTACATCAACCCGGTGTGGACCATGCCCAGGGTCAACAGGCTGGCCAGTGCTGACGGCTCGCCAGGCAGCCCGCCAAGCTTGACCCAAGGCGCCAGCAACAGCACGCCGGTGGCTACCTGGACCAAGGCAATCAGGTGCGGGGGCGTGCCTTTCAGGCGCTTGATGATGAGTGCGGCGATGGCATACAAGAGCGCCGCGCCCAGGGCCAGGCCAATACCCAGCAAATAGTCCTCGCCGCTGCCCTGCCCCGCACCATGGGCGCTGACGATCGCCAACATGCCGAGGAAGGCCACGCTCAACCAGGTGACCTTGGCCGCCGTGATCTTCTCGCCCAGAAAGATCGCCGCCAGCCCCACCAGCATGAACGGCTGAACGTTGTACACCGCCGTACCGATGGCAATCGATGCCCGCGAATAAGAGGCGAACAGCAACACCCAGTTGCCGACGATGGCTACACCGCTGACGATGGCCAACAGGAAGGCAGTACGGCTGACCATGCCCGGCTTGAGGAAACCGAAGGCGGCGCAGATCACCAGCAACGTGTCAGTACCGAACACGCAGCGCCAGAACACCACCTCCAGCACCGGCTGCCCGGACACCAGCACGAACCAGCCGATAGTTCCAGAAATCAACATGGCAGCCACCATTTCCAGCGAGCCGCGGCGCAAAGAACTGTCCATCCCACACCTCCCATTGACGATGGCCACAGTATGCAAGGGGTTCGCAGCAGCCTTCCAGCGGATAACCAAGGCCATTTTCCGAACTAGCCTTTACTATCAAGGCAAATCTCTGGTTCTACCTGACGAGGCGAAGATGACCGATACGATAGACCAATTGCTGATCAATGCCTTGATGGAAGATTCTCGCCGCTCGCTCAAAGCGCTGGCGCAGATTAGCGGGCTGTCGGCCCCCAGCGTCAGCGAGCGCCTGCGCCGCCTGGAGGAACGCGGTGTGCTGCGCGGTTACACCGTGGATGTCGACCCCCGCAGTTTCGGCTACCAACTGCAGGCCATCGTGCGTATTCGCCCGTTGCCTGGGCAATTGCAGGAGGTGGAACGGCAAATCGTCGCCATCCCGGAATTCACCGAGTGCGACAAGGTAACGGGCGAGGACTGCTTCATCGCCCGCCTGCATGTGCGCTCAATGGAGCAGCTCGACACGCTGCTCGACCGCATCAATGTACTGGCCGAAACCAACACGGCGATCATCAAGAAAAGCCCGGTCAAGCGGCGCCTGCCACCTATGGACGGAGGGCCAAGAAAACCTGACTAATTTTTGTACACACGAATGTCACCATAGGTGCCATTTTTGTGTGCATAAGTGCTAGCAATGCCCCAATACGTTACACCACTTCCGCAACTAATTTTGACCAACTGATCAACTAATTCATCCTATGAAAATTTAAACCTGTTCATTCGGTCAACTTATATCTCATTTATTTCATCCACTTACCTTTAAACAATAAAGATTCAACATAGTGGCTACCTGAGCACTGATTGTGGCCTGGCATGGAACTCGCTTTTGTGTGTTCGTGTTTTGTATACACGTTAAACAAAACATAAATACACAAGAACCCGCGACGCCGGCCTAACCCGGCCGCCGCGCCCAGAACCCAGTGATGCCAACGCTGCACCGACGAGATGGCGAGCCCGTGCGCATGCCCGCTCATCGCAGTCCACGTGCATCAGGAGCCTGCCGGAATGCGTACCAGCCTCGACCTCGCGCCTGAACAATCCGTCGCCAGCAGCACCCCCTCATCCACCCTCGCCGGTCATGCGCCCCCCCTTGAACTGAGCCCCCGCCTGCATAACCGCGACCTCGCACCAACCCGCCTCGAGGGCCGGCGCTGGGGGCGCTACAGCATCTTCGCGTTGTGGACCAATGACGTTCACAACATCGCCAACTATTCCTTTGCCATGGGCTTGTTCGCCCTGGGCCTGGGTGGCTGGCAGATATTGATGTCATTGGCGATCGGCGCGGCGCTGGTGTACTTCTTCATGAACTTGTCCGGCTACATGGGGCAAAAGACCGGGGTGCCGTTCCCGGTCATCAGCCGCATTGCCTTTGGTATCCATGGCGCGCAGATCCCGGCGCTGATCCGCGCCGTCATCGCCATCGCCTGGTTCGGTATCCAGACCTACCTGGCCTCGGTGGTGCTGCGGGTGCTGCTCACGGCTGTGTGGCCGCAACTGGCCAGCTATGACCACAACAGTATCCTGGGGCTTTCGAGCCTGGGCTGGGTGTGCTTCGTGGCCATCTGGCTGGTGCAACTGGTGATCCTCGCCTACGGCATGGAGATGGTGCGCCGTTACGAAGCCTTCGCCGGCCCGGTGAT
This sequence comes from Pseudomonas sp. NPDC012596, assembly GCF_042902325.1. Taxonomy (NCBI): domain Bacteria; kingdom Pseudomonadati; phylum Pseudomonadota; class Gammaproteobacteria; order Pseudomonadales; family Pseudomonadaceae; genus Pseudomonas; species Pseudomonas sp. NPDC012596. The sequence goes on along the minus strand of NZ_JBIBEB010000009.1, from coordinate 84,264 downwards.
CCTGCTGACCGTGGCCAGCCTGGCGCTGTTCATGTACTTCAAGGCCGATGCGCGGATTGCCTGGTCGGTGGCCGAACCGCTGACCGGTTACGAGATGTGGCGCAATATCTTCGCCGGTGGCGCGCTGTGGCTGGCGATCTACGGCACCCTGGTGCTCAACTTCTGCGACTTCGCCCGCTCCTCGCCCTGCCGCAAGACCATCCGGGTCGGTAACTTCTGGGGCTTGCCAGTGAACATTCTGGTGTTCGCAATGATCACCGTGGTGCTGTGCGGCGCGCAGTTCAAGATCAACGGCCAGATCATCGACAGCCCGACGCAGATCGTTGCCAGCATCCCCAGCACCGCGTTCCTGGTCCTGGGTTGCCTGGCGTTCCTGATCGTCACCGTTGCGGTGAACATCATGGCCAACTTCGTCGCCCCAGCGTTCGTGCTCAGCAACCTGGCGCCGCGCCACCTGAACTTCCGCCGCGCCGGCCTGATCAGCGCCACCCTGGCGGTGCTGATCCTGCCATGGAACCTCTACAACAGCCCGGTGGTGATCGTGTATTTCCTGTCCGGCCTGGGCGCCCTGCTCGGCCCGCTGTACGGGGTGATCATGGCCGACTACTGGCTGCTGCGAAAAGGCTGCATCAACGTGCCGGAGCTGTACAGCGAACACCCGGCCGGTGCCTACCACTACAGCAAAGGCATCAACCTGCGCGCTGTCGCCGCCTTCGTGCCTGCAGCGCTGTTGGCCATCGTCCTGGCACTGGTGCCCAACTTCCATGCCATTGCGCCGTTTTCGTGGCTGATCGGCGCTGGCATCGCTGCGGCGGTGTACCTGCTGATAGCCCCGCGCAACCGTCAATACGCTGATGTCAGCGGCGAGTGCATCGCCGTCGACCACAGCAGCCACTGATCAAGGAGCAGTACCCATGCGTATTCTGATCGCCAACGTGAACACCACCGAAGCCATTACCGAAGCCATCGCCGAACAGGCGCGCAGCGTGGCCTCGCCCGGCACCGAAATCGTCGGCCTGACCCCCTGGTTCGGGGCCGAATCGGTGGAAGGCAACTTCGAGAGCTACCTGGCAGCCATCGCCGTGATGGACCGTGTACTCGCCTACGAGGGCCCGTACGATGCGGTCATTCAGGCCGGTTACGGCGAACATGGCCGCGAAGGCCTGCAGGAGCTGCTGAACGTGCCGGTGGTGGACATCACCGACGCCGCAGCCAGCACCGCGATGTACCTGGGCCACGCCTACTCGGTGGTGACCACGCTCGACCGTACCGTGCCGCTGATCGAGGACCGCCTGAAACTATCGGGTTTGTACGCGCGATGTGCCTCGGTGCGCGCCAGCGGCCTGGCCGTGCTCGAGCTTGAGGCCGACCCGCAACGCGCGGTTCAGGCCATCGTCGAACAGGCCGAACGCGCGGTGCGCGATGACAAGGCAGAAGTGATCTGCCTGGGTTGCGGCGGCATGGCCGGGCTGGATGAGCAGATCCGCCAGCGCACCGGGGTGCCGGTGGTAGATGGTGTGAGTGCAGCGGTGACCATTGCCGAGTCGCTGGTGCGAATGGGGTTGAGCACGTCGAAAGTGCGGACCTACGCCACGCCGCGGGCGAAGAAAGTGGTGGGCTGGCCGATGCAGTTCGGGCGCTAGGTTGGTACCGGCCTCATCGCCATACCCTGTGGGAGCCGGCTTGCCGGCGATGAGGCCGGTGCAGTCAAACCATCATCCTGGCCAACCGCTGCGCACTGCCACAGGCCAAGGTAAACCCCAATGCGCCATGCCCCACGTTCAGCCAAAGGTTTCGGTAGGCCGTAGCGCCGATAATCGGCACCCCGGTAGGCGTGGCCGGCCGCATCCCCGCCCACTCCACCGCCTGCCCATAATCCGCCGCGGCCGGCAACGTATCGCGCGCCAACCGGCGCATGCTTTCAAGCCGGCGCGCATCCACCGACTCGTCGAACCCGACGATATCGACCATCGCCGCCACCCGCAGCTGCCGATCCAGGCGCGCATAGACGACCTTGCGCTCGTAATCGGTAATGCTGACCTCCGGCGCCCGATGCTCCGCGCCGATCGGCGCAGACAGGCTGTAGCCCTTCAAAGGATAAACCGGCAGTTTCAGGCCCGGCAGCCGTAGCCCGGCACTGCGATGACCGGCGCACAGTACCAGGCGCTGCACATCGACCCGCTCACCTCCCAGCTGCAGCGCGACGATCTGGTCCTGGTGCGTGTGCAGCTGAGTAACTGGCTTGCCTAGCAAGAACCGACACTGCCCAGATGCCTGCAGGTGCGCGGCCAGGCGTTCACAGAAGCGGTGACAGTCGGCGACTTCCTCATCGGGCGTCAATACACCCCCCACGAACGGCACCTCGGCCAAGGCGGGCTCCAGGCTCCTGAGTTCGTTGGCATCGAGCACCCGTTGGCCCTGCGGCTCAAGCAAACGCTCACGCCCATGGGCGAACGCCCGTGCACTGCGGAAGGCGACCAGTTTGCCGTTACGTCGCCAGGCAAAATCGGTGATGCCATCGTCCTCGCGCCAGCGGGCCAACGTGGCCTGGCTTTGCAGTGCCAGCGCGAGCAACTGTGCGCCGTTGCGACGGTTGACGCTGCTGCGGCAGGCGAGCATGAACCCCATCAACCAGCGCCACTGCGCCGGGTCCATGCGCAAGCGCAAACGCAACGGCGAATCCCCCTGCAGCATCCAGCCCAATGCCTGCCACGGCACACCGGCATCGGCCAAGGGCGCGACATAGCGGTATGACAGCTGCCCGCCATTGGCGAAACTGGTGGCAGACGCCAGGCTGTCGCGCGCCTCGACCAGGTCTACCGACATCCCCTCGCGCACCAGCGCATAGGCGGTTGCCAGGCCAATCACCCCACCTCCAATGACCGTCACGTGCTGCTTCATGCATTGCCCCTGTTTCGGCTCCCGTACCTAGACAGTAACAGTGGATCAGGTCGGGCAGCTATGCTCGCCGCCATTCAGGCCCTGGCGCACGTTACGGCTCAGCAAGCTGGCCTTGCCGTCGTGCCAGGTCAGGGTCAGCACATACAGGGTGTCGAAGTCATCGCCGTTCCAGTCCTCGGTGATCACCCGCTCATCGCCCAGCGCCTTGCCGGCCACGGTATTGATGAGTTCGGGCAGGTAGCCATGGGACCAGGCCGTGTAGACGGTGGCGTTGCGGTATTTTTCGCTGAGCAGTTCGTCTGCGAGATCATCCGTGTCGTTGGCGCCGTAATCGATGTTCACCGGCAAGCCCAGACGGATGGCGCTGGGGGTGATGGTCATCAACGGGCGAATGTAGCTGTAACTTTGGTCGGTACTGCCTTCTTCGACATGCCGCGTGGGGTTGGCAGCAAACACATAATCGGCCTTGCCGAAACGCTCAGGCAGCAGCGTGGCCAGGTCCAGCGCGCGATTCAACCCTTGGCAGTTCAACTGCCCCAACCCTTCACCGGGCTTTTCGGCATGGCGCAGAAACACCAGCGTCTGGGTACCGTCCACCGGTTCAGCGCGGCTTTCGACCACCTCCAGTGCCAGTGGCACGGCCGCAGCGACGAGGGCCAGGCTCAGCAGCAGGTGGCGTCGACGTCGAAGGAAAGTTGGCAACTTCATGTAAGCAGGCTCTTGTGGCAATGAGTATCGGGTTGACCCGCCACATTGCCCATGGCTGAAGCGCCCAGGCGTCCCTGTAGTGAATGCCATCCCTGGCAACGAGTAGGGGTCAGAGTGCCCTCAACCCGTTTGGTTCCTCCTTGAGCGTGAATGCCGTTCCGTGGGCAACGCTTAGGCTAGGCTCTGTACGAAAAGCCTTGAGACTTGTCCGTGCTGCGTTGAAAACAGCCTCGGAATGCTCATGTACTCCAGTACACTCCGCTTCCTCGGCTGTTTTCGCCTTGCCTGCCCTGCGTCTCAATACTTTTCGTACAGAGCCTAAGGCATGGGTGTTGCTGAATTATTTCTGGAAAGGTGAATATCCGGACCTCGTTTTCATTGAAGCGAGGGTAGCTGGGCGGAGTCTTGCGTGGAAACGGTATTGATGATGGTCACGTCGAAAACCTGCTCGATCACCTGTTTCGGGCCTTGATTCAGGCTCCAGGTGAAAAACACAAGGAAGCCGAGCATGAACACGAACAGAACGGATCCCACGAGGCTCTGTGCCACCCCAAGCCAAAAGCCCGGTTTGGCATTCCTGATCTCACTGCTGGCCTTGTCGGAATAGTACTGTTGGAGCTCCATCGCCTGTGTAGAGATAGATGCATCGAGAAAGCCCTGAGCTAGCTGGCTGGCCTGGTTACGGTAGCTTTCAAGTTGGGTTTCACTATTGCTCACATCGTGGAACGGCGTCAGGTCGTCGTCCTTTGGCTCCCTGCCGTACTTGACCTTGAATGTTTTGATGTATTCGATCTTCTGCCGTTTATACAACGAATACGCAATGACCCCCAATGTGTCCTGCTCATTCTCTACAAGGACCGAATAAATGTGGTTGTAACAACCGTCGGCCATAAGGCTGTTACCCCTTTTGTATCCGAGAGTAGGCGGCCTCGAACGCAGCCTTCAACTCCGAGCGTGTTTTTCTCGTGCTGCTGACAATGCCTGTCAATTCTCGCGGCAGCTCAATTTCCATTCGTGCCCCCGACGCGACCAGCAAAGCGTTTGCCTCACGCACTGCGCGCGAGGAAAAATACGATTTCATGGATTTACCCCTTCACTTAACCTGTTTGCAAGGGTAGCCATACCGGTTTCACCTCTCAATCAGACGCGGGTCAACAGGGCATGTAGTACTTTTCGACCTTGCGCAGGAAGTGGACTACTCAATCATCCCGCGTCAGCACTTCCAGCAGCTCGATCTCGAACGTCAGGTCCGAATTCGGCGGTATCGCCCCCACGCTGCGCACGCCATAGCCCAGGTGCGCTGGCACCTGCAGTTTGCGCTTGCCACCCACGCGCATCCCCATCAGGCCCTGGTCCCAGCCCTTGATCACGCGGCCGGTGCCGATCACGCACTGAAAGGGTTTGCCGCGCGACCAGGATGAATCGAACTCGCTGCCATCGGCCAGCCAGCCGGTGTACTGGGTGGTGATGAGGGCACCTTTGACGGCGGCTTTACCCTCGCCTTCGACGAGGTCGGTGATCTGCAGTTCGCTGCTCATGGGCATCCTCCAACGGTGAAATTCAAGGCCGCCCTTTTCTCAGCAATCCACGTGTTTGGCAAGCAGGCGCCGCTCAACCCAGCTGCTCGAACGCTTGCTCCCCGGTCAGCTCGGTGGTCTGGTTGGCGAAGCAGTACCAAGCGGGTTTCTGTTCGACGAAGATCTGCAAGTCGAAATCCCAGGCATCATCGCCGTCGAGCAGGCCCACCGGCACCGCATAGGCGTCATTGGCCTTGAGCCGGTAATAAAGGTGAGTACCGCAGCGCCCGCAGAAGCCGCGCTGGGCCCAATCAGAGGAGTCATAGACGCTGGGCGTGCGTCCCTCGACCTGCGGCGGCTGGCTGCAATGGACGACCAGCAACGGCCCACCGGTCCATTTGCGGCACATGCTGCAATGGCAGGCACAGATGCGGGTATTGTCGACAGTGACGTGCATCCGGGTGTCGCCGCAGAGGCAACTGCCGTGCTTTTCCAAGGTCATGGTGGGGCTCCTCGCGTTGGCTGGGAGGGCAAGTATAGATCGCCCCCGCATAACGGCTCGCAGCCCCGGCGGGCCAGCGCCGGCCTGGATCGAAAGCGAGGGTTACGATTTGACCGGGGTGAGCACCGGCTCGCCGGCAAAAAAGGCCTGCAGGTTACGCAGCACCAGGGCGACCGTGTCACGCGCAGCCTCCGGCGACTGGCCGGCGACATGGGGCGTGAGCACGGTGTTGTCGAGGGCCTTGAGGGCATCGGGGACGGCCGGTTCGTCATCGAACACGTCCAGTGCAGCGCCAGCCAGTTGGCCACGCTGCAGTGCTTCGACCAGCGCCTGGGTGTCCACCACGCTGGCACGGGCGATATTCACCAGGTAGCCCTCGGTGCCCAACGCTTGCAGCACCTGCGCATCGACCAGATGACGCGTATTGGCACCGCCAGGGGTGGCCACAACCAGGATGTCGACGGCGCCAGCCAGTTGCACAGGGCTCTCGTACCAGGCGTAGGGCACGTCCTGGCGTGGTGTGCGGCTGTGGTAACTGACGGTCATGTCGAAGCCGAGATTGCCACGTTTGGCAATGGCCAGGCCCACTGCGCCCAGGCCGAGAATGCCGAGCCGTTTGCCGCTCACAGAGGGGCTGATCACCCGGTTCCACTTGCCCCGCCGTGTGCTGGCATCGGCACGCGGGATGTCGCGCAGCAGCGCCAGCAGCATGGCCAGGGTGTGGTCAGCCACAGCGGCGGCATTGGCGCCGGCGCCATTGGTAACGGTGATGCCGCGGCCAGCGGCAGAGGCCAGGTCTACTTGTTCGTAACCGGCGCCGATCACGCAGATGATCTGCAGCTTGGGCAAGGCTTCGATTTCGGCAGCGGTCAGGCCCAATGGGCCGCGAGTGAGCACGGCATCGATTTCGGCGGCGTGGCGCTGGATGGCGTCGGCGCGCAGTTGCGGGGACGGGGCGCGTATCAGGCGGTAGCCGGCCTGTTCCAGCAGCGGCAGGTAATCGTCGACGGTCTCCACCAGTACCAGGACTGTTTTCCTCATGCTCACCCTCCGGCTCGAATTCGAAGGGGCATTATGGGGAGTCTGTGAGCGCTTGCCGATGTTTTTGTGTGGCCCTTGAGATCCAGCGCCGCCCGCGCGGCGCTTCGCGGGTCAAGCCCGCTCCCACATTTGTTGCAACGTGCCGTTCCAGTCAGGCCATGGCTGTTCGCCTTGGCGCAGGACTGAAGACAAGTGAAGCGGCGGCAGCGCCAGCCAAAATATGGCGTCATGCCAACAAGGCTGACAACTATGGCCTATCAGGCCATGGCACGTTGCAACAAATGTAGGAGCGGCTTTAGCCGCGATGCGCCGCGCGGGCGGCGCTCGATCTCAGGGGCGACACATAATCATCGACGAGCACTTACAAGCCCACACGTTTACTGCGCGAACGCCCGCCCAAGCCCGCCCGGCACTCCACTGCTGTCGGTTTCCTGCCACGGGCCATCCGGGCTCAGCGACCAGCTCCAGCCGCTGTTTTCATAGCGGTAATAGGTGCGCTGCCGGTAGAAGGTGTTGGGCTTTTTCTCCAGCACATACACACCCAGCTTGGGGTCCCAGTGGCTGGCCCCGCCCGGTGGCGGGGCAAAGCTGGCAGACGTGCGCGGCATCGGTTTGGGGATCGCCGCAGGCTTGCTCGGCTGGGTGGAAGGCTGGCTGCCCGGCAACGGCCTGACCACCGGCCCCTTGTGCGGCGGCACCGTCTCGATCGGCGGTGCCGGCTGCTCGTACGGCTCACGCACCGTACACGCGGACAAACCCAAGGCCAGGGTGATCAGGGTCAGGCGGACGGCGTTTCGCATGGCAGTGTTCTCTTACTGGTCGGGGCTGTCGATGGTCAGGTGCTGAAGGGCCTGGGTAGTGTTGGCCAGCGGTGCGCCCTGGCCGATCCACTCGCCATGGGTGGGCTGGCCCGCCCGCGATACGCGTGCAACCAGTTGGACTTCAGCAAAGTCGGACAGTTTCATCTGCGGCATCATCGCATCGGCGTCGGACAACTCGACTTCCAGTGGCAACTGCGCCACGGTCACTCGCTTGGCCGCCAGTGGCATGGGCGGGCCGTTGCTGGCACGGGCGAAGATGAACACGGTGTCGTCGGGTTTGACCTTGTCCTTCAAGGCGGCTGCCAGTTCAACCCGCACTTTCAAGCGCGCAGCCACCGCTACCGAAGGCTTGGCACCGGTGCTGCCCAGGCGCTCAGCCGCGCGGTCGATACCGCCTTGCAGCGCTGCCCGCGAGGCATCGCCTTCAGGCAGTTGCGCCAGCAGGCGCTTCCAGTAATCGATAGCCTCCTGATAACGCCCGCCCTCGAATGCGGCGATGCCACGCAGGCCGAGGCTGGTGACTTCGTTCGGGTCGGCCTTGAGCGCCTCGTCGGTCAGCGCCTGCACCTGCGGGCTCCATTGCTTGTTGGCGGCAAAGTACTGAGCCTGGGCCCACTGGCCCAGCAACTCTGGCTGGCGGCCGGCCAAGGCCACGGCGCGCTCGTAGGCCTTGGCGGCATCTGCAGGGCGCTGCTCGGCCATGTAGGCGCGACCAAGGAAGTACAGGCCTTCGGCGGAGTCCGGCTGGGCCTGGACGGCGCGCTCCAGGCGCGTGGTCATTTCCTCCATCGACTTGGGCGCTGCGGCGAACTCCTGCGTCAGCTCGACCTTGTCGGCGGCGCCAAAGTGCAGGTACAAGCCAAGCGCCACGGCTGGCACCAGCACCGCGGCCAACAGGGGCAGCACCTTGCCCAGGTGGCCCTGGCGCGGCGCCTCGGCACCCTCGGTGTCGGCCAGCAGCTCACGCGCAGCTTCGTCGCGGCCGTTGGCCAGTTGCGTTGCGTCCAGTACACCAGCGGCCTGCTGGGCCGCGAGTTCGGCGACACGCTCCTGATACAGGGCAACGTTCAATGCGGTGCGGTCTTCTTCCTGCTGGCGGCTACGGCCACGCAGGATCGGGATCAGCAGAAAACCGAGGGCGGCGAGCAACAAGAGGCCCGCGCTTAGCCAGAATTCAGTCATGGTTCTGTTCTTTATCCAGCAGTTTGGCGAGACGCTCGCGTTCTTCGACGGACAGCTCATGCGAGCCTTGGGCAGCCGGCACGCGACGCCGACGGACAATGACCGCCAGCGCCACGAAGCCACCCACCAGCAGGATGCCCGGGCCGAACCAGAGCAACCAGGTACGCCCACTGAGCGCCGGCTTGTAGCGCACGAAGTCGCCATAGCGGTCGACCATGAAGTCGACGATCTGCTGGTTGCTCTTGCCTTCGCCGAGCATGCGGAAGATCTCGCGGCGCAGGTCGGCGGCTATCGGCGCGTTGGAATCGGCGATGTCCTGGTTCTGGCATTTGGGGCAGCGCAGTTCCTTGGTCAGTTGCTGATAGCGCTCGCGCTCGGCGTCGTCGCGGAACTGGTAGGTATCGATGGCCGCCCTGGCCATGCCAGCCACACTCAAGCCGAGAACGGCGGCAGCAAGCCAGCGCTTCATGGCTTGGCCTCGTCCACCAGGCCCTGATACAGCGGCGCCAACTGCTCGCGCCACACCGTCGCATCGACGATGCCAACGTGCTTGTAGCGGATGATGCCCTTGGCGTCGATCAGGAAAGTTTCTGGCGCACCGTATACCCCCAGGTCCAGGCCCAGGCTGCCCTGCTCGTCGCGGATGTCCAGCTGGTACGGGTTGTGGAACTCGGCCAGCCATTTCACGGCGGCGGCGTTGTCGTCCTTGTAGTTGATGCCATGGATCACCACGCCCTGCTGGGCCAGTTGATTCAGGTATGGGTGCTCGACCTTGCACGACGGGCACCAGGTGGCCCATACGTTGACCAGCGCCGGGCGGCCGATGAGGTCGGCCTGGGTCAGGTTGCGATCACCTTGAGTCGAGGCCAGGGAGAACGCCGGGAACGGCTTGCCGATCATTGCCGACGGCAACTCATCCGGCTTGAGAAACAGCCCTTTGTAGAGGAAAACCGCCATCAGCAGGAATACTGCCAGTGGCACCACCATGATCCAACGCTTCATGCAGCTGCTCCAGACACGCCCAGGACATCACGCACCCGGGTCTTGACCTTGACGCGGTAGCGCCGGTCGAAGGCCGCCAGCAAACCGCCCAGGCCGGTCAGCAGACCACCCAGCCAGATCCAGCGGACGTAAGGCTTGATATGCACACGTACGGCCCAGGCGCCGTTTTCCAGCGGCTCGCCAAGGGCGACGTACAGGTCACGGGTGAAGCCGGCATCGATGCCCGCCTCGGTCATCATCGACTGCTGCACGGTGTACAGGCGTTTTTCAGGGTGCAGCGTGGTCACTTCACGGCCGTCACGGCTGACTACAACGGTGCCCTTGTCGGAGATGAAGTTCGGGCCTTCGAAGTGCTTGGCCCCCTGGAACAGGAACTGGTAACCACCCAGCTCTACGCTTTCGCCCGGCGCCAGGCGCAGGTCACGCTCGGCACTGTTGTTGCTCGACAGCACCACGCCCAGGGCGCACACCGCCAGGCCCAGGTGCGCCAGCTGCATGCCCCAGTAACTGCGCGTGAGGCCACGCACGCCCTTGGCCAGGCCCTTGTGGCGGGTTTTGTCGAGCACGTCGCGCAGCCCGCTGAGCACCACCCAGGCCGCCAAGGCGAAGGCGGTCAGGGTCGGCCAGTCGAAGTCATCGACGATGAAGCCTGCCACGGGCGCCAGCACGGCGCTGCCGATCAGCACCGGGGTCAGCATGCTGGCCAGCCACTTGCCGGGGGTGTCCTTCCAGCGTACCACCACACCCACGCCGAGCACGATCATCAGCAGCGCCATCAGCGGCAGGAACAGCGCGTCGAAATACGGCGGCCCCACCGACAGCTTGGCCCCGGTGAGGGCATCGAGCACCAAGGGGTAGAGGGTGCCGAGCAGGATCATCGAGGCCGCCACCACCAGCACCAGGTTGTTGGCCAGCAGCAGCGTTTCGCGCGACCACAGGGCAAAGCCGACCTGGCTTTTCACCACCGGGGCGCGCAGGGCGAACAGGGTCAGCGAACCGCCGACCACGAACAGCAGGAAGATCAAGATGAACACGCCGCGAGACGGGTCGGCGGCAAACGCATGCACCGAGGTCAGCACGCCGGAGCGAACCAGGAAGGTGCCCAGCAGGCTCAACGAGAACGCGGCAATCGCCAGCAGCACGGTCCAGCTCTTGAACACGCCGCGCTTTTCCGTCACCGCCAGCGAGTGGATCAGCGCCGTGCCCACCAGCCAGGGCATGAACGAGGCATTTTCCACCGGGTCCCAGAACCACCAGCCGCCCCAGCCCAGCTCGTAATAGGCCCACCAGGAGCCCAGGGTGATGCCCACGCCGAGAAACGCCCAGGCGACGATGGTCCACGGCCGCGACCAGCGGGCCCAGGCCGCGTCCAGGCGCCCGCCCAGCAAGGCGGCGATGGCGAAGGCGAAGGCGACGGAAAAACCCACGTAGCCCATGTACAGCATCGGCGGGTGGACGATCAGGCCAAAGTCCTGCAGCAACGGGTTGAGGTCGCGGCCATCGGTTGGCACCTGCGGCAACAGGCGCTGAAAGGGGTTGGAGGTGATGATCAGAAAGCTCAGGAACCCTACGCTGATCATGCCCATCACCGCCAGCACCCGCGCCAGCATCACTTGCGGCAACTGGCGCGAGAACACCGAGACGGCGAAGGTCCAGCCACCCAGGATCAACGCCCAGAGCAGCAACGACCCCTCGTGCGCGCCCCACACGGCGCTGAACTTGTAGTACCAGGGCAAGGCGCTGTTGGAGTTGCTGGCCACATAGGCGACCGAGAAGTTGTCGGTCATGAAGGCGTGGGTGAGGCAGGCGAAGGCAAACGCCAGGAAGGCAAATTGCCCCCAGGCTGCCGGGCGAGCCAGGCTCATCCACAGGCTGTCGCCACGCCAGGCGCCGAGCAACGGCACCGTGGCCTGAACCACGGCAAAGCAGATGGCCAGGATCATCGCCAACTGGCCGAGTTCAGGGATTACCAGCGCCGCGTTCATGGCTTGGCCTCCGTACCGGTGGCCGCCTGGCCGCTTTCCTTCAGGGCCTTGGTGACTTCCGGCGGCATATATTTTTCATCGTGCTTGGCCAGCACTTCATCGGCCACCACCACGCCCTCGGCATTGAGCTTGCCCAGCGCGACAATGCCCTGCCCTTCGCGGAACAGGTCGGGGAGGATACCGCGGTAGGTGATCGGCACCGACTTGTTGAAGTCGGTGACCACGAAGCGCACATCGAGCGAATCGGCCGAGCGCTCAAGCGAGCCCTTCTCCACCATGCCACCGGCGCGAATGCGCGTGTCCAGCGGCGCTTCGCCATTGGCGATCTGCGTCGGGGTATAGAACAGGTTGATATTCTGTTGCAGGGCGCTCAAGGCAAAGCCGACGGCAACCGCGACCCCGACCAGCAGGCCGAGAATCAGGAACAGGCGTTTCTTGCGCTGCGGATTCACTGGTTGTTCTCCCGGCGCAAACGGCGCGCCTCTTCTTGCAGATAGCGACGCCGGGCCAGCAGCGGCGCGGCGACATTGAGCGCCAGCACCGCCAGGCAGATCCCGTAGGCCGACCAGACGTACAGGCCATGGTGGCCCATGGCGAGAAAATCGCCGAATGAAGAAAAGCTCATCACGCGGCCCTCCGACCCAGGCTGTTCAACACCTCTTCCCTGACCCAGCTGGCGCGCGCCTCGCGCTTGAGCACTTCAAGGCGCATGCGCAGCAGTAGCACGGCGCCGAAGAAGCAATAGAAGCCCAGCGCCGTACACAGCAGCGGCAGCCACATCTCGGCGGGCATGGCGGGCTTTTCGGTCAGGGTGAAGGTGGCGCCCTGGTGCAGGGTGTTCCACCATTCAACCGAATACTTGATGATCGGAATGTTGATCACCCCGACGATGGCCAGCACCGCGCAGGCCTTGGCCGCGCTGTCACGGTTACTGATCGCCTGGCCCAGGGCGATGATGCCGAAGTACAGGAACAGCAGGATCAACATCGACGTCAGCCGCGCATCCCACACCCACCAGCTGCCCCAGGTCGGCTTGCCCCAGATGGCCCCGGTGACCAGCGCCACGGCGGTCATCCAGGCGCCAATGGGCGCAGCGCACTGCAGGGCAACATCGGCCAGCTTCATCTTCCACACCAGCCCCACCACCCCGGCGACCGCCAGCAGCACGTAGCAGGACTGCGCCAGCATGGCGGCCGGCACATGGATATAGATGATGCGGAAACTGTTGCCCTGCTGGTAATCCTCAGGGGCAAACGCCAGGCCCCAGACCACCCCGGTGGCCAGCAGCAGGATGGCGGAGACGGTCAGCCACGGCAGCATGCGGCCGCTGATGGCATAGAACCATTTGGGGGAGCCCAGTTTGTGGAACCACGTCCAGCTAATTTTCATCAGGGTACATCCAGGGTATTAGCCGGGCTTGAGAGCCCGGGACTCGTTATTCACCGACGCTGATCTTCAGGCCGGCCGCTATCGCAAAGGGTGCCAGTGTGACCGCCAGGGCCGTGAGGCTGGCCAGCCAGAGCAGGTGGCCGGTGGCCGGCATATTCTGCAACGCTGCCTGCAACGCACCACTGCCCAGGATCAACACTGGGATATACAACGGCAGAATCAGCAACGCCAGCAGCAACCCACCGCGCTTCAGGCCCACCGTCAACGCCGCGCCGACCGCGCCCAGCAGGCTCAGCACCGGCGTGCCCAGCAGCAGCGAGCCGAGCAACACCGGCAGGCAATGGCTCGGCAGCCCCAGCATCAATGCCAGCAGTGGCGCCAACAATACCAGCGCCAGCCCGGAAAAGATCCAGTGCGCCAGCACCTTGGCCAGCACCAGCATCGCCAGCGGGTGCGGTGACAACACCCATTGCTCCAGGGAGCCATCCTCGAAATCGCTGCGGAACAGCCCGTCCAACGACAGCAGCACGGCCAGCAGGGCCGCAACCCAGACCAAGCCTGGCGACAAGGTTTGCAACAATTGGCTTTCCGGGCCAACCGCCAGCGGGAACAGCGCCACCACGATGGCGAAGAACACCAGTGGGTTAGCCAGCTCTGCCGGCCGGCGGAACAACAGCCGCGCTTCGCGGCGCAGCAACAGAATGAATACGCTCATGCCGCCCATTGCCCCAGGTTCAATTCGCGGTAGCCGGAAGGCTTGCGCTCGAGGCTGTGATGGGTGGTCAGCACCACGGTGCCGCCCTGCTCGCAATGGGCCGCCAGGTGCGCTTCGAGCTGAGCCACGCCCTGCTTGTCGAGGGCCGTGAACGGCTCGTCGAGAATCCACAGTGGCGGGCTGTCCAGGTACAGCCGGGCCAATGCCACCCGGCGCTGCTGGCCGGCAGACAGGGTATGGCAGGGTACGTCTTCGAAACCGCGCAGGCCGACGGCCGCCAGCGCAGCCCAGATCACCTCGGTGCTGGCCGGCTGGTGCAGTGCGCACAACCACGCCAGGTTCTCCTCGGCGGTGAGCAGGTCCTTGATGCCCGCAGCATGGCCGATCCACAGCAGGATGCTGGCCAAGGCATGCCGCTGTTCGGCCAATGGCTTGCCGCCCAGCAGGATCTGCCCGGCGGTCGGCTGCATCAGCCCGGCCAACAGGCGCAGCAGGCTGGTCTTGCCGCTGCCGTTGGGGCCACTGATCTGCAGCATGTCGCCCGGGCGCAACTCGAAATCGAGGTGCTCGAACAGCAGGCGCCAGTCGCGCTCGCAGGCCAGGCCTGCGGCTTGGAGGTGAAGGGTCACGGTTTCGCCTTATCCAGTTTACGGCTCAAGTCGCCCCACGCGCTGCCGTTATACTGGCAGTGGCGGACGGGCGGCATTATTACATGCACGGCCGCGCTGCCAAGGGGCGGGTTCGACAGGTTGTATACAATCATGACTGAAATCAATAGTCTCGGCGCACAAACCGTGGTCAACCCGCAGGCAATCAAGGCCGCGCTGACCGGTGACCTGCTGAACCTGACGCAAGCGCAACCCGGGCTGCTCAAGCCGGGTGAAACGGCGCAAGCCGAAGTGCTGACGCTGCGCCAGTCGGGCAATGAATTCCAGCTGGTGCTGCGGCTGATGCTGGCCAACGGCAACCAGGCGCAGCTCCAGGCCAATGCCAGCCAACCCTTCCCGCGAGGCAGCCAGTTCACCGTCAGCCAGCCAGAAAGCAACCGCCTGGCGGTCATCGTCCAGCAGGCCAATGCCAGCAACATCACCACCCTCACCCAGCTCGATACCAGCAAGGTGCCGGTGGGCACCCTGTTGCAAGGCAAAGTACTGACCAACCAACTGCTGGCCCCGGCCAGCTACCGCGCCCTGGTGAGTTTGCTCAACAGCGCCCAGGCCGGTTCCATCCTGACCATCGACAGCCCGCGCCCCTTACCGGTGGGCAGCCTGCTCAGCGCGCGCGTGCAAGGCGACCAGTCGCTGCAATTCGTGCCACTCAGCGGCCGCCAGGACCAGCTCAACATCGCCCAGCAATTGCTCACCCAACAAGGCCGACAGGCCTCGTTGCCGGGCTTGCTCAATGCCCTGCAGCAAATGGCCAGCGACCCGAGTGGCAATGGCGAACTACGCGCCAGTGCCGAGCGGCTACTGGCCAACCTGCCGGACGCCCGCCAACTGGGCGATGGCAAGGCGCTTGCCCAGGCCTTGAGCAACAGCGGCACCTTCCTCGAAGCAAAACTGCTCGGTGGCCTCAGCGCCAGTGTGGCGACCGATTTGAAGGCACAACTGGTCAGGCTGGTGGCACAGGCGCAAGCGAACGCCCCGGCCAGCCCTATACTGGCTTCGGCGGCCCTGGCCCAGGCATTGCCGGCCATGGCCCGTAGCGCCCTGGGCATGCTCGACCGGGTCAGCCCGCGGCAGCAACCGGGCAGTTTCCCCCTGCCCTCAAGGCTGCTGCAGGCAATGGAACATGAAGGCGACCTGCAACAGTTGCTGCGCCTGGCCGCCGCCGCCATTTCACGCCTGCAGAGCCACGCCCTGAGCAGCTTGCAACAATCCGGCACGCTGGATAACGGCAACCAGCAGACCACTTGGCAAACCGAAATCCCGGTGCGCCATGGCCAAGAGTTCATCCCCCTGCAGGTCAAGATGCAGCGCGAGGAAACCCCACAACAGCAGGCTGATCGCCAACGTGAACAACAGGACCCCCTGCAGGCACTCTGGCGTATCGAGCTAGCCTTCGACCTGGCGCCGCTCGGCCCCCTGCAGGTTCAGGCGCAATTGCTTCAGGGAAGGCTGTCCGGCCAACTGTGGGCCGAACGCGAGCAGACCGCACGCCTGATCGACAGCCAACTCGGCGCGCTGCGCGACCGCCTGCTAGCCCGGGGCGTGGACGTCGGCGAGCTGGAATGCCACCCAGGCATCCCGCCACAAGGGCCGCGCACACGTGTGGAACAACGCTGGGTGGACGAAACCGCATGAGCAGCAAACAACCGCGCCAGGCCATTGCCCTGAGCTACGACGGCCAGCAGGCCCCCACGCTCAGTGCCAAGGGCGACGACGCGCTGGCAGAAGAAATCCTGGCGATTGCCCGCGAACACGAAGTGCCGATCTACGAGAACGCCGAGTTGGTCAGCCTGCTGGCGCGGTTGGAGCTGGGCGATCAAATACCCGAGGCACTGTACCTCACCATTGCCGAGATCATTGCCTTTGCCTGGCACCTGCGCGGCAAGGTACCCGCCGGCTTCGAGGGTGAAGGCTGATAGGGGCCTGTCGCAGCATCTTCACGCCTAGAAACATGTACCACCCCGCTCCCTCCCCCGCGCTCAACCTTGTCAGCCCCCCACGTACAAGGTGACCCGCATGATCGACAGTAGAATCAACGCCAAGGGTGTGCAGTTCGTCGTAGACCATCTGGCCAATATCCCGCGCCCGGACCGCGAAGCCAACCGCATGATCCGCGCGTGGCTTGCCGGGCAAGGTGTGAACATCGACCCGGACCTGGTCGATGTGGTCACCCTGCACTACCGGCCGGATGAGCAAGGGTATCTGGCAGAGGTCCAGCAGACCCAGAGCATGACCCAGGCGCTGCTGGGCAACTGGCAAGGGGAGTCCGACAACAACCTGATCGGCGCGCTGTTTGCCAGCCCCTGGGCGGGAGCTTTTCCCCAGGGGCCCTTGAAGCTGGTCGATCGCCTGCCAGCGCTGGGCTTCGGCCATCAGGGCGCCGCCTTCGAAGTGTACAACGGCTTGTTCCAGCGGTCGCACCCTGCTCGTTACGATGCTTCGACCCACGTTCAGGTACCGGCTGAAGCCTTCCAGCATTTCATAGAGGTATTGGATTTTCACGGCCCGTTCAAAACCATGCTCGACACTTACTGGCAACAGCACCTGAGCAATCACCGCTTAGCCAGCAAGCTGAATTTCATCGCCGCCTGCAACGCCCAAGTCAGCCAGGGACGCCTGAGCGATGCCGCCAGGAAACTGGCATGGCGAGCCGCTGGCCTGATGCCGCGACGCCGCAAAGTACGGGTAAGCACGCTGAACATCTATGGCTATGCGGCCACCGACCTGTTGTACATCAACGACCCTCGCAGCGATCTGACCCTGCTGTACATGCCAGGTAACAGCTCGCCTTTGCTCGAATTCGAAAGCGAGAACCTACTCAAGGACTGGGTGGGCGATCAGTGCAAAGACCCTACCCGGCGCGACGCACTCAAGCAGCACTTCAGGCTCGCCGACCGTCCCCCAGGCCTCGATTTCAGTGGTCTGGACACCGCCCTAGAGGGCCTTGGCGATTATCCAAACCGTCACCGACTGCCGCCTGAACATGGCTTTTTCAACGATGATGGCGTCTGGGCACCCAGAACCTATGTCAACTACAAACCTGGCAAATACAACCCCAAACTGACCGGGGATATGTTCGCGGCCTTGACCGAACGCCAGCGCCAGCGCAGTTACGACGATGCAGACTTTGTCATTACCACCGATAGCCAGGTAACCAAGGGCAAATGGCGTGGCTACCTCACCAATACCCTCAACCTGCTGGCACCCCTGTGCCTGGTAGTTCCAGGGCTCGCACCGCTGCTGGCGATCGGGGGCATTGCCCAGCTGGGCCTGGGCCTGGACCAGGTGATCAATGGCCGTAGCCTGAAAGCCAAGCAGGATGGTGTTGGCAACATTGCCTGGGGGCTGTTCAACGCCGCACCGCTGGCGATGGAGGGTACGGCAAGCATCAAGGCCCTGTTCGAATTCAAAAGTGACGGCTTTGTCATGCCACGCGAGGTCAACGGGCAGTTCGGCTATCCGTTGAGCCCGACCAGACCACCGCGGCTTCCAGAGCCAGAGGGAGCGGTCTATTTTCACAACCACGACCCCATCGCGCCCCTTGCCGAAGGCGACCCGGCAATTGCCGGGGCGGTGGTACGTGTACCGCGCTACGATGGCGAATTCGATACCCTCGACGCCAGCATCCAGACCTACAACGCGCGCATGGTCTACGACCTGGAGCGGGATGCATTCATTCGCAAGGACGACCTGAACGAAGTCAACCCGCCAGCATTCATCGCAGTCCCCCACAGCCGCGACCTGGTCGCGCTCGACACACCCCGCCCAGTGACCAACACCATGCGCACCCGCAGCCTGCGTGCTTTGGGTATCGATTTGCCGCTGCCTGTGCATATCCCGACACTAGCGCCAGACAGCGTGCCAATTCCCAAACGGATATCCAGCCTGTGGGTCGGCAACAACGTCATCAGCGAACCATTACTGGCCAACCTTGCCGCCAACGCCGAGCGCCTCAGCGACAGTGAATACAGCCTAAGGCTGTTCCTGTCGAAGGCCTCACCTACAGCCTATGAACAAAACACAAGCCTGCTGGCAGCCAGGGCGCCCGGCCTGCAGGTGCTTCCACTTGAGGAACAAGCATTTTTCCGAGCGTTTCGCCAGAGCCGCTATCACGCGCAATACGAGGCAGCACTGGATGGCAACGGCGGCATTGCGACCAACTACGCCTCGGCATCCGATGTTCTGCGTTACCCGATGCTGCATCACGAAGGCGGGTTGTATATGGATGTCGACGACTCGTTGCTGGCAGCCGGGGAGCACCGCGAGATCATCGATGGACAGCCGGTAGGGGCGCCCGGCGAATCGATCGATCAGGTCGAGCTGCGCACCGCGCCCAATGGCCTGCTGCTGGCACCGCCCATGTCCAACGAGAAAATGAGCATGAACTGCCTGTACAACACCAGCCTCATCGGCAGCCACCCAGGCAACCCCGTGCTCGAGGCCATTTCCGAGGAAATGCTCGCACGCTATCAGACCGCCGCAGACTTCTACGACAGCCGACCGAGCCTGGCGCAGGACCCGGCTGGTTTCTACCGCTATGCCAGCAAACTCAGCTATCTCACCGGCCCGGCGCTGGTCACCGAGGTGGTCGACCGCCACCTGCCGGGTCTGCGTACCCTGCGCCAGATCATCAACCTGCACACCATGCCGCGTATCAATAGCTACCGCTTCATCGACGTTGCACAGGCCAACGCAGCGCTGAAAAAGCTGCTGCCCCTGAACCGTTTTGCCAAGGTCGGCGGCAACCACTCGTGGGTGAACAACTGAGATGCCGTTCGTAAAGCTTCCCCCCACCCCTTCGCCCGTGATTGGCCAGGCAGGCAAACGTCATGTCACGTCCCTGCTCAGCCGTGTGCCCCGCCCTGATCGTCAAGCTGGCGCTGCAATAAGCGCGTGGGCACGACAGCACCCTGGGTGAGGGATTGTCCAAGGGCGGACTGTTCGACGACCTCGATGACTACTCCGTTTACCAGAACAGCGCCTGCTGCCGCTCGAACAGGTGGCCCATGCGGGCAATGCGCAAGGCCACTGAGCAGGTCTCACAGCGCTGTTCAGGTCGAGCGCCGCGCAGGCGTCACTCGACTAAACAGACGACGACCCTGCTGACGCAGTTACTTGCCAACCGCCGTCAAGGAGCCCGGTGCAGCTTGCTCATCAGCTCCGCCTCGGCCTGGGTCAGCCCGCAGGTTTCGGTCAGTTCGGAAATGCTTGCACCCATGCCCACCAGCTTGGCTGCCTGGCTGAAGGTGACATCGCTCGGGTCACGTTGCTCCAGGCGCTCCAGCCGGTCGGGCACAGTGGCCACCTCGGTGCGCAACGCGTGGATGGCTTCGCCCATGCGCACGGTACCGTTCTGGTAGTCATCCAGGCGCTTGGCCAGGTCCTTGATGCGCTGGTCACGCAGCGCATCACCCTGGGCCTGCTGGGCAGCCAGCTCGCGCTGGCGCTTGCTGTAGTTGAGGAAAAACCACAGGCTCAGCGCCCACAGCAGCGCCAGGAAGATGACAGCAACCTCGAAAATCAACTCAGATGTTCTCCAGTTCGGACCACTCTTCCTCGGTCATCATCTTGTCCAGCTCGACCAGGATCAGCAGCTCGCCGTTCTTGTTGCACACGCCCTGGATGAACTTGGCAGATTCTTCGTTACCCACGTTTGGCGCAGTCTCGATCTCCGACTGGCGCAGGTAGACCACCTCGGCCACGCTGTCGACCAGGATGCCGACCACTTGCTTGTCGGCCTCGATGATGACGATACGGGTGTTGTCGGTCACCTCGGTGGGCATCAGGCCGAAGCGCTGACGGGTATCGATCACCGTCACCACATTGCCACGCAGGTTGATGATGCCCAACACATAGCTTGGCGCGCCCGGTACCGGGGCGATCTCGGTGTAACGCAGCACTTCCTGCACCTGCATCACATTGATGCCGTAGGACTCATTGTCCAGCCGGAAGGTTACCCACTGCAGGATCGGATCTTCAGAACCCTGTGCAGACGACTTTTTCATTCCCCTAGCCCTCAAAATCCGCCAATGGCGGTGTGTTCGCAGTTATTTGTGTTTGGCATGCAGCTGTTTGACTGCGCCACTGGCGATCAGCTCGGCCAGTTCGGCGACGTCCAGCAGCGCACACATGTGTTCGATCACCGTGCCGGCCAACCACGGGCGCTGGCCACGCTGGCTGCGCCACTTGATCTCGGACGGGTCCAGGCGCAGCGAGCGGCTGACCTGGTGCACCGCCAGCCCCCATTCGTAGCCCTGGACGGAAATCACGTAATGCAGGCCCTGGCGAAAATCGTCGCGGTAGCGGTCGGGCATCACCCAGCGTGCGGTGTCCAGTACCTTCAGGTTGCCCGCCTGGCAGGTTAGGATGCCGAGAAACCAGTCGGGCTGGCCGAACAGCGGTGTCAGTTCCTGGCCTTCCAGGCTGTAGATGGACCCCAGGCACACCAGCGGCACCGCCAGGGTCAGCCCGGCTACGTCGAACAGCAGGCACTCGAACGGCTCGGCAGCCCAGGCCGGTCGACCGTCGAGCGTGGCAGGCGGTGCCGGCACATCCGGCGCAGGCAGGTGCACTTCGACCAGCGGCGCGACGGGTTCAGGGGCCTGGACCTCAGTCAGGACAGGGATGCTGGCTTCGGCCACCACCTCGGCCTCGACCACCGCCACCACCGGCTCTTCGACAGGCAACACCGTTGGCAGAACCTTCAGCTGCGGTTCGGCAAAAGGCTTCGCAACGCTGCTGGCAACAGGGGCCTGCTGGCGTACATCGCGGGCCTGCTCCTCGCGCACGGCGGCGGCAAACTCGTCGCTCGCGGCGGGCAGGTCAAGTAGGTCCTCAGCCTCGGTGGCTTCCTGCAGCAGGCCATCGAGATACGATTGCAGCGCCAGTTGCGGCCGGGTGCCGGTTTTCACGGTCATGACGCCACCTGCACGGCAGTCTTGTAGGTGAGCAAGTGCTTGAGCAGCGCCCGGTAGGCGATCACACCGCGGCTCTTGCCATCGAATTGTGACGGCGTGACGCCGTTGCGGCTGGCATCGCGCAAGCGTGTGTCGACCGGGATATAGCCCTGCCACACCTGCTGCTCATAGGTATCGCGCAGCACCTTGAGGGTGCCCAGCGAGGCCTGGGTACGGCGGTCGAACAGGGTCGGCACGATCTGGTACGGCAAGGCCTGCTTGCGCGAACGGTTGATCATGGCCAGCGTGCCAATCATCCGCTCCAGGCCCTTGACCGCCAGGAACTCGGTCTGCACCGGGATAACCAACTGCTGGCTGGCGGCCAGGGCATTGACCATCAGCACGCCGAGCAGCGGCGGGCTGTCGATCAGGGCAAAGTCGAAGTCCTGCCACAATTGCGCCAGACTCTTGGCGACCACCAGGCCCAGGCCACTCTGCCCGGGCGACTGACGCTCGAGCACCGCCAGTGCGGTGCTCGACGGCAGCAGCGAGATGCGCTCGTGGCTGGTAGGCAGCAGCAGTTGCCCGGGCAGGCCGTCAGGCACCTGGCCCTTGTGCAGGAACAAGTCGTAGCAGCTGTGCTCCAGGGCATCGGGGTTGTGCCCGAAATAGCTGGTCATCGAGCCGTGGGGGTCGAGGTCGACGACCACCACGCGCTTGCCCGCCTCAGCCAGCAGGCCGGCCAGGGCGATGGTGGTGGTGGTCTTGCCGACCCCGCCTTTTTGATTGGCTACTGCCCAGACTCTCATAGGACAACTCTTGATTCATTGATGCCGCGACCCCTTGTGGGAGCCGGCTTGCCGGCGATCACCGGCAGAGCCGGTGCCACACACCGCGTTGCCTGCATCGCCGGCAAGCCGGCTCCCACAGGGTATGGGGCGACAGAGAATTGACGAGTCACTGCCCCGCCGTCGTTACTGGCGTTGCCGGTGCACTTTGTGTGCCAGCACGGCGCAAGGCGGCGTCCGGGGTGGCGTTGGCCGTGCCGGAACCGGTCAAACTGCGGCGCACTTCGAGGTTGCGGGATATCACCAGCACCACTCGGCGGTTGCGCGCACGGCCCTCGGCCGTGTCGTTGCTGGCCACCGGCTGATATTCGCCATAACCTACCGACGCCATGCGCCCGGGGTTCACCCCCTCCATCGCCAGCAGGCGCACGATGCTCGCTGCACGCGCCGACGACAACTCCCAGTTGGTCGGGTACTGCGCCGTGCGGATCGGCAGGTTGTCGGTAAAGCCCTCAACGTGCACCGGGTTGGCGAACGGCTTGAGGATGTTCGCGACCTTTTCGATGATGTCGAACGCCTTGTCGCTGGGCATGGCATCACCGCTGCCGAACAGCAACGACGAGTTGAGCTCGATCTCAACCCACAGCTCGTTGCCGCGCACGGTCATCTGGTCGGACTTGATCAAGTCGCCAAACGCATCGCGCACGTCGTCGCTGATGGTTTTCAGTGGGTCGACGCTGTTCTGCGCAAGGCCCGCATCAATCTGTTCGCTGTCCTTGATCAACGGCTCGGCCGGCCTGACGCTAAGCGGCTGCTCATCGCCAATGGGGATCGGCTTCATGCTCCGCTCAGGGTCGTTGAACACCCCCAGCAGCGCTTGCGAGATGACCTTGTACTTGCCCTCGTTGATCGAAGAAATCGAATACATGACCACGAAAAAGGCGAACAGCAAGGTGATGAAGTCGGCGTACGACACCAGCCAGCGCTCGTGGTTTTCGTGTTCCTCGGTATGACGACGGCGACGCATGGGTTACTCCATGAAGCCTTGCAGCTTCAGCTCGATCGAGCGCGGGTTTTCACCCTCGGCAATCGACAACAAACCCTCAAGCAGCATCTCGCGGTAGCGCGACTGGCGTATGACGATGGCCTTGAGCTTGTTGGCGACGGGCAGCAGGATCAGGTTGGCGCTGGCTACGCCGTAGATGGTGGCAACGAAGGCCACGGCAATGCCGTTACCCAGCTGAGAAGGGTCGGCCAGGTTGCCCATCACATGGATCAGGCCCATGACCGCACCGATGATACCGATGGTCGGCGCGTAGCCGCCCATGCTTTCGAACACTTTGGCTGCCTGGATATCGCGGCCTTCCTGGGTGAGGAAATCCACCTCCAGGATGCTGCGGATCGATTCGGGCTCGGCGCCATCGACCAGCAACTGCAAGCCCTTGCGCGCGTAAGGGTCGGGCTCGGCATCCGCCACGCCCTCCAAGCCCAGCAGGCCCTCCTTGCGTGCCGTCAGGCTCCAGTTCACCACCCGGTCGATGCCGCCAGCCAGGTCGACCCGCGGCGGGAAGATGATCCAGCGCAAGATCTGCAAGGCACGCTTGAACGACGCCAGCGGCGACTGCAACAGCGCCGCTGCAAGGGTACCGCCAAGCACGATCAACGCCGCCGGGCCATTGAGCAGCGCACCGACGTGCCCGCCTTCGAGGAAGTTGCCGCCGACAATGGCAACGAACGCCAGAATCAGGCCAATAAGGCTCAAAACATCCATCAGACGCAGGCCTCGACCAGGTGCTTGCCAATTTCATCCAGGCTGTACACCGCATCGGCCAGGTTGGCTTTGACGATGGCCATGGGCATGCCATAGATCACGCAGCTGGCTTCATCCTGGGCCCACACGGTGCTGCCACCTTGCTTGAGCAGGCGCGCACCTTCACGGCCGTCGGCACCCATGCCGGTGAGCACTACCGACAGTACCTTGTCGCCGTACGACTTGGCCGCCGAGCCGAAGGTGATGTCCACGCACGGCTTGTAGTTCAGGCGCTCGTCACCGGGCAGGATCTTCACCGTGCCACGCCCATCGATCATCATCTGCTTGCCGCCAGGCGCCAACAGGGCCAGGCCCGGGCGCAACACGTCTCCATCCTCGGCTTCCTTGACGCTGATCCTGCACAGTTTGTCGAGGCGCTCGGCAAATGCCTTGGTGAACGCCGCCGGCATGTGCTGGATGAGCACGATCGGCGCCGGGAAGTTGCCCGGCAGCTGCGTCAGCACCCGTTGCAGGGCGACCGGGCCGCCGGTGGACGTACCGATGGCCACCAGCTTGTAGGGCTTGCGCTTGGGCGCTGGCGAATGCGTTGGCGCGTGTGCAGGTGCCGCGGCCGTTGCACGGGCTGGCGCTGCCGCACGCGCCGGGGCGTGGCTGGCAAGGCTGCTGGCCGGGGCGTGGGCTACGCTGGCCGAGGCTGGCGCGGTGACCGGCGCGGGGCTTGCGTAACCGCCAAAGCGGCGGTTACTGCGCGAAATGGTATGCACCTTTTCGCACAGCATCTGCTTGACCTTGTCCGGGTTGCGCGAAATGTCTTCGAAGTTCTTCGGCAGGTAATCCACCGCACCGGCATCCAGCGCGTCGAGGGTTACCCGGGCGCCTTCGTGGGTCAGCGAGGAGAACATCAACACCGGCGTCGGGCAGCGCTGCATGATGTGCCGCACGGCGGTGATGCCATCCATCATGGGCATTTCGTAGTCCATGGTGATGACATCAGGTTTGAGCGCCAGTGCCTGGTCGATCGCTTCCCTGCCGTTGGTCGCGGTACCCACGACCTGGATCGTCGGGTCCGCCGAGAGGATTTCCGAGACGCGGCGGCGGAAGAAACCGGAATCATCCACCACCAGGACCTTGACTGCCATAAACACTCCATTAGGTGGCGCAGCCCGCCAGGGCGCGCCACCGAAATCAAATACGCCGCGCCGCGTAACGCTTGAGCATGCTCGGTACGTCGAGGATCAGCGCAATGCGACCGTCACCGGTGATGGTGGCGCCGGACATGCCCGGGGTGCCCTGCAGCATCTTGCCCAGCGGCTTGATCACCACCTCCTCCTGGCCCACCAGTTGGTCGACCACGAAGCCGATACGCTGGGTACCGACCGAGAGGATCACCACATGGCCCTCGCGCTGTTCTTCATGCACCTGGCCCTGGACCAGCCAGCGCTTGAGGTAGAACAGCGGCAGCGCCTTGTCGCGCACGATCACCACTTCCTGGCCGTCGACCACGTTGGTGCGCGACAGGTCGAGGTGGAAGATCTCGTTGACGTTGACCAGCGGGAAGGCGAACGCCTGGTTGCCCAGCATCACCATCAGGGTCGGCATGATCGCCAGGGTCAACGGCACCTTGATGACGATCTTCGAACCCTGGCCCTTGGCCGAGAAGATGTTGATCGAGCCGTTGAGCTGGGAAATCTTGGTCTTCACCACGTCCATGCCGACACCACGGCCGGACACGTCGGAAATTTCCGTTTTGGTCGAGAAGCCTGGGGCAAAGATCAGGTTGTAGCAGTCCGACTCGCTCAGGCGCTCGGCGGCGTCCTTGTCCATCAGGCCCTTTTCCACGGCCTTGGCACGCAGGATGTTCGGGTCCATGCCCTTGCCGTCGTCCGAGATCGACAACAGGATGTGATCGCCTTCCTGCTCGGCCGACAGCACCACACGGCCAGTGCGCGCCTTGCCCGAGGCTTCACGCTCGTCAGGCATTTCGATACCGTGGTCGACCGCGTTGCGCACCAGGTGCACCAGCGGGTCGGCCAGGGCCTCGACCAGGTTCTTGTCCAGGTCGGTTTCTTCACCGACCAGCTCCAGGTTGATCTCTTTCTTGAGCTGGCGAGCCAGGTCACGAACCAGGCGCGGGAAGCGGCCGAAGACTTTCTTGATCGGCTGCATGCGGGTTTTCATCACCGCGGTCTGCAGGTCGGCAGTGACCACGTCGAGGTTCGACACGGCCTTGGACATGGCCTCGTCGCCGCTGTTCAGGCCCAGGCGCACCAGGCGGTTACGCACCAGCACCAGTTCGCCGACCATGTTCATGATCTCGTCCAGGCGCGCGGTGTCGACGCGTACCGTGGTTTCCGCTTCGCTGACCGCATGCTTCTCGGCCGCCGGTGCCGGGGCACGGGCGGGTGCGGCGGGCTTGGCTGCAGCGGCAGGTGCCGGTTTGGCAACGGGCTGGCTTTGCGGCTTGGCAGCCACAGGGGCAACAACGGCAGCTGGCGCCTCGGCGGCGACGGTGTCGCCGGAGAACTTGCCTTTGCCGTGCAACTGATCGAGCAGCGCTTCGAACTCGTGCTCGCTGATTTCTTCGCTGCTGGCAGCCGCCGGCGCATCGCTTGCCACCGCTGCGCTGGCGGCCGGCAACGCATCGGCCTGGAACGTGCCTTTGCCATGCAGCTGGTCGAGCAGCGACTCGAATTCTTCGTCGGTGATCTCGTCACTTGCCGGGGCGCTGGCAGTGACCACCACCGGCTCGCTGGCGACGACCTCGGGCGAGAACTGGCCTTTGCCATGCAATTGGTCGAGCAACGACTCGAACTCGGCGTCGGTGATCTCATCGCCGGCGCCGGTCAGGGTTTCGCCCTGCAGCTGCTGTTCTGCAGCGGCGGCTTCGGCCTTGACGGCGTCGAGCGAGTCGAGCAGCTGTTCGAATTCGGTATCGGTGATATCCGCTTCGGCGGCAGGCTGCGCCTGCACAGGTGCAGCCTCCACCACCGGCGCAGCGGCCTGGGCACTGCCCGGCTCGGCCAGGCGCGCCAGGGCTGCCAGCAACTCAGGCGTGGCCGGGGTCACTTCGCTGCGTTCGCGCACCTGGCCGAACATGCTGTTGACCGTGTCCAGTGCTTCGAGCACCACGTCCATCAGTTCGGCGTCAACCCGGCGCTCACCTTTGCGCAGGATGTCGAATACGTTCTCGGCGATATGGCAGCACTCCACCAGCTCGTTGAGCTGGAGGAAGCCGGCGCCCCCTTTTACAGTGTGGAAACCGCGAAAAATGGCATTGAGCAGGTCGGCATCGTCGGGCCGGCTTTCCAGCTCGACCAGTTGCTCGGACAGTTGCTCAAGTATTTCGCCGGCTTCTACCAGGAAATCCTGAAGGATTTCTTCATCGGCGCCGAAGCTCATCAAAGGTGCTCCTTAAAAACCCAGGCTGGACAGCAGATCATCGACATCGTCCTGACCGGACACGACGTCTTCACGCTTATCGGCATGAATCTGCGGACCTTCACCCCGAGCCGGATATTTTTCTTGATCTTTTTCAGCACGCAGCTGTTGGTGGTCATGTTCGATACCGGCAAAACGGTCGACCTGACTGGCCATCAGCACAAGCTTGAGCAGATTGCTTTCGACTTCGGTCACCAGCGCAGTCACGCGCTTGATCACCTGCCCGGTCAGGTCCTGATAGTCCTGGGCCAGCAGAATGTCATTGAGGTGGCCAGCGACCTTGCGGTTACCTTCGGCGCTGTGCGTCAGGAAACTGTCGACGCGTTTGACCAGCTCACGGAATTCCGGCGCGGCGACCTCGCGGCGCATGAAGCGCTGCCAGTCGACGCTCAGGCTCTGCGCCTCAGCGGCCAGGTCACCCAGCACCGGCGTACTTTCCTCCACCAGGTCCATGGTGCGGTTGGCAGCCCCTTCGGTGAGCTTGACCACATAGGACAAACGCTCGGTGGCGTCGGTAATCTGCGAAACTTCCTCGGCCTGCGGCATGTGCGGGTCGATCTGGAAGCTGACGATCGCGCTGTGCAGCTCGCGGGTCAGCTTGCCGACTTCCTGGTACAGGCCACGGTCGCGGGTCTGGTTAAGCTGATGAATCAGCTGCACCGCCTCGCCGAACCGCCCCTTCTCCAGGCTTTCGACCAACTCCTGGGCATGCTTCTTCAGGGTCGATTCGAACTCCCCCAAAGACGTTTGTGTTGATTCCATGGCGCCCCCTGACCGGACTCAGCCGTTGACGCGTTCGAAGATCTTCTCGATCTTTTCTTTGAGCACCTGAGCGGTGAACGGCTTGACCACGTAACCATTCACCCCGGCCTGGGCCGCTTCGATGATCTGGTCGCGCTTGGCTTCGGCAGTCACCATCAGCACTGGCATGGCCTTCAGGCGCTCGTCCGCGCGCACCTTGCGCAGCAGGTCGATGCCGGACATGCCAGGCATGTTCCAGTCGGTCACCAGGAAGTCGTAATGCCCGGCCTGCAACATCGGCAGCGCCGTGGTGCCGTCATCGGCTTCGTCGGTATTGGTGAAGCCCAGATCACGCAGCAGGTTCTTGATGATCCGCCGCATCGTCGAAAAGTCGTCAACGATGAGGATTTTCATGTCTTTGTTCAATTAGACCTCCAAGCAGTCTCAAACGCGCTCGGCCCCGAGCGCGCATTCAATCAATTCGGTACAACGTGAAAACGACTGCAACGACCCCGGGCTCAGCGCGCCCGCCATTCCCCCAGGCGGCTGCGCAGGCGCGCGGCGCACTGGCTGTGCAGCTGGCTGACACGCGACTCGCTGACGCCCAGCACCTCACCGATTTCCTTGAGGTTCAGCTCTTCGTCGTAGTACAGCGCCAGGACCAGCCGCTCCCGCTCGGGCAGGTTGGCGATGGCATCGGTCAGGGCAGCCTGGAAGCGCTCGTCTTCCAGGTCGCGCGACGGCTCGACCTGGCCACTGGCGCCATCCTCGTGCAACCCTTCATGCTCGCCGTCCTGCAAAAGGTCGTCGAAACTGAACAGGCGGCTACCCAAGGTATCGTTCAAAATCCCGTAGTAATCATCGAGACTCAACTGGAGTTCGGCAGCAACTTCATGATCTTTAGCGTCGCGGCCGGTTCTGGCTTCCACGGCGCGCATCGCGTCGCTGACCATGCGGGTGTTGCGGTGCACCGAACGCGGTGCCCAATCACCCTTGCGCACCTCATCGAGCATCGCCCCGCGGATGCGGATACCGGCGTAGGTCTCGAAGCTGGCGCCCTTGCTGGCGTCATACTTGTTGGCGACTTCCAGCAAACCGATCATGCCGGCCTGGATCAGGTCTTCGACCTGCACGTTGGCCGGCAAACGCGCCAGCAGGTGATAGGCAATGCGCTTGACCAGCGGGGCGTAGCGTTCGATCAGTTCGTACTGGGCGTCCTTCGACGCCTTGCTGTACATCTTGAAACCGCTCGCACTCATAGGACTGGCCCTGCACTGGTGGGTTGCACCAGGCGCTCGACGAAGAACTCCAGGTGCCCGCGCGGGTTGGCCGGCAATGGCCAGCTATCGACCTTCTGCGCAATGGCCTTGAAGGCCAGCGCGCACTTGGAGCGAGGGAAGGCCTCATAGACTGCCCGCTGCTTCTGCACCGCCTTGCGCACGCACTCGTCGTACGGCACGGCGCCGACATACTGCAGGGCGACGTCAAGGAAACGGTCGGTGACCTTGGTCAACTTGGCGAACAGGTTGCGCCCTTCCTGCGGGCTCTGCGCCATGTTGGCCAGCACGCGGAAACGGTTCATCCCATAGTCGCGGTTGAGCAGTTTGATCAACGCGTAGGCGTCGGTGATCGAGGTCGGCTCGTCACACACCACCAGCAGCACTTCCTGCGCCGCGCGGACGAAGCTGACCACCGAATCGCCAATGCCTGCCGCGGTGTCGATCACCAGCACATCGAGGTTGTCGCCGACTTCGCTGAATGCCTGGATCAGCCCGGCATGCTGGGCCGGGGCCAGGTGCACCATGCTCTGGGTGCCGGAGGCGGCCGGCACGATGCGCACACCGCCCGGCCCCTGCAACAGCACATCGCGAAGCTCGCAGCGCCCTTCGATGACATCGGCCAGGGTGCGTTTCGGGGTCAGGCCCAGCAACACGTCGACATTGGCCAGGCCCAGGTCAGCGTCCAGCAGCATGACCCGGCGGCCGAGTTCGGCCAGCGCCAGGGACAGGTTCACTGAAACGTTAGTCTTGCCGACGCCACCTTTACCACCGGTTACGGCGATCACCTGTACGGGATGCATGCTACCCATGTTCGTTGTTTACCTTGTCTCGCTTGGACCCAAGCCACACGTGGGGGAGTACTGCAGCCCCCTTGGTGTAGGTATTTTGCAAACGCTTCATCATCAACCCGCTCGTCGTGGGTTGTGATAGAGATCAGCGAACATATCGGCCATGGCCTCTTCGCTGGGCTCGTCCTGCAACTGCACATTCACCGCCCGGGTCACCAACTGGTGCGCCCGCGGCAGGTGAAGGTCGTCAGGAATGCGCGGGCCATCGGTCAGATAGGCCACGGGCAGTTCATGACTGATGGCCAGGCTCAGCACATCGCCGAGGCTTGCCGTTTCATCAAGTTTACTCAGGATGCAACCGGCCAGGCCGCAGCGTTTGTAGCTGTGGTAGGCGGCGGTCAGCACCTGTTTCTGGCTGGTGGTGGCCAGCACGAGGTAGTTCTTCGAGGCAATGCCTCGGCTAGCCAGGCTTTCCAGTTGCAAGCGCAGGGCCGGGTCGCTGGCCTGAAGGCCTGCGGTATCGATCAGCACCACACGCTTGCGCAGCAGCGGCTCGAGCGCCTGGGCCAGCGACTGGCCCGGGTCGACATAAGTCACCGGCACATTGAGGATACGCCCCAGGGTCTTGAGCTGTTCCTGCGCGCCGATGCGGAAGCTGTCCATGCTCACCAGGGCCAGGTTCTGCGGGCCATACTTGAGCACATAACGCGCCGCCAGCTTGGCCAGGGTGGTGGTCTTGCCCATGCCGGCGGGGCCGACCATGGCGATCACACCACCCTCTTCGATCGGTTCGATCTCGGGCACTTCGATCATCCGCGCCAGGTGCGCCAGTAACATGCGCCAGGCCTGGCGCGGCTCTTCGATCTCGGCGGTGAGCTCGAGCAGTTCGCGGGCAATCGGCCCAGACAGGCCGATGCGCTGCAGCCGGCGCCAGAGGTTGGCCTGTGCCGGCTTGCTGCCTTGCAGCTGGTTCCAGGCCAGTGAGCCGAGCTGCACTTCGAGCAGTTCGCGCAGGCCCGACAGTTCAGAGCGCATGGCGTCGAACAGGCGCGGGTCGACCGGGGCCGGGGCAGCGGCGGCAGCTGCTGGCGGCGCCTCCACGTGCGGCTCGATCAATGGCTCCGAGGCGGTCAGCGATTGCCCGGCAAACAATTGGCGGTCGCCTTCACTGGCCTCGCTGCGGTTGTCCAGTTCGGCCTGGGCAGTGGCGATGCGAGTCTGGGTCTTGCGCAGCTCTTGTTCGAGCTCGGGGTTGGGCACGCGCGGGGCCAGGGCGGACAGCTTGTAGTCCAGCGCGGCCGTCAGCTCGACACCGCCGGCGATGCGGCGGTTACCGATGATGGCGGCGTCGGAGCCCAGCTCATCACGAACCAGCTTCATGGCCTGACGCATATCGGCGGCGAAAAAACGCTTAACTTGCATAACCCACTACCTCAGCCGTTGGGGCCCACGGTGGCAACGATGGTGACTTGCTTGTTATCCGGTATTTCCTGATACGCCAGAACATGCAAATTCGGTACAGCCAGGCGACCGAAGCGCGACAGCATGGCGCGGATCGGGCCTGCGACCAGGAGGATGGCCGGTTGGCCTTGCATCTCCTGGCGCTGGGCCGCTTCGATCAGCGAACGCTGCAGCTTTTCGGCCATGCTCGGTTCAAGAAGAACACCGTCTTCCTGACCTTGCCCGGCCCTTTGCAGACTATTGAGCAAAATCTGTTCCAACCTTGGCTCAAGGGTGATCACAGGCAGCTCCGACTCAACGCCGACAATGCTTTGCACGATGGCGCGACACAATCCGACGCGCACTGCCGCCACCAGCGCGGCGGTATCTTGACTCTTGCCTGCGTTGTTGGCGATAGCCTCGGCAATGCTGCGGATGTCTCGCACCGGCACTTGCTCGGCGAGCAACGCTTGCAGGACCTTGAGCAGCCCCGACAAGGAAATGACACCCGGCACCAGCTCTTCAGCAAGTTTAGGCGATGCCTTGGACAGCACCTGCAGCAATTGCTGAACCTCTTCGTGGCCGATCAGCTCGTGGCAGTGCTTCTGCAGGATCTGGTTGAGGTGCGTGGCAACCACAGTGCTGGCATCGACCACGGTGTAGCCCAGCGACTGCGCCTGGGCACGCTGGCCGATATCGATCCACACCGCTTCCAGGCCGAACGCCGGGTCGCGTGCAGCGATACCGTTGAGGGTGCCAAACACCTGGCCTGGGTTGATCGCCAGCTCCCGGTCCGGGTAGATCTCGGCCTCAGCCAGGATCACGCCCATCAGCGTCAGGCGGTAGGCGCTGGGCTGCAGGTCGAGGTTGTCGCGAATGTGCACGGTGGGCATGAGGAAGCCCAGGTCCTGGGAGAGCTTCTTGCGCACCCCCTTGATCCGCGCCAGCAACTGGCCACCCTGGTTGCGGTCGACCAGCGGGATCAGGCGATAGCCGACTTCCAGGCCGATCATGTCGATCGGCGTCACGTCGTCCCAGCCAAGCTCCTTGGTGTCCATCGCGCGCTGTGGCGAGGGCAGCAGGTCCTGCTGGCGCTGCGCTTCCTGCAGCGCGTCGGCCTTGACCTTCTGCTGCTTCTTCCACACCAGGTAGGCGCCGCCGCCAGCCAGCAGGCCGAGGCTGAGGAAGGCGACGTGCGGCATGCCCGGCACCAGCCCCATGACGATCATCAGCCCCGCCGACACCGCCAGCGCCTTGGGCGAGTCGAACATCTGCCGGTTGATCAGCTTGCCCATGTCTTCGGAGCCCGAAGCCCGGGTGACCATGATTGCGGCGGCGGTAGACAGCAGCAGTGATGGCAATTGCGCCACCAAACCGTCACCGATGGTCAGCAGGGCGTAGACCTTGCCCGCGTCGCTGAACGACATGTTGTGCTGCAGCATGCCGATGAGCATGCCGCCAATCAGGTTGATGAACAGAATCAGCAAGCCGGCGATGGCGTCGCCGCGCACGAATTTGCTGGCACCGTCCATCGAACCGTAGAACTCGGCCTCCTGGGCCACCTCGGCGCGGCGCGACTTGGCCTGGGCCTGGTCGATCAGGCCGGCATTGAGGTCGGCGTCGATGGCCATCTGCTTGCCGGGCATGGCGTCGAGGGTGAAGCGTGCGCTCACCTCGGAAATACGCCCGGCACCCTTGGTCACTACCACGAAGTTGATGATCATGAGGATGGCGAACACCACCGCACCGACGACGTAGTTGCCGCCGATCACGACTTCACCGAAAGCCTGGATCACCTTACCTGCAGCGCCATGCCCCTCCTGACCGTGCAGCATGACCACCCGCGTGGACGCCACGTTCAGCGCCAGGCGCAGCAACGTTGCCACCAGCAGGATGGTCGGAAACGCGGCGAAATCGAGCGGGCGCAGTGCGTACACGCAGACCAGCAGGACCACGATCGACAGCGCGATGTTGAAGGTGAAGAACACGTCGAGCAGGAACGGCGGTATCGGCAACATCATCATTGCCAACATCACCAGCAGCAACAGCGGCACACCCAGGTTGCCCCGACCGAGGCCGGCCAGGTTATGGCGCGCGTTGCTGATTAACTGAGTGCGATCCACCGCGATTCCTCTTCATGCAAAACTTTGACGCCAAGGGGCGCTTGGGCGTGGCTCTGCAAGAAGCCTTCCAACTTTGCTCAACGGTGGATCTATAGAGTTTGCAGGGTTCCGGGCCGCCGCATATCTCACCATTCGGCGGAAGGGAGCCGGTAAGGCTTTTCGCCACGCGTATCCTCGGCCTTCAGCGTGATACGGAACGCTACGCGTGTGGTCAATCCGATCTGCAAGAAAAACGGCGTTTCAGGATGGGGCGGTTTTGCAGGATGCTTGAGCAACCCAGCGTGATAGTCCCGCCCTGGCACCATACTTGCCGGGTTGCCTACAAACACACTCAAAATGACTGTTTTGGCTTGCTTCTGTCCGGCCCGCTTGGCTGCGTAGAACTTAGCAACCCCCCATTCACCGATGTAAAAGGCTTCGCCGAACTCTTTCGTGCCATGAGCAAAATACTTAGGATCGACACCAATACTTCCTTGCCCGTTTCTGAGCGCAGCGAATGTGGCATCACGCCCGCCCGCAACCATACTAGGCGCAAATTCGCTGGGTGTAGCATGGTACCCAACAAGCGCTTGATCTTGAGGGCTATCAAAGCCTCCGAACGACTTGCGTCTCTCACGGTAAGGGACATGGGGTCTACCTGAGTTCTGAAGTTTTCCTTCCACGAAGGCTGGACTCATCCATTGCTCACGCGGCGGTAACTGCCTGGTACGCCCCGTGTTATCCGTGTAGTTCACCGGATCGCATGCGCAATACGCGTAGGCATTGATGCCACCTGCACCAAACGGACTAGCTTTATCGCCGCTGAGGAATCTCATTAGAACAGGGCTGTAAGCCCTATGACCTGCGCCCAACAAATACAACTCCGTAAGCACATCTACCATCTGGCCATTGAATGCCAACGCTGAAGGCGCTGTGAATACACGCCGATCAAAACCGTAGGGTGTGAATGCGTAGCACTGCCGCCCACCCCCAGCCAAAAACAATGCTGCTTCACTCCGAGACTTGTTCATGGGAAAGACTCATTGATCGGAAGTGCGAGCCTTGCATAGTACCTTTGCGCCAGCAACTGACAAAAATATCAGGAAGACACGCAGGACATTTGACTAGCTGGCATCGCCCTCTCTTCGAGAGGGAGAAGCCCTGATACACCGTCAACTGTCGCGGCGCAGGTCCGGCGGAATCGGCAAATCTTCCTTCAACGGCTCCGGTCGCTTGCCCTTGCCAGAACGGTACTGGCGAATCTGGAACACGTAAGCCAGCACCTGCGCCACCGCCAGGTACAGCCCCGCCGGGATCTCCTGCTCGACTTCGGTGGAGTAGTAGATCGCCCGCGCCAGGGCCGGTGATTCAAGAATCTGCACCTTGTGCTCCACGCCGATCTCGCGAATCTTCAAGGCAATGAAGTCGGTACCCTTGGCCAGCAGCAACGGCGCCGCCCCACCCTTCTCGGGGTCGTACTGCAGGGCCACGGCATAGTGCGTCGGGTTGGTAATGATCACATCCGCCTCGGGCACTGCGGCCATCATGCGCCGCTGCGATACTTCGCGCTGCAACTGACGAATACGTTGCTTGACCTCGGGCTTGCCCTCGCTGTCCTTGTACTCGTCCTTGACCTCCTGCTTGGTCATCTTCAGCTTCTTGTGGGTCTGATACAGCTGGAACGGCACATCCGCCGCCGCAATGATCAGCAGCCCTGCCGCCATCCACAGCGCACTCCAGCCCACCACCTGCACACTGTGGATGATCGCCTGCTCCAGCGGCTCGTTGGCGATGGCCAGCAATGCCTGGCGGTCGTTGCTCAGCACAACCAGCGCAACGATCAGAATCATGAAGAACTTGGCCAGCGCCTTGAGCAGCTCGGTCAATGCGTTCATCGAGAACATCCGCTTGATCCCCGACAATGGGTTCATGCGGCTGAATTTTGGCTGCAGCAGGCTGCCCGAGAAGATGAACCCACCTAGCGCGATGGGCGAGATCAGCGCAATGAAGAACAGCAGCACCAGGATCGGCTGTGTTGCCCAGATCGCCATCTTGCCCGAGGCGAGCAGGAACTGGCCCATGGAGCGCTCATCGGTCAGCACCTCCCGGGTCAGCGAAAAGTTCAGGCGCATCAGCGCCAGCAGCGTCTCGGCCAAGTGCCCACCAAAGGCCAATAACGCACCCGCACCGGCCAGCGTCACTGCCACCGTATTCAGCTCCTTGGAGCGGGCAATCTCCCCTTTTTCGCGCGCATCGCGCTTGCGCTTGTCGGTGGGGTCTTCCGTCTTGTCGGCACCGCTCTCGCTCTCTGCCATGTTCAGCGTGCCCTTGCCAGATCACGCAGCCATTGCAGCGCCTCACTGGCCAATGCCTGGTAGTGGGAAAGCACATCGGCCAGGCCAACCCAGAAAATGCCCAGGCCCAGCACCAGGGTCAGCGGGAAGCCGATGGAAAAGATGTTCAACTGCGGCGCGGCACGGGTCATCACGCCGAAGGCAATGTTCACCACCAGCAGCGCCGCAATCGCCGGCAGGATCAGCAGCAGACCGGCGCCGAACACCCAGCTCAGGCGCCCGGCCATCTCCCAGAAATGGTTGACCACCAGCGCATTGCCGACCGGCAAGGTGGTAAAGCTCTCGGTCAGTACCTCGAACGCCACCAGGTGGCCGTTCATGAGCAAGAACAGTACGCTGATCAGCATGGTCATGAACTGGCTGACCACCGCCACGTTGACACCGTTGGCCGGGTCGACCATCGAGGCGAAGGCCATGCCCATTTGAATCGCGACGATCTGCCCGGCGATGACAAAGGCCTGGAACAGTAACTGCAATGAGAAGCCGAACAATGCCCCGACAATTATCTGCTCGCCACACAACAACAGGCCGCGCAGGCTTAGCGGGTCGAACTCGGGCAATGGCGGCAAGGCCGGCACGATCACCACGGTGATAGCCACCGCCGCGTACAGGCGAATGCGCGCCGGCAGCATGCGGGTGCCAAAAATCGGCATGGTCATCAGCACCGCGGTCACCCGGAACAGCGGCAGCATGAAGGTGGCGACCCAGGTGCCGATCTGCGCGT
Source organism: Pseudomonas sp. NPDC012596 (assembly GCF_042902325.1). NCBI lineage: Bacteria > Pseudomonadati > Pseudomonadota > Gammaproteobacteria > Pseudomonadales > Pseudomonadaceae > Pseudomonas > Pseudomonas sp. NPDC012596. Next base: position 47,511 of record NZ_JBIBEB010000009.1, on the reverse strand, counting down.
CGGTCAGCTCCAGCATGGCTGCTTCAACCGATCAGCTGCGGGATGCTGGTGTACAGGCCGGTGATGTACTCCATGAACTTCTGCGTCAGCCACGGCCCGGCAACGATCAGCGTCACCAGCATCACCAGCAGGCGTGGCAGGAAGCTCAAGGTCTGTTCGTTGATCTGTGTGGCGGCCTGGAACATCGCCACCACCAGGCCGACCAACAGGCTCGGCACCACCAGCACGGCCACCATCAGCGTGGTCAGCCAGAGGGCGTCGCGGAACAGGTCGACGGCTACTTCAGGTGTCATGCAAGGCTCTCCTTGGCAGCGTCAGACGCCGCCGAAACTGCCGGCCAAAGTGCCCATGATCAGCGCCCAGCCATCGACCAGGACGAACAGCATGATCTTGAACGGCAGCGAGATGATCAACGGCGACAGCATCATCATACCCATGGCCATCAGCACGCTGGCGACCACCATGTCGATGATCAGGAACGGGATGAAGATCATGAAGCCGATCTGGAACGCGGTTTTGAGCTCCGAGGTGACGAACGCTGGCACCAGAATGGTCAGCGGCACCTGCTCGGGCCCGGCGATATCGGTGCGCTTGGACAGGCGCATGAACAGGTCCAGGTCGCTCTGGCGGGTTTGCGCCAGCATGAAGTCCTTCAGCGGCCCCTGGGCCTTGTCGATGGCCTGCTGGGCGGTCATCTGCTCCTTCAGGTACGGCTGCACGGCGTCCTGGTTCACCCGGTCGAACACCGGTGCCATGATGAACAGGGTCAGGAACAGCGCCATACCGGTCAACACCTGGTTCGACGGCGTCTGCTGCAGGCCCAGCGCCTGGCGCAGGATCGAGAAGACGATGATGATGCGGGTGAAGCTGGTCATCAGGATGACGAACGCTGGAATGAAGCTCAGCGCCGTCATGATCATCAGGATCTGCAGGCTGACCGAATATTCCTGCTGCCCGTCCGGCCCATTGGACAGGGTAATGGCCGGGATCGACAGCGGGTCGGCGCCCAGGGCCAACGGCGCGGCCAACAGCAGCGCCAGGGTGAACATGATGCGCAGCGCGCCGATCATCACTTCTTGTCCTTCTGATCCTTGCCCATCAGCTCCATCAGCCGCTGGGCGAATTCCGGCGTCGCCTGACGGGCGCTGGCGGCTACTTCCACAGGTTCGGCCATGACGTGCAAGGCCTCGATGCTGCCAGGGGTATGGCCGATGAGGATCTGCTCCTTGCCGACCTGCACCAGCAACAGCCGGTCGCGCGGGCCAAGGGCGCGGCTACCGACGATCTCGATCACCTGGCCTCCCTTGGGCGCAGCGCCCTGCATGCGGCGCAGCAGCCAGGCCAGGAAGAAGATCAGGCCCACCACCAGCAGCAGGCCGAGCACCATCTGCGCCAGCTGCCCACCCAGGCTGCCGGGTGCGCCTGGCGGTGGCGTTACCGGCACCGCCGGTGTGGCGGCGGCAATCACCGCTTCGCTGGCAAGCAGCGTGGCCAGGGCCGTGAGGGCCCGCATCGTACGCTTCACTCAGCGCAGCTTCTTGATACGTTCGCTGGGGCTGATCACGTCGGTCAGGCGGATGCCGAACTTCTCGTTGACCACCACCACTTCGCCATGGGCGATCAGCGTGCCGTTGACCAGCACGTCGAGCGGCTCACCGGCCAGGCGGTCGAGCTCGATGACCGAACCCTGGTTGAGCTGCAGCAGGTTGCGGATGTTGATCTCAGTGCTGCCCACTTCCATGGAGATGTTCACCGGAATGTCCAGGATCACGTCCAGGTTCGGGCCTTCGAGGCTGACGTTTTCCTTCGGCCGCGGCGAGCTGGCGAACTCTTCCATCGGCAGCCGGCCAGCGCCGGCATTGCCGCTGTCGCCGCCCAGCAGCGCATCGATGTCAGCCTGGCCGGCATCACCGGTTTCTTCCAGCGCCGCGGCCCATTCGTCGGCCAGGGCCTGGTCTTCTGGGGAGGTGATCTCGTTTTCGTTAGCCATGATGTCCTCGACAGGCATTCAATTCGTAGTGAGCGACCGGCACGCCGTCAGCGGCGTTCGATCGGGTCGATGATCTGCAGCGCCAGGTTGCCCTTGTGCGAACCCAGGCGCGCCTTGAACGACGGCACGCCGTTGGCGCGCAGCACCAGGTGCTCCGGCAGCTCCACCGGTATCACGTCGCCGGGCTGCATGTGCAGCACATCGCGCAGTTTCAGCTGGCGGCGGGCAACCGTGGCGCTCAGCGGCACAGAGACGTCCAGCACGTCCTCGCGCAGGGCCTTGACCCAGCGCTCGTCCTGGTCGTCCAGGTCGGACTGGAAACCGGCATCGAGCATTTCGCGCACCGGCTCGATCATCGAGTACGGCATGGTCACGTGCAGGTCGCCGCCGCCGCCGTCCAGTTCGATATGGAAGGTCGACACCACCACCGCCTCGCTCGGCCCGACGATGTTGGCCATGGCCGGGTTGACCTCGGAGTTCATGTACTCGAAGTTGACCGGCATGATCGCCTGCCAGGCTTCCTTGAGGTCGACGAAGCACTGGTCCAGCACCATGCGCACCACCCGCAGCTCGGTGGGGGTGAATTCGCGGCCTTCGATCTTGGCGTGACGCCCGTCACCGCCGAAGAAGTTGTCCACCAGTTTGAACACCAGCTTGGCATCGAGGATGAACAGCGAGGTGCCGCGTAGCGGCTTGATCTTGACCAGGTTGAGGCTGGTCGGCACGTACAGCGAATGCACGTACTCGCCGAACTTCATCACCTGCACGCCGCCAACCGCCACGTCCGCCGAGCGGCGCAGCAGGTTGAACATGCTAATGCGGGTATAGCGCGCGAAACGCTCGTTGATCATCTCGAGGGTCGGCATGCGACCGCGCACGATCCGATCCTGGCTGGTCAGGTCGTAGCTTTTGATGCTGCCAGGCTCGGCAGCGCTCTCGGTCTGTACCAGCCCATCATCGACGCCGTGCAACAGGGCATCGATCTCATCCTGGGACAGCAGGTCCTGTACGGCCATAACGGACTCCTACTGCAATACGAAATTGGTGAACAGCAGCTGGTCTACCACCGGCTTGCCGACTTCCTTCTGCGCCACTTCCTGCACCACCGCGGTGGCTTTCTGGCGCAGCATTTCCTGGCCCACGGGGCTGCTGGCCAAGGTGTCGAAGCCTTGCCCGGAGAACATCATCACCAGGTTGTTGCGAATCACCGGCATGTGCACCTTCAGGGCGTCCATGTCAGCCTGGTTGCGGCCTTGCAGGGTGATGCTCACCTGCATGTAGCGCTGGCGACCGTTCTGGTTGAAGTTGACCACAAACGCTGGGGACAGGGCCTCATACAGCGCCGCTGGCTTGACGTTCGCTGCTGCCGGGTCGGTTGGTGTGGCGGGTTCGCTCTTGTGCATGAAGAACCAGGTAGCGCCCACCGACAGGCCGACCGCCAGCAACAGGGCCAGTACCAGCAGCAGGATCAGCTTGAGTTTGCCTTTAGTGGCGGGGTCTTTCACTGCGTCGCTCTTCGCCATGCCAATAATCCGTCGTCCATCTGGGTTTCAAAGGAGGATGACGTGGCTTGAGCAAGTGTTATGCCAGGTTTGGCTGTTGTGGGCGCATGGCATGTATGTTGTGGCGACGGTGAGATCGAGCGCCGCCCGCGCGGCGCTTCGCGGGGCAAGCCCGCTCCCACATTTGTTGCAACGTGCCATGGCCTGATAGGCCATAGTTGTCAGCCTTGTGGCACGACGTGATTTCTCGGTTGGCGCTGCCGGCGCCCCACCAGTCTTCAGCCATGCGCCAAGGCGGACAACCATGGCCTGACTGGAATGGCACGTTGCAACAAATGTGGGAGCGGGCTTGCCCCGCGAAGCGCCGCGCGGGCGGCGCTCGATCTCAAGGGCGCTAAAGATCCCAAGCCAAGCGCTTCGCGAAGCGCCGCACGGCCGGCGCTCGATCTCAATCCCACCACACCCTTCAAGCGTAAAAATCAACCGCACTGTCGCCGATGACGACCTGCTGCTCGACCGGACGGGCGGCATCGGCAAGCTCACCCTGCTCGCCACCGGCACCACCCTGCGCCCGCCGCGCCGCCACCCCGGACAACTGCGAGCCGTCCGGCTGCGCCTGCTGTTGTTGCTGCCCGCGCGACTGGTCGGCGACGTTGACGTCCGGCTGCGCCAGCCCCTGCTGGGCGAACAGTTCGCGCAGGCGATGCACCTGGCTGTCCAGCGCATCACGCACACCGGCGTGGCCGCTGATGAAGGTCACCTGGGTCGCCTGGTCCGCCGCCAGGTTGACACGAATGTCCAGCCGCCCGAGCTCGGCCGGCTCCAGCTGGATGTCGGCCGACTTGAGGTTTTGGCTGGACAAGTACATGACCCGGTTGACCAGGCCTTCGGCCCAGGCGTTCTGGTTCATCGGCAACGGCTGATGCAACGGGTTGCTGCTCACCGGCACGGCATTGGCGGTTTTGGCCGTGGCAGCCTGGGTCAGGCTGGCCAAGCGGTTGGCGAAGTCGTCGATACGGGTATCGCTGCCCGCGCTCTTGGTATCTTTGAGGCCATCGTCCAGCAGTGCACCGAATGCCTTGTCACCAGTCTCCGACTGCCCCGCCTCGTCTTCGATCTTGTCCATCAGGGTCGCCAATGGATTGACGGCGGCTTGGCCATCGTCGGCTTGCGCAGGGTCGGTGGCATGGGCCGAGGTCGTGCCTTTGGCCTGTGCGCTTTGCTCCAGCGCCAGGCGCAGGGCGGGCATATTGGCCAGGGCGTCGGCGTCGGGGTCGAAGGTTTGCGCCGCCGGTTCTTCCGGCAACGCCTCGCTGATGGGCTGCTGGACAGCCGCCAGCACTGGGGCCACCGCCTCGGCCTGAGCCTGCAGCAGTTGCGCCCCCGGCTGCGCATCAGTGACCTGCCCCGCCACCAGGTTGGCGTCGAGGGAGTTGGATTCTTCGCCCGCTGCAGCATCAGTGCTGGCGTGGGCCTGATCGTCTGCTGGCAATTTCTTGCCGTCATCGGCAACCGTCGGTTTGTCGACAGCCTCCTTCTTGCCGCCTTGGGCAACGTCGGGCTTGTCCTTGGGCTTGGCCTGGGCGACCTTGTCATCGCGCCCCACGCCTTTGTCACGCCCCTGCCCGGCCATGACCTGGTCGAAGCCGCCGCCCTGCCCGCCCGCCGCATGCAGCGGCTTGTCCACCAGCGAGGAACCCGCACGCGACGGCTTGCTCAGGGTGTTGGCTTGCAGTAATGGATTGGGTGCGACAGGCATTGATGGGTCTCCGCGCCAGAAACAGGAATATCGTCTGGACACAGACAGGCAAAAGTCACGCCAACTACGCGTCAGCCTGCAGAAACCCGCGCGCGCTCACCCCGGTAGAACCGCTGCACTTCCAGGTATTCCTCGTCGATACGGTTGATCAGATCCTCGATGCCATACAGCGGGCGCTCCTTGACCCGTTCTTCGAGCTGATGGCACAGCTGCGCCAGGCCCACAGCACCCATATTGCTGCTGCTGCCCTTGAAGCTGTGCGCGGCCATGCCGAGCTCATCGGCATTCCTGGCACCGTGCAACTGGCTCAGGCGCCGCTCGGAATCTTCCAGAAAGGTTTCCAGCAATTGCAGGTAGCCGTCTTCCATGACCTCCTGCAGGTCACTGAGCACCTTATGGTCAATATGCATGTCAGTCACTTGTTCACTCCTTGATCAAGCCGGATTATGCCTCAGCCGCCAAACTGCCGGCCAGGCGGCCTACCAGTCGAACTGCACCCAGGCGCAACGGCCGCCTTCGCGCCAACCGGCACTGCTGCCAAGCTGCCCTACCAGTTTCAGGCCGCGACCGCTCAAGCCTTGCTCGCGGGCGGGACGCGACAGCACCTGCTGCACATCGAACCCCGCGCCACTGTCGCGAACCTCGATGATCAGACGCCCACCTGTAGCCAGCGGTTCCACTTTCAGGTCGATGCGCACGAAACCGTCGGCCAAGGCGTCCAAACGCCGGGCGCGCTCCTGATAGTAGTCGGCAAAGCCATGCGCATCACGCTTGAGCCGCGAATCCAGGCCCAGCACTCCATGTTCCAGGGCATTGGAGTACAGCTCGCTGAGCACGCTGTGCAAGGCGCCGGTAAGCGGCCGCAGGCCATGGATTTCCTGCAGCAACTGCACGAGGTAAGGCACCGGGTTGAAGCGCTTCAGGCTTTGCCCGCGCAACGCGAACCCCAGCGACCAGTCCAGCGGACTGGAGCGCCCACTGTCAGAATAGAGGGTCGGCGCCGGCACGCGCTCCTCGACGGTGAACATGCGGATGTCGCACAGGCTGATATCATCCCGCGGGGCCCCGCCAAAGCGTTCCAGCGCCTGCATCACCTCGTCGAACAGCTGCACCGGGTCGCGATTGGCCGCCAGCACCGTGCGCAGGCGCTCGACGCCAAACAGGCGTTCCTGTTCATCCGCCGTATCCACGACACCGTCGGACAACAGCAACAGGCGCTCCCCCGCCGCCAGCGGCAGCACTTCGGTGCTGTCATCGAAGCGCTCCGCCGCCAGGACGCCGAGCGGCAAATGGCGTGAGGTCAGGCTGGCAATCACTTCGCCGTCGGCCGACAGCCGGTAACCATCCGGCATGCCACCGTTCCACACCTCCACGGTACCGCGCTGCACGCTCAGGTTGAGCAACAGCGCGCAGCAGAACATGTCCACCGGCAGGATGCACTTGAGCTTGGCGTTCATCTCGCGAAGCATGTGCGCCAGGCCGTAGCCCTTTGCGGTCATGCCGTAGAACACCTCCGCCAGCGGCATGGCGCCGACGGCCGCCGGCAGCCCATGGCCGGTGAAATCGCCGAGCAGCACATGCATGTCGCCCGACGGGGTAAACGCCGCCAGCAGCAGGTCACCGTTGAACAAGGCATAGGGCGATTGCAGGTAACGAATGTTCGGCGCCGTGATGCAGCCAGAATGGGCCACCTTGTCGAACACCGCCTTGGCCACACGCTGCTCGTTGAGCAGGTGATGGTGATGCCGGGTGATCAGGTCGCGCTGTGCCAACACGGTTGCCTGCAGCCGCCGCAAGCGGTCCATGGCGCGAATCTTGGCGGCCAGAATCACCGCACTGTACGGTTTGGCCATGAAGTCGTCGCCGCCAGCCTCCAGGCAGCGCACCAAGGCCTCCTCCTCGTTCAGCGAGGTCAGGAAGATGATCGGCACCAGCGCTTCGCCGGCCAGCGCCTTGATCTGCCGCGCCGCTTCAAAACCGTCCATTACTGGCATCAAGGCATCGAGCAGCACCAGTTGCGGGCGCTTTTCGGCAAACAGCGCCACTGCCTGTTCGCCATTTTCGGCGGTGAACACCTGATGGCCCTGGCGCCGGACGATTTGCGCCAGCAACAGGCGATCCGTGGCGCCATCTTCGGCCACCAGCACGGTCAGCGGCTGCTCAGCCGACATCGGGGCGCTCAACTGATATCGAACAGTTTTTCGAAATTGGAGATGGCGAGGATCTTGCGCACGTCGGAACTGGCGTGCACCACGCGCACGTCCGAATTGTCGCCGCCCGCGTGATCGCGCAACAGCAGCAACATGCCCAGCGCCGAGCTATCCAGGTAGGTGGTGTCCTTGAGGTCGACGACCACCGAGTCTGGCCGCCTGGGCTGGCTTTCATAAGCATCGCGAAACTCCTGATGCTTGCCGAAATCGAAGCGCCCCTTGATCTTGATCGTGAGCTTTTTCCCGTCCTGCGAAAAATCAGTTTCGACTGCCATGCTAGCGATTCCTTCGATGATGGCGAATGCAACTCTTCAAGGTTTAGCAGGCGGCAGGGCCAGCTGCAAGCTTGCAGCTAGATGTGGCCCTGCCTGGGCAACCGCTGCGACAACTCATCCAGCAAGCGCTGCTCGCGTTTGTCTTCCGCGCGCCGCGCCTCGTCCAGGTAACGCTGCACCAGCTTGCGCAGCCCTTCCACCCGGGCGTAGGCCTGCTGCCAGGTACCACGGGCGTTCTTGAGGTTGTTCTGGTGCCAGGTCAGGCTCTGGCGCTGTTGGGTCATGGCCGTTTCCAGCTGGGCCAGAAAACGCTGGTAGTTAAGCAGCCAGCTACCGTTGACGCCCTGGCCACCGCGGCTGATCCACTGCGCCTGGTAGCCCTCGCGAAACGACTCCAGCTCCGCAAGCTTGGCCTGCGCCTGCACCACCAACTGCTGAAAATGCCCCACGCGCTGCGCCGCCTTGCGCTCGGCTTCCTCGGCCATGTTCACCACCGGCACCAGGCGCGCGGCACGGCTTTGCACGCTCATGGCTTAGCCGCCGTTCGCCGGGGGCATGAAGATCGCCCCAAGCTGCTGACGGCTCTGGCCCATGCCGACGTTCTCATCGAGCGCCTGGCGCAGGAAGTCCACCAGTTTTGGCTGCAGGGCAATGGCCAGGTCGGTTTCCGGATCGCCGCCGGCCACATACGCCCCCACACTGATCAGGTCGCGGCTTTGCGACAACCGCGACCACAACTGCTTGAACTTCTGAGCCTGGCGCAAATGGTCGGCATCGACGACCTGGGGCATGACCCGGCTGATCGACGCTTCGATGTCGATCGCCGGATAGTGGCCTTCCTCAGCCAACCGGCGAGACAGCACGAAGTGGCCATCGAGCACACCCCGCGCGGCGTCGGCAATCGGGTCCTGCTGATCGTCGCCTTCGGACAGCACGGTATAGAACGCGGTGATCGAACCACCGCCCGGCTCGCCGTTACCGGCACGCTCCACCAGCTTGGGCAGCTTGGCGAACACCGACGGTGGGTAGCCACGGGTGGCCGGCGGCTCACCGATGGCCAGGGCGATTTCACGCTGGGCCTGGGCAAACCGGGTCAGCGAGTCCATCAGCAGCAAGACATTCTTGCCCTTGTCGCGAAAGTATTCGGCGATACGCGTGCAGTACATGGCGGCACGCAAACGCATCAGCGGCGCATCGTCAGCCGGCGATGCGACCACCACGGAGCGCTTGAGGCCTTCTTCACCCAAGATGTGCTCGATGAACTCCTTCACCTCACGGCCCCGCTCACCGATCAGGCCGACCACGATGATTTCGGCTTCGGTAAAGCGGGTCATCATGCCCAGCAGCACCGACTTGCCCACACCGGTACCGGCGAACAGGCCTAGGCGCTGGCCCCGGCCGACCGTCAGCAGGCCGTTGATACTGCGGATGCCCACGTCCAGCGGCTGGCTGATCGGGTCACGGTTGAGCGGGTTGATGATCGGGCCGTCCATCGGCACCCAATCCTCGGCCTTCATCCCGCCCTTGCCGTCCAGGGCGCGACCGGCGCCGTCCAGCACCCGGCCGAGCATGCTCATACCCATTGGCAGGCGACCGCTGTCATCCAGCGGCACCACCCGAGCGCCGGGGGCGATGCCGGCAATGCTGCCGACCGGCATGAGGAAAATCTTGCTGCCAGCGAAACCCATCACTTCGGCCTCGACCTGCACCGGGTGGTACGTGTCGTCGTTGATCACCAGGCAGCGCGCGCCCACGGCGGCGCGCAGGCCCTCGGCCTCCAAGGTAAGGCCGACCATGCGCAGCAGGCGGCCTTCGACCACCGGCTGCACCGGCAACTTGATCGCCTCGGCGTAGCCGCCCAGGCGTTTGCCGAAGCTGGTACGGTCAAGGCGCATCGTTGGCGCCCAGATCGATCGAGACATCCGGCGCTGCCGGGTGCAGGGCCTGGTCGTGCAACTGGTCGAACAATTGTGCCACGGCCTTTTCGATGCGCGTTTCCATGGTGGCGTCGATGCGGCTGTGCGCCGTCTCGATACGGCAACCACCCGGCAGCAGGGCGTCATCCTCGAGCAGCTTCCAGCTTTCCTCATGGCGCTCGCGCAAGGCCTTCGCCAGCTCGAAGTCCTGCGGGTTGAGGTGGATGCGGATGTTGTCCGCGCCCATCGGCAGCAGCTTCAGGGCTTCCCGCAGCACGTGGGTGATCTGGCTGGAATCGCTGCGCAATTCGCGGCCGATGACCTGGCGGGCCATGTGCGCGACCAGGTGCACGAGGGTCTTTTCAATGTGCGTGTCCTGCTCGGCGATGGGTTCGAGCAGGTGCCCCATCAGCTGTTCGAGGCCGGCGAGCTTGGCAGCAAGGGCCTCTTCGGCCTCCTGGCGAACTTTGAGCTGGGTGCTGTGAAAACCTTCGCGCTCGCCCGTGGCGAAGCCTTCGTTGTAGGCCTCCTGGCGAATCGCTTCGAGTTCTTCGAGGGTCAGCGGCTGGACTTCCTCCAGCGGCACTTCCTCGACTTCTTCTTCGATGATTTCCGGCTCAGGCTCGGGTACCGGCTCGGGCTCGGGGTCGAAGCTGGGCAGCGCCCAGATGTCGACGCCTTCGAGGTCGCGGGCACGGATCAGGTCGCTGGGGTGGGATTCTTTGGTGGGCATGTTCTCAGGTACTCAACAACTGCCGATGCAGTGTTTGTAGGAGCGGGCTTGACCCGCGAACACCGGCAAAGCCGGTGCCATTCACCGCGGCGCCTACTTCGCGGGGCAAGCCCGCTCCCACAGGAGGGCGCATTGCCCGATGCATCAGATCATTTCCTCGGCGCCCTTGCCACCGAGCACGATCTCGCCGGCCTCGGCCATGCGTCGGGCGATGGTGAGGATTTCCTTCTGCGCCGTTTCCACGTCGCTGACGCGCACCGGGCCCTTGGCTTCGAGGTCGTCGCGCAGCAGCTCGGACGCACGCTTGGACATGTTCTTGAAGATCTTGTCCTTGACCCGCTCGTCGGCGCCCTTGAGCGACACCACCAACACATCGGAAGACACTTCGCGCAGCAACGCCTGGATGCCGCGGTCGTCGACATCGGCCAGGTTGTTGAAGACGAACATCAGGTCTTCGATCTGCTCGGACAAATCGTTGTCGATTTCGCGGATCGAGTCCATCAGTGCACCTTCCACAGAGCTGTCGAGGAAGTTCATGATGTCGGCGGCACGCTTGATGCCACCCAACGTGGTACGGGCAGCATTGGAGTTGCCCGAGAACTGCTTCTCGAGGATCTGGTTCAGCTCCTTCAGCGCCGCCGGCTGCACGGTATTGAGCGACGACACACGCAGGATGATGTCCAGGCGCACCTTGTGGTCGAAGTTGCTCAGCACTTCACCGGCCTGGTCGGGGTCGAGGTACGCCACCACGATGGCCTGGATCTGCGGGTGCTCGTAGCGGATGACATCGGCCACGGCACGCGGCTCCATCCACTTGAGGCTGTCAAGGCCGCTGGTGTTGCCACCGAGCAGGATGCGGTCGATCAGGCCGTTGGCCTTGTCCTCGCCAAGGGCCTGGTTGAGCATCTTGCGGATGTAACCGTCGGAGCCCACGCCCAGGCTGGTCTGGTCGCCGACGATCTCGACGAACTCGCTCATTACCTGCTGCACCTGTTCACGGTGCACGTTGCCCATCTGCGCCATGGCCACGCCAACCCGCTGCACTTCTTTCGGGCCCATGTGGCGCAACACCTGGGCAGCATCGGTCTCACCTAGCGAGAGCAGGAGAATCGCCGCCTTGTCGGTGCGGCTCAGCTTGGCGGTAACGGCTCGGTTGTCACTCATCGGCGTTGATCCACTCTTTCACGACCTGGGCCACGCGGCCTGGGTCTTCGGCCACCAGGCCTTTGATTGCGTTGAGCTGTGCCTCGTAACCCTCGCTGGGGCTTGGCAACAGAATGCTTGTAGGGCCACCCAGGCTGACGCGGTCGTTGGCCAGTTCGCCATCCAGACCGATCATGCCGCCCAGTTCCATGTCGCTGTCCGTCGCAGCAGCTTGCTTGCCGCCGCCAGTGATGTTGTTGAGTACCGGGCGCAGCACGCCGAACACCAGTACCAGGATGAACACCACGCCCAACACTTGCTTGACGATGTCCCAGAACCACGGCTGCTGGTAGAAGGCGATGTCGGCGATCTCTTCGCCACGGTCGGCGGCGAACGGCACGTTGATCACCGTGACACTGTCGCCACGGCTGGCATCGAAGCCCACGGCGTCCTGCACCAGGCGGGTAAAGCGTGCCAGGTCTTCGGCGCCCCATGGCGCGCGGGTAGCTTCACCGCTGGCGTCAAGCTTGACCTGGTCATCGACCACCACCGCGACCGACAGGCGGGTCAGGCGGCCCTGCTGCTGGCGGGTATGGCTGATGGAGCGGTCCAGTTCGAAGTTCTTGGTGGTCTGCACGCGCTTGTCGGCCGGGTATGGCGCAAGCATCGGCTGGCCGGTGGCCGGGTCCATGATCTGTTGGCCGTTGGCATCCACCAGCGGCTGGCCTGGCTGGACGGCACCGGCGGCAGGGGCTGCGGCGGTGGCATTTTCCGGCGCTGCTGCACCTGCCGGCGGTTGGTTGCTCAGGGCACCGGGCACGCCTTGCGGGCCGGAGCTGCTGGCACGCTGTTCGTTGACGGCCTGCTCGCTGCGCAGCGCCGGCTGGTCAGGGTTGAACTGCTCGGAGGTGGATTCCACCGCACTGAAGTCCAGGTCGGCGGACACTTCGGCCTTGTAGCGGTCGTTGCCCAGCACCGGCTGCAGGATGTTGTGCACACGCTGGGTCAGCATGCCCTCCATGCGGCGGCTGTAGTCGAACTGCTTGCCGGCCATGGTCAGCGCAGTGTCCTGCAGCTGCTCGGAGAGCAGGTTGCCCTTCTGGTCGACCACGGTGACTTGCGACTTGTCCAGCTCCGGCACACTGGTGGCGACCAGGTTGACGATCGCCATTACCTGGCCGGCTTCCAGGGCGCGGCCCGGATACAGCTCGACCAGTACCGAGGCGCTTGGCTTGCGCTCGTCACGCACGAACACCGAGCTTTTCGGGATCGCCAGGTGCACGCGGGCCGCCTTGACGTTGTTCAGGCTGGAAACGGTGCGCGCCAGCTCGCCTTCAAGGCTGCGGCGGTAACGGGTAGCCTCCATGAACTGGCTAGTACCCAGGCCCTGTTCCTTGTCGAGCAGCTCGAAACCGACATTGCCGTCGCCTGGCGCCACGCCCGCGGCTGCCAGCTTGAGGCGCGCACGGGAGAGGTCGTCGGCCTTGACCAGCAGGGCACCGGAATTGGGCTCGACGTTGTAGGGGATGTCTGCAGCGGCCAGGGTATCCATGACCTGCTTGGTGTCCATGCCGGCCAGGCTGCCGTACAGCGGCCGGTAGTCAGGCTGCTGCGACCACAGCACCACGGCGAAGCCGATCGCCACGCTCGCAGCCAACCCGACCAGCAGGCCGACCTGACGCAGCATGGGCATCTGCGAGATGTTTTCCAGGAACGACATGCCGAACAGCGGCGGCTTGGACGCTGGCGGGCCACTCTTGGCGGGTGCGTTATCGACGACTGCTTCAGCCATGGTTTACATCCGTCCTCAAACCGGCATCTGCATGATGTCTTGGTACGCCTGGACCAGCTTGTTGCGTACCTGGGTCAGCGCCTGCATCGAAACGCTGGCTTTCTGCGAAGCAATCATCACGTCGGTGAGGTCGACACCGCTCTTGCCGATTTCGAAGGCATTGGCGAGCTGGGTCGACGCCTGCTGTGTTTCATGGACCTTGCCGATGGCCTGGCCAAGCATGTCGGCAAAGCTGCTCTGGCCAGGCGCCAGTTCAGGCGCAGCAGTGGCTTTGGGCAACGACATGGCATCGGCCTGCATGGCCCGCATGTCCAGCATCAGACGATTGAATTCAACACCTTGGCTCATGACCTTCTCTCTCCGGCGGCCGCATTTTTTTGACACTCATGCGGCGGATAGCCCTGAGCTAGCAACAAGAGTGCCAGCCCGCCCCGCGATCGGTTAATTCAATGCATCAGCCGTACAGGCTGGCTTCCACATCAAGCCCCGCATCGCGCATTTGCGCCAGCTTGTAGCGCAGGGTTCGGGGGCTGATACCCAGGCGCTCGGCAGCCTCCTTACGGCGGCCGCGCTCGGCACGCAGGGTGTCGATGATCATCTGGAATTCATGGCGGCGCATGTCATCACCCAGGCCAGCGGAATCACCTGCATCCTCGACCACCGCAGGCGTGGCCGCGACGGGCGCAACCGCCGACAACGGAATGGCGCCGGCCAGACAAAAATCTGCCGCCTCGACCACCCCGCCCTGCTGCAGGATCAACGCACGCTGCAAGGCGTTATCCAGTTCGCGCACGTTGCCCGGCCAGGCATAGGCCTGCAGGCAGGCCTGCGCCGCAGCCGAGAGGCGCACAGGTGCGTGCTTCATCTTCGCCACATGCCGCGCCAGCAAGCGCTCGGCCAGCGGCAGAATATCGCCACTGCGCTCACGCAGCGGCTGCCAGGCCAGGGGGAAGACCGAAAGGCGGTAGTACAGGTCTTCGCGGAAGCGCCCGGCCGCCACCTCGCCAGCCATGTCGCGGTTGGTGGTGGCCAGCACGCGGATATCCAGGGCAATCGGCTTGCGCCCACCTACCCGCTCAACCTCCCGCTCCTGCAGCACTCGCAGCAGCTTGGCCTGCAGGCCGAGGGGCATTTCGGAAATCTCGTCGAGCAGCAAGGTACCGCCTTCGGCCTGCTCGAATTTGCCGGCCTGCGCCGCAATGGCACCGGTAAAGGCGCCCTTCTCGTGGCCGAACAAGGTCGCCTCGAGCATGTTGTCAGGGATCGCCGCACAGTTGATGGCAACGAACGGCTGCGTGGCGCGTGGCGATTGCTGGTGAATGAAGCGCGCCAGGACTTCCTTGCCCGTGCCCGATTCACCCGAGATAAGCACGGTCGAATCGCTGCGTGCGACCCGTGCGGCCAGCTCCAGCAACTGTCGGCTGGCCGTTTCGCAGGCCACCGGCCCCTCGTCGTCGGATGCGCCCAGGCGCCCGGCGGCGTGCCGCTCGACCAGGCTCAAAAGGGCCTTGGGCTCGAAAGGCTTGACCAAATAATCGGCAGCGCCCTGGCGCATGGCCTCCACAGCGCGCTCCACGGCAGCGTGGGCGGTCATCAGCAGCACCGGCAAGTGCGGATGATGGCGGCGCAGCCGGGCCAGCAACGCGTGCCCGTCCATGCCCGGCATGTTCACGTCACTGACCACCAGGCTGTACGCGTCGTCGTCTACAGCCTGCAACGCCTCCTCGGCACTGCCCACGGCATGGTAGGCAAAACCGCCGATTTCCAGGGTGTCGCCCAACGCCTGGCGCAATACGCGGTCATCCTCGACCAGCAGCACCTTGATAACCATTACAGCGCCTCCGTCTGGCCGCCAATCAACGGCAACTCAACCGTCACACAGGTGCCACGCCCCACCTTCGAACGCAGCCGCAGGGTGCCCTGGTGCGCACGCACCACGGCTTTGACCACGGCCAGGCCCAGCCCGGTGCCGGTGGCCTTGGTGGTCAGAAAGGGTTCACCCAGCCGCCCCAGCAGATCGGCATCGATACCACTGCCTGCGTCGCTGACGCACAAGTGCAGGGTGTGCTCGCGGCGGAACAGGTGCACCTTGAGCCGGGCCGGGCCATCGCTGGCCTGCAGGGCATTCTCGACCAGGTTGAGCAAGGCACCGACCAGGGTGTCGCGGTTGCACAGCAGCTCACCCAGGCGGCTGTCGCACTGCCAGCGCACGGCGTGGCCCTGCACATGGGGCTGGGCAGCCTGCTGCAACGCCTGGAACAGGCTCTTTGGGGTCAAGCGGTCACCCAGCGGCAGCTCGCCGCGGGCGAATACCAGCATGTCGCGCACCTGATGCTCCAGTTCGTGCAGGCGCTCCTTGAGGCTGCCCGCGAACCGCTGGCGGGTTTCTGGCGCAAGCTCGCGCTCGGTATCGGCCAGGTGGCTGGCATAGAGCATGGCCGCCGACAGCGGCGTACGGATTTGGTGGGCCAGCGAGGCGACCATGCGCCCCAACGACGACAGGCGCTCATGGCGTGCCAACTGGTCCTGCAGGCGACGGGTTTCAGTCAGGTCATTGAGCAGCACCAGCTGGCCGGGTTCGGCATCCAGCGAACGGGTGGCGATGGACAGGCGCCGGCCGTCGCGCAGCGATACCTCATGCCCGTCATCCTTGCGCGGCGCAAAGCTGCGGGCGATCACCTGGCGCCACAGCTGGCCCAGCAAGGGCTCACCGAGCAGCTCGCAGGCCGCCGGGTTGGCTTCGCGCACCAGGCCCTGACCATCGATCACGATCACACCACCGGGCAGCAGGTCGAGCAGGTTCTGCAGGCGATTGGCCAGGCGCTCCTTCTCGTTCAGCTCGGCCATGCGCTGGGCGCCGACCACCGCCAGCTCACCTTTCAGCTCGCTGACGCGGGCTTCGAGCATGCTGTAAGACTGGTTGAGCTGGGTGGATACCTGGTTGAACAGGGCAAATGCCTGTTCCAGCCCCTGTCGACTCTCCTGTTCGACCGGGGTACGCCCCTGCGGATCAGGGACTCGGGAAAAGTGGGCGGCCTGGGGCATCGTGCTCTCTCGCGTGGCTGACCGTCATAAAAACGGTGTGGTGCCAGCGGTGTAGCAATAGCCGTGCCGGGGATGGGGTTTTTAGATTTCGGGGGATTGGGCGCTTGTCTTGAGGGTTGCAGCGATGCGCAGATCGAGCGCCGCCCGCGCGGCGCTTCGCGAAGCGCTTGCCTTGGGATTTTTAGGGCCCTTGAGATCGAGCGCCGCCCGCGCGGCGCTCGATCTCAAGGGCGCGAGAGCACTCGCGACTAGCCCCCAGAATCCCACCTCAATCCTCCGCCTGCTCCTCGCCACCCTGGCGGCTCATGCCGTACTTGCGCATTTTCTCGACCAAGGTGGTGCGGCGAATACGCAAACGTTCAGCCGCACGCGCCACGATACCGTTGGCATCGTCCAGTGCCTGCTGGATCAGGCCCTGCTCAAGGCTACCGAGATAGTCTTTCAGGTCCAGGCCCTCAGGCGGCAGCATGGCGTGACTGGAAAAACTCGGCGCGTGGCCATTGATCGCCACCCGCTCTTCCAGGTCGCTGCGCAGGCTATCGACCAGCTGCTCGTCTTCGTCGTCGATATAGCGGAATTTCTTCGGCAGCTCCGACACACCAATCACCCCATACGGGTGCATGATGGCCATGCGCTCGACCAGGTTGGCCAGCTCGCGCACGTTGCCCGGCCAGCCATGTCGGCACAGCGACATGATTGCTGCGGAGTTGAAACGGATCGAACCGCGCTTCTCGTGCTCCATGCGCGAAATCAGCTCGTTCATCAGCAGCGGGATGTCTTCCACGCGCTCACGCAGCGGCGCCATCTCGATCGGGAACACGTTCAGCCGGTAATACAGGTCTTCGCGGAAGGTACCATCCTCGATCATGGTCTCGAGGTTCTTGTGGGTCGCGGCGATGATGCGCACATCGATGCTCTGGGTCTTGTTGCTGCCGACCCGCTCGAAGGTACGCTCCTGCAGCACGCGCAGCAGCTTGACCTGCATCGGCAGCGGCATGTCGCCGATTTCGTCGAGGAACAGGGTGCCGCCATTGGCCAGCTCGAAGCGCCCTGCGCGGCTGGTGATGGCGCCGGTGAAAGCCCCCTTCTCATGGCCGAACAGTTCGCTTTCCAGCAGCTCCGCCGGTATCGCCCCGCAATTGACCGGCACGAACGGCGCATCTCGGCGCTTGGAGTGGTAGTGCAGGTTGCGCGCCACCACCTCCTTGCCGGTGCCAGATTCACCCAGGATCAGCACGCTGGCGTCGGTATCGGCCACCTGCTGCATCATCTGCCGCACATGCTGGATGGCACGGCTGGTACCGACCAGGCTGCGGAACAGGTTGGGCTCGCGCTGGCGCCCGCGCTCACGGGCCTGGTCGTACATCTCGCGATAGACCTGGGCACGGTGCAGGGAATCGAGCAGCTGACTGTAGCTCGGCGGCATTTCGAGGTT
Organism: Pseudomonas sp. NPDC012596; assembly: GCF_042902325.1. NCBI lineage: Bacteria > Pseudomonadati > Pseudomonadota > Gammaproteobacteria > Pseudomonadales > Pseudomonadaceae > Pseudomonas > Pseudomonas sp. NPDC012596. The sequence continues at coordinate 29,711 of NZ_JBIBEB010000009.1, read as the reverse complement.
GGACAGCACGCGACGGCGAAGCTCCTCCGGGTAATCCGAAGAAGAAATTTCACCAATCAGCAACACCGGAAGGAACTCATCCCACCCAGCCACTGTCTTAAGCAACCCCAGCACATTGCCTGGAGCATTTACGGTTCCGATCAGCACGCAGAGCACTTCACGGCTCGAAGACAACGGCTCCACCGCCTGCTGCCAATCCTGGCTCGAGCAGGGCAGGTTTTCTTCGCCGAGGAAGTTCAGGACCACCGCCAGATCGCGGCGGCGGGCGCTGTCGTCATCGATCAGGAGAATCTTGGTTTCACGCCACATGCAATAGCAACTTCCCTAGTCATATCGGCGCCCGAAGGCGTGCTCGACATCATTCTGACTGAATGGTCAGTGGTCGGACGTCTGAAATTCGAAAACAGCCACTAGTAAAGTCAAAAAAACACATACAGTCAAATTAATGGCGCACGACTTTTAGGACATCTGTGGTCAACTGAACAGATGGTATACCTTAGCCGCGTTTTTCGCCTGACGGATTTGGGTCATCTCGTCGACTATTGATTGACGTTCGCCACTTGCAACCTCGATTAACTGCCGGTAGACGTCCAGCAACTGCTCCAGGCTGTCGCGCACATCCGCCTCCTGCCCTTGCGCCTCGGTAAGCACATCGTTGATACGCAGGCGGCATTCCAGGTCCAGTTCACCCACCGCATCCCAGTCTCGGTTCGCCAGGGCGCCCAGCAGCAATTCGCGGGTCTGTTCGATACGGGTGATCACATCGCTCATGGCATCCTCCTTGTTCAGGGGGCCGGCGACTGGTCGCCGATCGCATCCCAACCTTCCTTGACGGTAATCAACAGGCGCGCGACTTCGTCGATGATCGCCGGGTCGCTTTTCACGTTGGCTTCGATCAGACGGCGGCTCATGTAGGTGTACAGGCTGTCCAGTTCGGCCAGGCTGTCGGCGTGGTTTTCCAGGTCCAGGCCTTCGCGCAGGCCGCCGATGATGTCGATGGCCTTGCCGATGAGGATACCCTTCTGGGCGATGTCATTGCGCGCAATGGCGCCCTTGGCCTGCGCCATGCGGTCAAGACCGCCCTGCATGAGCATCTGTACCAAACGGTGCGGGCTGGCCTCGGAGGTCTGCGCAGCGCCGTTGACTTTCTGGTATTGCCGAAGGGCCAACATCGGGTTCATGGATCTACCTCGTTGCAGCGAAAAAGGTTGCTTGTACCCTGTGTATCGCCGGTACGTCAAAAAACTTTAGGGCCAAAACAAAAAGCCCGGCGCGTCGCATGGACGCAGCCGGGCTTTTGTCACTCAGCGCCGATCAGGAATTCTTGGCCTGGGCGTTCAAGGCATCGAAGACAGCCTTGATTTGGTTGGCCTGGGCGTTGAGCTTGGCCACATTGGTATCCATCGCGACATACTTCTTGGTCAACGACTCGGTCAGCGACTCCGTACGACGGTCCAGCGCTGTCTGCTGGTCGGCAAGGTTCTTGGCTACCTTGTCGAGGCTGGCTTTACGCGTGGCCAGGCTGCCGTCGGTGGCATTGTACGGGTCGATTACCTTGTTCATCCGCTCGAAGATACCGTTGGTGCCGGTGAACAGCTCCTGCACCTCGGCGCCCAGCTTCTTGTCGTTCATGGCGGTGGTGAACTTGGTGGAGTTGAACTCCAGAGTACCGTCCTTGGTGGTGTTGATGCCGAGCTGACTCAAGCTGGTCAGCTGATCACCGGCGCCGACTTCGCTGAGCACCTTGCGCACATCGTTGAGCAACGAACGGGTGGTCGGGTCGTTGGTCAGCGGGCCGAGCACCAGGTTGTCGTCCGCATCGCGGCTGGTACTGGTCAGCGAGGTGATGGTCTTCTGCAGGGTGTTGTAGGCATCGACGAACGCCTGGATCGATTTCTGCAGCCCCTCGTTGTCCGCCGCCACGGTTACCTGGGTAGGGTTGCCGACACCCCCAGACTGGGTGCTGACGCCCGTGAGCTCCAGCTTCATGCCACTGATGGCATTATCGATGGTGTTTTTCGCACTGGTGACCTTCAGGCCATCGATGGTCAGCTCCGCATCCTGGGCCAGGGCGGTGATGTAACCCGCACCCGTACCGGACATCTGCGTGGTACCGTCGATTTCCAGCTCGGGAATACCACTGAGCGACAGGTCGGAACCGGCACCAGTGGTAGTAGAACTGAGCACCAGGCGCGCGCCACCCTCACCATTGACGATGTTGGCCGAGATACCCTGGACGCCGAGTTCTTTGTTGATCTGGTCGCGCACGCTTTCCAGGGTGGCGCCGCTGGCGATATCCAGCTTCCAGGTATTACCGCCTTGCGTGACGGACAGCTCGCCCTGGCTGATTGCCGAGGTAGAACCACCGGCAAACTGCTGGCTGGCAACCTTGGAGCCGGTAGCCAGCTTGTTGACCACGATGTCGTAATTGCCGGCCACTGCGGTATTGCTCGAAGTGACCTTGACCACGGCTTCGTTCGCCGATTTTGCCGCGTAGGCATTGAATGCCGGCGCATTCGAATCGTTGAGCTTCTTCATGGCGTCCTGGTACGCCGTGAGGGCACTGCGCAGCGAGCCAACACCCGAGATCATCGCAGTGTTGTTGCTGGTCTGCCGGGTGATCTGCGCCTTCTTCGCCGCAGTGTCGGCGCTGACCAGCGCCTCGACCATCTCGGTGATATTCAGCCCGGTACCCTGGCCGATACTGGAGACAATGGTACTCGCCATACAGTTATCCCTCTTTTCGCAACGTCAATCCTGCTCCTGCACGACTGACATGGACTCGCCTTGAAGCATTCGCCGCCGGTCAGACCTTGGCGTCGAACAAAAGACTGTTTACATCGCTCAGGTTGTGGGCGATCCGCAGCGCCTCTTCCGAGGGTAATTGACGGATCAACTCACCCGTTTCACTGGCGATGACCTTGACCACGATCTTGCCGGATTCTTCGTCCGTGGAGAATTCCAGGTTGCGTCGTGACGAACTGAGGAACTTCTCGATTTCCGAAACGGCACTCTTGACCTTTTCGGCATCGGTTCCTTTTTCGGCAGCACTGACTGCCTTGGGTTCCAGCGTATCACTGCCGCGGGGCGCATCGGCCGACCGGGCAACCGGCTTGTCGCCAACCTGTTCGGTCGAACGAGCAGTCGGGTAGGACAGGTTCAACTTGACGCTCATGTCCATGACTTACCACCTCGCAACGAAAAGGCGGGGAAGCGCCTCAACGTGCACTCCCCCGCCGGTCACCATCAGCGATTACTGAAGCAGCTTCAGTACAGCGGATGGCAGCTGGTTGGCCTGGGCCAGAACCGAGGTCGAAGCTTGCTGCAGGGTCTGCTGCTTGGTCAGCTGGGCAGTTTCAGCAGCGAAGTCGGTGTCCTGTACACGGCCACGAGCGGCTTCGGCGTTCTCGTTGATGTTCTGCAGGTTGTTGACGGTGCTGGTCAGACGGTTCTGCGAAGCACCCAGGTCAGCACGGGTGGAGTTGATGGTCTGCAGAGCGGCGTCGATAGCGTCCAGAGCAGCGTTCATGCTGGCTTCGGCTTCGTCACTGGTCGAACCGGTGATGGCGATGGTAGCCGAGTCAACGCTCAGGGTAGCAGCGTCGAAACCGCTGTCCAGGCTGATGCTGATCTGGTTGTTGGAACCGGAGTTGGAGCCGACCTGGAAGGTCAGGACGCCAGCGGAACCGTCCAGCAGGTTTTTGCCGTTGAGCTGAGTGGAGTTGGCGATACGGCTCAGTTCGTCGGACATCTGCGCGAACTCTTTGTTCAGCGCTTCACGGTCTTCGGTGCTGTTGGTGTCGTTTCGCGACTGGACTGCCAGTTCACGCATACGCTGCAGGATGTTGGTCTGCTCTTGCATCGCGCCTTCAGCGGTCTGGGCGATGGAGATACCGTCGTTGGCGTTTTTGATAGCCATGGTCTGACCGCGGATCTGCGAGGTCATACGGGTAGCGATCTGCAGGCCGGCGGCGTCGTCTTTGGCGCTGTTGATTTTCAGGCCGGAGGACAGACGGGTCATCGAGGTGCTCAGTGCATCGGAAGCACGGTTCAGGTTTTTCTGAACGCCCAGAGAGGTGGTGTTGGTGTTAACGGTCAAAGCCATGACGAATTCCTCGTTGGATTGGGTACTGCGGCTTCCGGCCTTGGCAATTCGCCGGGTGTGGCACAGAGAACCTTCGTAATAGTTATCGTCGTCAGGGCGGGTTGCTTTAGGGGATTTTGGAAAAAATTTACTGGCATCCTGCCAGCCCAATGAAATCAAGGAGTTGACGCCAGATTACAGGCGCCACACGCCCGCAGCGTAGAAAAGAAAACGCCGCCTTGAAGTGGCGGCGTCGGTCACGGCGATGAACGGTCAGTCACACCGCTCGATGATCGCCGACCCCCAGGACAGGCCCACACCGAAGCCACTGAGGGCCACGCGCTTATGCTGCGAGCCCAGCACGTGCTTTTCCAGCAGCAGGGGAATGCTCGACGACACGGTATTGCCGGTCTCGACCATGTCCTTGACGAACTTCTGCTTGTGCTCGCCTTCATCGAACCGCGCCGACACGGCATCGACGATCGCGGCACTGCCCTGATGCAGGCAATACAGGTCGATGTCATCGGATTTCAGGTCGCTGGCCTCGAGCAGTTGCTGCAGGTGTGCAGGCACCTTGACCAGCGCGAAGTTGTACACCTGACGGCCATTCATGAAGAACTTGCCGTCGGTGGTGCGCAGGTGCTCGGCGCCGGCACCGTCGCTGCCGAACAGCGACTTGCCCAGCTGCCAGGTGGCATTTTCACCCATCCAGGTGGCAGTGGCGGCATCGCCAAACAGCATGGTGGTGTTGCGATCTTCTGGGTCGACGATCTTCGAATAAGGGTCGGCGGTAATCAGCAGGCCGTTCTTCAGGCCGGCGGCTTCCATGAAGCCCTTCATTGCGTACAGGCCGTAGACATAGCCGGAACAGCCCAGCGAGATATCGAAAGCAGCGATCGCCGTTGGCAGGCCGAGCTTGTGCTGGACGATCGCAGCAGTGTGCGGTAGCCCTTCTGCGTCACCGTTCTGGGTGACGACAATGACCGCATCGATGGTTGCCGGGTCCAACGATGGATTGGCAGCGAACAGGTTTTTTGCGGCCTCTACGCACAGGTCGGAGGTTTCCTGGGCGGCTTCCTTGCGCGGCAAGAAGGTCGAGCCGATCTTGCCAAAGATGAAATCCTGGTCCTTGCCGAATTTCGCGCCCTGGGCGTAGTTGTCCACGCCTTCAGTCGGCACGTAACTGGCGATGCTTTTAATGCCAATCATATGGCTTCCCAATTCAGTAACAGCGCAATACCCGCCATGGTCCAAACGGCAAAACGCCAGGCGATACGGTGGCTTCCGATCCCTGACGGCTTGCCCGGGTGCGACGCGGCGGTTCCCGGTTTCGACAATATACAGTGAAGATGCGCGTTCTGACTCTCAAGTCACGCTCTTTTTGTCGATTCGGCAAAGCGCACAGCGCCACCCATAAAAAAGCCATGACCACCAGGCGGCGGTCATGGCTTGGCGCAGCAGGCGGGTTGGTGTCAGCCGATCAATGCCTGCCACTCGACCCTGCCCTGAGCGTCGATGCTGAACAGCTTGCCGTCGCGGCTATGGCTGGCGTTGTAGCAAGGATCCTGGGCCAGCACAGGCGCCCAGCGCGCACGCATTGCCGCACAGGCCATTGCATCATCACTGGCCTGCGCATGACGCACGGCTTGTGCCTGCGGCGTGAACACCACCAACAGCCCGGCCGCAGCCGCCTGCAGGCACAAGTCGACCTCCGCCGCACGCACGCTCGGCGCCTGTTCATCGAGGCCACCCGCAGCGCGCAGCAGCTCGGCACGCAGCATGATGCACCCTGACACCGCTGAAACACCGTGCTCTACCTGCAGGCGCTGCATGTAACCCGGCGCCTCCTTGGCCTCACCGGCAAACGCCGGGCGTACACCGGCCTGCGCCGTCAACACCAGGCCCGCCTCGACGACCTTGCCATCGGCGCCCAGCAGTTTGCCACCGACCACGCCGACTTCCGGGCGCTGGGCCTGGTTGAGCAACCCTTCCAGCCAGTTGGCGTTGAGCACTTCGGCCGAGCTGTCGAGCAGCACCAGGTACTCGCCACGGGCCTCGCGGCTGGCGTAGTTGAGCATGGCAACGGGAACCAACGGCTGTTCGCTGCGAATCACCCGTACCCGGCTGCCAGCCGCCTGCAAGCTGCCCAACCAGTCGCGCAGCTCGGGCGAGCGGCTGGCGTTGTCAGCAATGAGGATCTCGTGGTTCTGGTAGCGGGTGCGCTGGATCACGCTGACCATGCACGCCTGCATTTCATCGAAGTTGTCCTGGCAATGCAGGATGATCGAGACCACCGGGCGTTGCGGGTGACGATAATCGATCTGCAAAGTGCCAGGGTGTGCCGAACCGACTGAAGCGCCATAGCCACGCTGGGCAATATGCTGAGCCAAAACGGCACGTTCCTGATCGTGGCTGTCAGTACCCGGTGCCTTGCAGATGAGCAAGGGCTCTGCCAGATGGGCGAAGCCGGCCGTACCGGCCTGCCCGATCAAACGCAGCAACAGATCGAACTCCAGTGCCAGCGGGTATCTTGCATCGAAACCGCCAGCGTCGAGCCACAAGTCGCGACGCACCAGCCAATGGCGGGCCATGCTGCCCGGTACGCTCTGCAGCAAGTCCAGGTTGACGCCCGGGCGCAACACCTCACGCAGCGAACCATCGGCCTGGCTCTGCAGCTCATCCATCGCCACCGCGCGCACACCGTCGACGCCCAGCAACTCCAAGCCCGCACGCAGCAGACCGGAACCGGTGAAGCGGTCGCCGCTTTCGGCCAGCATGACCCAGTCGGTATCAAGCTGCCTGGCCGCCTCGTTCATGCGCTGAACGTAATCCTGCGCCGTGACCTTGACGAAGTGCACGGTCTGCTGAGGGCGAGTCACGGCCGGAAGGTCGCCGGTGGTCAGCACCACCACCTTGAAGGCACGGCAATGGCTGCTCATGAGGCTGTCGAAGGTCGCCTGCAGCTTGGCCATATCGGCGTCAAGGTCAAGCAGCAGGATGCCGAAGGTCGGGCCACCTTGCTGCCGCGCCAGGAACTCGGCGGCCGCGCGGGCCTGCTCGGCATCCGGTTCACGGCGCTGCAACCACTTGAGCAGCCGCCCCGATGGCAGGCTGTCGAGCAATACCTGGCTATCGAAGCCCGGCACCGATTGCAGGCGCTGCAACCAGCCGCGCAACGGCGCTGCTTCGGCTTCATCACCTGCCTCTTCCAGCGAAGCCAGGAGCCGCTCCACCACCGCACGGTTGAACGGGCTTAGTGTCAACGCCTCCCACAAACGGCTGCGCTGGGTACGGGCATCGTCATTGGCATGCACCTGCATCAGTTGCCACTGGCGCAGCAGGATCGGCTCAAGCTCGATGAGCTGCTGACGCCCGGCAGGCATGGTGTGGATGAGGAATTCGCATTCAGCCAACACGTCGAACATCGGCTTGTTGTAGAACGGCATCTCGACGAACTGCTGTTCGCCAAACACACGTCGTGGCTCAGGCTCGGCCAGCTTCCAATGTGAGCGCACGATCAGGCAACCCTGCAGCGCGACGCCGGTCAGCAGGCCTTCGGCCATCGCCTTGAAGCTTTCCAGGGCGATGCGCTTGACCGCTTCTGCCCCCTGCGCGCTCAGCGCGGTCGGGATCGAGGCGAGAAACTCGGCGAAGGCTTCGCGATCCTGGCGTGATTTTTCATCCTGCAGCGCCAGTACGGTGAGCACGTTGGTGTTGTGCTCGGAGCCCCCGTAGTTGATTTCTCGCACCGCATAGGGGATCGGCAGGATCCGCGCCTTGGCGTTGACCAACAGGTAGAACGTGTGGCCAATTTCCTGCCACTCGAAGTTGGTGCCCGGCGGCAGCAAGGCATACCACTGCTGCAACAGGTCGGTGCGGGTAACCGCGTAGAATGGCGGCAGAAACTGGCCCATGAATTCGAGCAGGCGCTGCTCGGGCTGCTCGGCGCAGTAGTCCTCCTGCACGCGGTTGTCGCGCTTGTAGAAGTCCACCTGGGTACCACGCCCCAGATACATCATGCCGTAGCCGTGGCACACCCCGTAGTCAGGGTTTTGCTCGAGGAATTCCACCGAGCGGGTCATGCCGTCATGCAGCAAAAAGTCGTCGACCGCCGCAAAGGTCATGAACGGGGTACGCACCTCGTTGACGCCGTAAGTCAGCTTGTCTTGCAGCCCGGTATAGGAAAACTGCGGCAGGTGGCGGTAATCGACCTGGGGGTAGTCACGCATCACCTCTTCGTCGGCCTGCAACGATGAGTCCAGCACCAGGATGGTCGCCGGGTAGTTGCGGTAGTAATACAAGGTCCGGCGCAGGAACGCCGGGCGGTTGTGGGTGATCACCACCAGGGTGAGGCGATCCTTGAGCGACGCATCGCCCGGGTGCTGTGCATGAGCCTGCATATGTGTTCCTGCCCGTTGTCCGGCTGGTTCGAGGGTTCAGCGCACGCGGCGCAGGTAGCCATCACGGGCCACGGTGATCAGCAGCTTGTCGTGAACCTCGGCATCGATGACGAAGTCCTCGGTTTCTTTCAAATAGGCCCAGACCGCCGTGCGCGGGTTGTCGCCGACACCCCATGGGCGGTCCGGGAAGGCGTCTTCGGGCATGTCCTCGACCACGGTGTCCATCACCACGCAGTAGCTGCCTTGCGACACCAGCGGGGCATAGGCACGCAGCTCGCCGAGTACGTGCTCGTGGGTGTGGTTGGAGTCGAGCACGACGATGACTTTCTTGCCTTCGGCAAGGGCGCGCACGCGCTGGACAATCGCTGGATCGATGCTGGAGCCCTCGATCATGCTGATGCGCTTGAACATCGGGTGGCTTTCGATGGCCTCGCGGTTGTGCGCACGGATGTCCAGGTCGATGCCGAGCACTTCACCATGCCCTACCAGCTCCATCATCGACGCGTAATAGATGATCGAGCCGCCGTGGGCGATGCCGCATTCGATGATCAGGTCGGGCTTGATCTTCCAGATCAGCTCCTGCATGGCGACCATGTCCTGGGGCAACTGGATGATCGGGCGGCCCATCCAGCTGAAGTGGTAGGTGTACTTATGCCTGGCGGACTCGTTGTAGAACGTCTTGGCCAGCTCGCAGAGTGCGGTATCGTTGCCTTGGGCGCGGATCTCGGCCTGGCTCTCTTCGGCAAATACCTGCTGTGGCGTCTTGTCGCTCATGTGAAGCCTCTTGAAAGTGATGACCCGGCGCCCCTAGTGGCGCGCGGGCTCGATAGTGGATTGCAGTAAGTTCTGCAAACGGTCGGTTACCGCCCAGAACGCCATCGGCTCATGGGTCGGGTACGGGTAATGGCCCAAGTTCAGTTGCAGGCGCGCGCCGCGCTCGTGCAGGCGTTGCTCGACCAGGCTACGCACGGCAACCGGCTGGCCGCTGGCGCAATTGACCACCCCCGAAAAATGCCCGCAACCAAGCACCCCCGCGAGCTGGCTGGCGGCCTGCGTGATCGGCTGGAAATCGCGCAATTGCTCACCGCCGGACATGTCGAAAGACGTCGCACCGCTATCGATCGCGCGATCGAGCGCCGTCAGCAGGCTGTTGGGGTTCTGCCCTTCCCCGTGCAGGTAGAACAGCCGCGCCCATTGCAGGGCGAACGGATGATGGCGCTGCAATGCCTGGAGAAACTGGTGCAGGCTGTGCTTGGCCAGCCCGTAGGGGTTGGCGGGCCGGGCTGGGCATTGCTCGTCCAGTGGCCCGCTCTGCATGCCGTATTCGAAACAGGTGCCGGTCACCAGGACCTGGGGCACCCCCGCCAACACGGCCTGTTTGATGAAGTGGTAGTCGGCCATCAGGTTCTGCTCCAGGTGGAACAGCCCCTGGTAGTTAGGCAGCCCTGGCCAGGCCAGGTGGGCCACTGCATCGACTCCCTCGACCCAGCTGGCGACCTGCCCCGGCGTAGCCTGCTGCAGGTCGGCGGCCACAAACTGCACCTGGTCGAACCAGGGCATGGCCTGCGCCCGCAGCGCATCACGGGCCAACGCCCGCACACGACAGCCGCGCGCCAGCAGCTCGGCCACCAGATGCCGCCCGACAAAACCGGTGGCGCCAGTCACCAGCACATGCTGCCGCCCTGTCATAGCACGGTCAGCTCGGGCACGGCGATCACGAAACGCCCGCCCCACTCACGGATGCCGGCTTGCTGTTCACTCACTTCGCGCAGCAGGTTCCACGGCAGCACCAGCACGTAGTCGGGCTGCTCCTCGGCCAGGCGCTCGGGCGCAACCACCGGGATGCGGCTTCCCGGCAGGAACTTGCCTTGTTTGTGCGGGCTGGCATCGGCGACCCAGGCTAACAGGTCAGCCTTGACCCCGGCATAGTTGAGCAAGGTGTTGCCCTTGGCGGCCGCGCCATAGCCCACCACGCGCTTGCCGGCGGCCTTGGCCTCGAGCAGAAAACGCAGCAGTTGCAACTTGATGCGCTCTGCAGCCGGCGCCAGGGTTGAGTAAAACGCGGCGGTGCGCACACCGACAGCGTCTTCGACAGCCAGCAGGTCGGCCACCGCTGCAGTCACTGCGCGGCGCTCGCCGTCGGCACGCTGGGCAAACACCCGTAGCGATCCGCCATGGGTCGGCAGCTGCTGCACATCGAAAATTTCAAGGCCGTTGCGCTGGCAGAGGATCTGCACTGCCGTCAGCGACAGGTACGAATAGTGCTCGTGGTAAAGGGTGTCGAACTGGTGCTCGGCCATCAGGGTCAGCAGGTGCGGGAACTCGAAGGTCACCACCCCTGCCGGCTTGAGCAGCGTAGCGAAACCGCCGAGGAAGTCGTTGATGTCCGGCACGTGGGCGAGCACGTTGTTCGCCGCCATCAGGTCGGCACTCCAACCTTCTGCCACCAGGCGCACGGCCACTTCGCGGCCAAAGAACACCTCGCGGATGTCCAGGCCCCTGGCCCGGGCCGCCTCAGCGGTGCTGCGGGTCGGTTCGATACCCAGGCACGGGATGGCGCGACGCGCGACGTACTGCAGCAGGTAGCCATCGTTGGCGGCAATTTCCACCACTCGGCTGTCCGCGTTCAGCCCGAAGCGCTCGACCATGCTTGCCACATAGGCCTGGGCATGCGCCAACCAAGAGCTGGAGTAGGAACTGAAATAGGCATAGTCGGCATCGAACAGTTGCTCGGCGCGCGTGTAGTCTTCGGTCTGCACCAGCCAGCATTGCTCGCATACCGCCACCTTCAGCGGCACCCATTGCTCGGCCTCAGCCAATTGAGCAGCAGACAGGTAGGCGTTGGAGGGTGGCGATGTACCCAGATCAATCAACGGCAAGTGCAAGGCACTGCCACAACCTCGGCAATTCATAAGGTCACTCCGGTAAAGCGGTCATCCAGCCAAGGATGCACTTCATCCCGGGCCGAAAGGTTGATCACAGGCAACGGCCATGCAATCGCCAAGCGCGGGTCGATGACCGACAGGCCGCCCTCGTGCTCAGGGGCGTAGTCGGCGCTGTGCAGGTAAAGCAGCTCGGCGTCATCGCTGAGCGCCTGGAAGCCATGGGCAAAACCGGCCGGCACCAGCAGGCTGGTCCCCTCTCCGGCCTTGAGGCGTTCTCCATGCCACTGCAAAAACGTCGGGGAACCGGCACGCACGTCGACCACCACATCCCAGACCTCACCCTGCAGGCAGGTGATGTACTTGCTTTCCGGCTGCGGCCCGGCCTGGTAGTGCAGGCCACGCACGCTGCCGCGTTCGCGGGTTAGCGAGCGGTTGATCTGACGAATGTGAAACGGCGCGCCGAAGCGCTCGAGGCTGTCTTCGCAATACAGGCGCGAGAAGGCGCCACGCGCATCCGCGTGGTGACGATGCTCGACCCGGGCCAATCCCTGCAGTGGCAAGGGGTGCAATGTGTACTGGCTCACAGCGCCTCCTGATACAGGCTCAGCTGGGTCAGGCTGACCGCACGCATGTCCATGCCCTTGCGCCAGGCCAGGTGCCAGCCCAGGGTCCGCTCCAGGCATTCGTGCAGTGACCAGCGCGGGCGCCAGCCCAGCAACTGGCGGGCGCGCGAGCTGTCCAGGCGCAGCAGGCCGGCTTCGTGCAAGTCACTTGGCTGGATATTCACCCCAGGCGCTTGCGGCCACTGCCCGGCGAGCAGCTGCACCACTTCGCCGACGCTGCACATGTCATCTTCGCCCGGGCCGAAGTTCCAGGCACCGGCATAGCGCTGGCCTTGCTCATAGAGACTGGCCGCCAGTTGCAGGTAGCCGGCCAGCGGTTCCAGGGCGTGCTGCCAAGGGCGCACAGCCTGGGGGAAACGCAAGGTCACCGCCTCGCCTTCGGACCAGGCTTTGAGCACGTCAGGGATCAGCCGCTCAGGCGAGAAGTCACCCCCACCCAGTACGTTGCCGGCGCGCGCCGTGGCCAGGCTCAGGCCATGCTCGGCGAAGCGTTCAGGGGGGAAAAACGACGCTGCGTAGGATTGCGCGAGGATCTCGCAGCAGGCCTTGCTGCTGCTGTAGGGGTCATGCCCACCCAGTGCTTCATTTTCGCGGTAAGGCCACGCCCATTCCTGGTTGGCGTAGACCTTGTCGGTAGTGACCACCACGCAAGCGCGTACGCCACCGACCTGGCGCACGGCCTCAAGCAGGTTGAGCGTGCCCATCACGTTGGTTGAATACGTGCCCAGCGGGTCACGGTACCCTTCGCGCACCAGCGGCTGGGCGGCAAGGTGCAGGACAATCTCGGGCTGCACTTCGGCAACCAGTTCCAGCAGCACCCCCAGATCACGCACATCGCCTCGGCGATCATCGATACCTTCCCCGGCACGTGCCAGTTCGAACAGGCTAGGTTCGGTGGACGGGTCAAGGGCAAATCCGGTGACAAGGGCGCCCATATTCTGTAGCCAGAGCACCAGCCAGCTGCCCTTGAAGCCTGTGTGGCCCGTGACCAGTACGCGCTTGCCGGCCCAGAATGCGGGGCTCAGTCCCATTGCTTCCATGGCGCCTCCCCACTGGCCCAGAGTTGCTCCAGGTGGTTCTTGTCACGCAGGGTGTCCATCGGGTGCCAGAAGCCATCGTGCTCGAACGACATCAGCTGACCCTCTTCAGCCAGGGTGTTCAGCGGCTCGGACTCCCACGGCATGGCATCATCGGCGATGTAGGGGATGACCTTGGGTGACAACACAAAGAAGCCGCCGTTGATCCAGCCGCCATCCCCTCGCGGCTTCTCGCTGAAGCCACGCACGAGGTTGCCTTCGCGCTGCAGCGCGCCGTAGCGCCCCGGGGGTTGTACGGCAGTGACGGTAGCCAATTTGCCGTGGCTGTGATGGAAATCGACCAGTGCTGCGATATTGATGTCCGACACGCCATCACCGTAGGTGAAGCAGAACGCGTCGTCATTCTCCACGTAGCGCGCCACACGGCGCAGGCGGCCACCGGTCATGCTTTCATCACCCGTGTCAACCAGGGTCACGCGCCATGGCTCACTGTAGTTCTGGTGCACATCCATGCGGTTGGCGCGCATGTCGAACGTCACGTCGGAGGTATGCAGGAAGTAGTTGGCGAAGAAGTCCTTGATCGCGTAGCCCTTGTAGCCGAGGCAGATCACGAAGTCGTGGATACCGTGCGCCGAATACTGCTTCATGATGTGCCAAAGAATTGGCTTGCTACCGATCTCGATCATCGGTTTTGGCTTGAGGTGCGACTCTTCGCTGATTCGCGTACCGAGACCACCCGCCAGAATGACTGCCTTCATCGATTTCCTCATGTACTTCGCGCCTCCGGCACCGCCAGGGCGAAGGTTTTATGGCGATATCGATGGGGTACTGCAGGAAATGCGCCAACCTGTGCGGGCCAGAAAAAACAGGGGCCACCAAGCGGCCCGGGTGAAACTTAATCCGCCAACCAGCCCCACTCCCAGTGCCGCAGGTTGTCGTCACGCAGCACGAAATCGCGCATCACGGCCTCACGCAAGTCATCGCCCATACGATAGCTGGCAGCCGGGTCGGCCAAGTGGGAACGGATCGCCTGCAGCCACTCCTCGGTGCTGTTGGTGTAGACCCGCGTGCAGGGCAGGTAGCCACGGTAGGCTTCGGTGTCGGTGCAGATGGTGGGATAGCCGCAAGCACCATACTCCAGCAGACGCAGGTTGCTCTTGCAGTCGTTGAAGATATGAAACTCCAGCGGCGCCAATGCCAGGTCGAGGTTCAGGCTTGCCAGCTTGGCCGGATAGAGGTGCAGCGGGACACCTGGATGATACTCGTGAATGTACGGTTTCAGACCTTCCGGGCACATGCCGAAGAATACCCACTCCACCTCACCGGCCAGCTCGCGCACCACCTCGGCAATAATTTCCAGGTCGCCGCTGTGGCTGGTTCCCCCGCCCCAGCCAACACGCGGCTTGCCGGACGTGCCGCGGCGGCTTGGCGGCAGGTTGGCCCACAGGCGCGGTGCCAGCATGTTCGGCACCACCCGGATATCCTGATGCATATCCGAGAGTGCGTTGGCCAGTGCCTGGGTAGTCACTACCAGCCGGTCACACAACCCGATACCGCGGCGCAGGTGCTGTTCGATATCGGCAGGTTTGTTACGCGCATGGGTATTTTTTTTCGGCGCGCTCAGCACGTAATCGTCCATCTCGAAGATACGACGGGCGTTGGAGAAACGCTTGATGCGTTCGATATCCCGCACCGAGTCTTCGGCATGGCGCAATTGCAGAATGATCACGTCAGGGTCCATTCGCGCCAGCTGCACAACGCTGGGCGATTCAAAGGCTATGCGCCCGACCACCCGCCCGGCAGCCTCGAGCTGGCTGAACGGCTCACTGACTCGATAATGACCCACCGCAGTGTCGTTGAGCGGCAGCCCCAGCACCGATGGCAAAGCCCGGGCGCACAACGGATTCCAACTGCCCCGCAGGCTCGGCTCCAGGCTGAAGTCGGCACTGGCCAAACCCAGGCTCGGGTTGTAGGCCGGGTCGCGTATGACTTTGCTCAGCCAGCGTTCGCAGAACACCTGCTGCTGTTCCAGCTGCTGCTCATGGCTCGGTTGCGCCTCGGCCACCACTCGTTCGGCCTTGAGCATCACCGCATAAGGCGTACCGACCACCAGGTAACCCTGACGCCCGACGCGCAGGCACAGGTCCAGCTCGGCAAGCCCATGCCCAAGCTCCTGCCCTGCTAGCCCGCCAACACCGTCGTACACGGCCTTGCGCACCATCAGGCAGTCACCACCGACGGCGCTCCAATCCTGCACCACCTGCAGACGCTGCAGGTAACCGCGCGCTTGCATGTCTTCACCTGCGAAAGCCGGGCCTGCGCCACTGGACACGCCCAGCACGCGACCGGCCTCGACCACGCGGCCCTGGGCATCGACCAGCTTCGCGCCCACCACCGCGACCTCCGGACGCTGGGCGTGCTGCAGCAGTTCGTTGAGCCATTGGCCGTCAAGCACCTGCAGTGATGGGTCCAGCAGCAGCAGGTATTCGCCGCGGGCCTGCGCCGCTGCAGCATCGATCAGCTGTTCACGCTGGCCGCCAGGCTGCTGAAGTACCCGCAGCATGCCTGCGCCCAACTCCGCCATAGCCTGCAGCCATTGCGCAATACCTGCCTGGACCCTTGCCCCCGCCACCAACAACAGCTCATAGCGGCTGTCGGCAGTGCGCTCGATCAGGCTCTGGACGCATGCCTGCAGGCGTTCGAGATCCTCACCCACCGGGATGATGACCGAGACCAGCGGCTGGCTGCCATGCAGGTAATCGACACGGTTGAGCAGCGCCAGCTCGTCGTGACGTATCTGGTGGGCAACACCCAGCCGATTCAAGTGCGCAGCCAATACCGGCTCGCTCTGGGATATCACGTCCGGCAGCGAGAGCCATTGGGCGAAGCTCATCGCCGACTGCACCTGGATTTCGGCAATATGGTCGATCACCTGCGGGCCACGGCTTTCAACCAGTCGCCAAAGCAAGTCATGCGAAGCCAGTTCGCCGAATGCAGGGTCGAACCCGCCCAACTCCAAAACGGCTTGACGGGCGAAGGCCAGGTTACGCCCCACGTAGGGATAGCTGCGCAACAGATCGAGGTTGAACGCAGGTTTGAACACCGGCTCACCTGGCGTGTCGTCGAGCCATGCACCTTCATCGCTGTAGGCGCAAGCCACCTCAGGGAATACGGCCACTCGCTCTGCGAGCAGCAAGACTGCTGATTCGCTCAAACGATCCCCTGAGCGCAGCAGGTAGATCCAGTCGGCATCGTGCAGTGAGGGCAACAGCTGGTTGAGCTGGCGCGACCAGTCCGCTTGCAGCGGCTGATGAACGAGCGGAATATCGGTGGTTGGCAGCCGGTCACCCAGCAGCACGCAGGCGTGCACCGGATACAGTTGCTCAGCCAGGCTGGCGAACGTCCGCCCCAGCGCCTGGTCATCGCCCTGGGCATCCAGCACCACCGGCACGATGCGTGGTTGGCGCGGCCAAGCGGCCACGGTCTGCGGCAACAAGCGGCGTTGCGTCTGGCTGAACTGGCGCGCCGCCAACCACTGCTGGTAGAGCTCGGCGTAACTTTCACAGTCGCTGCCAACCCGGCCATTGAGTCGCGTTACCCAGTTGCTGAGGACGCGCGCCACGCAAAGCTCCTGCCACTGCCGGGGTTGCTGCTGCACCTCGACGAGCGGCACATAGCGCACCCAACCACTGGCCGGCGCCGCTTCGCCACTCCGCGCCGCGACCATTTGCAACAGCCAGCGCCATTCCTGCGGTGCGCCCTGAGCCACCCCTGGTTGCTTGCTCATACGCTGCGGGTGCAAGCGCTCGAGCAGTCCAGGTTCGCTGAGCATGACCATGTTGGCACGGCGCATCAGGCAGGCGAACAGCGCAAGGTCAAGCAACGCGACAAAACTCTGGCCCTCGGCGGTCAGCGCCTGCAGCCACTGCAACGCCTGCTCGCGACGCATCAGCGCGGCAGAAAAGTTACCGAGGAAATTGACAGGCCGACCGTCGAGCAGGGCCAGCATGTCTTCACCCTTGAACAAGCTGTCGACATTGGCGAAACGCGCGTTGGCCAAGCGCATCGGCAGAATGAAGTTGTTTTCGTCGGCCATCACCCGCTGGGACAGTACCAGGCCAACTTCATCGTGCGCCTGCAGCACGTTGGCCTGGCGCTCCACGCACTGCGGGAACAGGCAGTCATCGTCACACAGCACCTTGACCAAGGTGCCGCTTGCCAGGGTCACGCCGTGCAGCAAATTATCGACGAAGCCCCTGCGCTGCACATTGCGCTCATAGCGCAGGCGCGCAGCTGCCTGCGCCTGTGCTGTGCGCACGATAGCCTCGATCTCGTCGCCTTCACTGTCATCACAGACCAGCACCTCCAGGTCCTCGCAGGTCTGGCTCAATGCGCTGTGCAAGGCCTTGGCAAAGAAACGCGGGTTGTAGGCAGGGATGACAATACTGACGAGCGGCTTTTCGTTCACGTTGACGACCTTGAAAAAAAAGTGCGCCGCACCTGACGGTGGCGGCGCACGATTGAATACGCACAGGGCGCTATCAGATGTAGTTGACCAGCGACAACCCGGCAACCTTGGCGTAAGCCTGCAGCGAGGCCTGCAGCATGTTGGTCTGCAACTGCAGGCGCACCATGACTTCAGCGGGGTCGCTCTCGCGAATCGAACTCTGTGTCTTGAGATTCTCGGTGCTCAGGGCTTCGTTGGTTTCGGCCTGTACGTCGAGTGCCTGACCACGCCCACCGATCGCCGCGATGGAGGACGTCACCTGGTTGGTAGCGCTGGCAACGTTGCCAATTGCCGAATCCAGCGAAGCCTTGAGCTTCTGACTTGCCTCGGGATCACCATCGACCGGGGTATTGAGCGCAGCGCGCAGCTGGCCGATGGTATCCAGCACGTTCTGGGTCTGATGCGTATCGACCTTGACGGCGAAGGAGTCGCCGGCGGTCGGCGCGCCCGACAACTCGAACTCGACACCCATGGCCGTGGCGGTGTTGCCGCTCAGGGTACCGGTGGAAATCGGCTTGCTGTTGGCACTGACTGGTGAGGCATACAACTCAAAATCGGTGGCGCTGGTGAACTTGAGCACCGCCCCTTCCGGGAATGCTGCCTTGTACACGTCCTGGTCGATGATTTTAGCACCAGCCACCTGGGCCGAAGAGGCATTACCCGGGCTGCGAGTACCGGTGATTTCGTCAGCCTTGGAACCCAGGGTGAAGGTATGGCCCGCGATGGCTGCATCGGGGTCGGCTTCGTCGCCGGCCTTGAAGCTGATATCCAGGCGCAGATCTACCCCGCGGAAGTTGATCATGGTGTTCTCGCCGTTCGGGTCGAACTTGCCACTCTGGGTCGCTTCCAGGGTTACATCGTTGCCGCTGGCATCGGTGATCTTGAATTCGGTGCTGCTGGTGAATTCGACGCTGTAAGGCTCGCCACTGCGGAAGCGGTCGTTGTAGGTCGAGCTGCCCGAAACCTGGCCGTTCGACAAGGTGACACGGCCATCATCGACAGCCGGCGAGGTCAGATGCGTCTCGCTGCGGCTGGTGTTCAGTGCCTGCTCGAAGGCGTCGTAGCCGGTCTCGTTGGACGCCAGGCTGATCATGTCGCCGACCTGCAGCTTCAGCTGGCTCTGGTCACCCTGGTAACTGTAGGTGCCGTCCGCATTGCGCACATAGGGCTGGGTATCACCCTTGGAGCCAGAGAACAGGTACTTGCCGTTTTCATCCCTACTGTTCATGAGCGTGAACAGCTGGTCTTCAAGCGAGGCAAGCTCATCAGCGTTGGCCTTACGGTCCAGGTCGGTGAACGAGGGGTTGCCGGAGCTCACCGCCAGTTCGTTGACCCGCTGCAGGATGGTGCCGATCGAATTCAACGTGCTCTCGGCGGTGCCCAGGGCGTTACGTACGCTGGTGATGTTGCCCTGGTACTGCTTCAGCATATTCTGCTGCTGCTCCAGCTGCAGCAACCGCGCCGCGCCCACCGGGTCGTCCTTGCCCGACCGCACGCGGATGCCATCGCTGGCCTCCTGCTGGGTCTTCACGGTATTGGCGAAGTTCTTCTGATAGTTGGCGCTGTTGGTGTTGTAGAACTGCGAAGTAGAGATGCGTACGCTCACGATCTACGGCTCCTTAAAGACTGTTGATCAGGGTGGCGAAGGTTTCCTGGGCCGCCTTGATGATCTGCGACGACGCGGTGTAGTACTGCTGAAACTTGATCAGGTTGCCGGTCTCTTCGTCGATCGAAACGCCCGACAAGCCGTTGCGGCTGTCCAGTGCAGAGGTTTGCAAGGCCGTGGTGGCGTCACTGTCCATCTGCGCCTGGCCGGCCTTGCCGCCGACGTTGGACACCAGCTTGGCGTAGGCATCGGTGATGCTGATGCCCTTGCCGTCGGCCCCGACCTCGACCGTGGCCTTGGTCTGCAGGTCGATGATCGACTGGCCGTTGCGGTTGTCCGCCGAGCCCGCGGCGGTCAGCGCCACGGTGTAGCTGTCGCCGTTCTTCGGGGCGCCGGTGACGCTCATCTCGAAGGTGAAGTTACCGCCCAGCGAGTTGCCGTTGGCATCGACCATCGGCACCGACAGCTGCAGCTTGTTTTCCTGGCCGGGCACGATGGTGCCGCTGCCGATCTCGGTACCCTTGGCGTCGTACATCTTGTAGGCCTGGGGCGACATGGCTTCGTCACCGAACACCAGCTTGACCGGGGTCGAGTACTTCAGGCCATTTTGCAGCTGGGTGCGCTGGGCGGCATCGTAGATGTCCAGCTGCGAGGTCAGCGTCGGCTGGGTAATCACGCCGGTGCCCTTGTTGCCCGAGCCGCTGGTGGCGGTCAGCGGCGACGACAGCGCCAGGCGCTTGGGGTCGGTGAGCACGGTATCGATGCTGGCCGCCGCGTTGCGCGTCGGGGTAATCTTGAAGCTGTCGCCGGCACTCAAGGCACCGCCATTGAGCGACAGGCTGAAACCGTCGATCACCGGTGCCGGGTCGTCGTCGAGGCTGTAGCTACCCATGTCAGTGCCGTCGGGCAGCTTACGCACGGTGTACTGCTTGTCGCTGGTGAAGGTCACCTGGTAGTCGCTGGTGGACAGCTTGCCGGTGTCCTTGATGGTTACATCGAGGTTGCCGGAGCCGGCGCTGTTGCCCGTCTTGGCAATGCTGCGCTGGCTGATCGCGGCGGCACTGTTGATGTCGCCGAACAGCGTGGCGCCGAAGTCACCGTTCTTGTCGATGCCCTGGGCCAGCTGGCTGTTGATCGCATCGGCCACCACCAGGGCCACGCGGCCCAGCTCGTTGAGCGCAGGGTCGAGGGTTTCGCTGCGATAGCGGATCAACCCGCCCAGCTCGCCACCGGTGGCGCTGCTGGTGACGTCCATCTTGGTCGAACCGCGGTTGAGGATCAGGCTCATGCGGGTCGGGTCGGTAGCGCTGGCCTGCACGCCCAGGGTCTGGGTGGTCTTGCCCAGTACCAGTGCCTGGCCGTTTTTCAGGTAGATGTCGTAGTTGCCTTCACGCTCGACCACATCGGTGCCGATCAACGAACTCAGCTGGCGCACCGCGCCGTCGCGCTGGTCGAGCAGGTCGTTGGGCTGGCCGGAAACGGCGCTTACGCGGGAAATCTGTTCGTTGAGGTCGGCGATGGTCTTGGTCAGGCTGTTCACCTGGTCGGCCAGCGACGCCATGTTGCTGTTGATGTTGCTGTTCTGCTGATTGAGCTGCGCCGACAGGGTGTTGAAGCGCTTGGCCAGCGACTGGGCGCTGGTCAGCAGCAGCTGGCGCGAGGCGTCCTCGGTCGGCTTGGCGGCGGCATCCTGCATGGCGCTGAAAAAGCTCTGCAGCGCGGCGGTGATGCCGGTGTCGCTGCCGGACAGGGAGGTATCCAGCGGGGTGATCTGATTCAGGTACGAGGAAGCCTCGCTGCTCAGCGAAGTGGTGGTGCGCAACTGGTTCTCGAGGAACGCGTTGTACACCCGGCGCACGTCGGCCAGCGTGGTGCCGCTGCCGATGAAGACCTGGCCGACCTGCTGGCCGCCCTTGGTCTTCTGCACGTTCTGCTGGCGCGAGTAGCTCTCGACGTCGGCGTTGGCGATGTTGTTACCGAGGGTGTACATCCCCGACTGCGCGGCGCCAAGCCCCGACATACCAATATTGATCAGACTCGCCATGGTTCCATGCCCTTAAAGTTTCGTTGTGGTACCGAGCATTGCGTAGCTCTCGTACGACTTCATCTGTCTTGCGATCTGCGAGATCTTGCTGGCGTAATTCGGGTCGGTGGCATACCCGGCCTTCTGCAACTCTTGCACGAACTGTTCTGGTTTATCGGCCGCCTTCACCGCTTCTTGATAGCGGGAATTGTTCTGCAGCAGGCTGACCAGGTCGTGGAAGCTGTCCTGATACGAGTCGTAGGAACGGAACGCCGCCGTCTCCTTGACGAACTGGCCGTCGCGGAATTCGCTGGTGATCGCCCGCGCCGAATCGCCCTCCCAGTTGCCGGAGGCCTTGATGCCGAACAGGTTATGGCTGCTGCTGCCGTCGCTGTTGCGCATGACCGACTTGCCCCAGCCGGTTTCCAGGGCCGCCTGGGCCACCAGGTAACGCGGGTCGACACCAATGCGTTTGGCCGCCTGTTCGGCCATCGGCAGCATGGTGGCGACGAATTCGTCGCTGTCGCTGAAGGCCTTCTTCGGCGCCAGGGGCGGCTGCGCCACGGCGCGGCCGGTGATGCGCAGGCCGCGCTCGGGCACCGCGAAGCTCTGCGCGACCTGCTGCCCGTCACGGGCCGGCACGGCGGCGGTATTGGTAGTGGCTGCAGGGTGGGTTGCCGACGGCACGATACCGGCCAGCAGGCGGTCGGTAAGCTTGCCCGGCAAGGCCAGGCGCCGCGAATTGAGCGCGGCGACATCGTTGCGGCTGGCCGACTGAGCGGCATGCACCGGCTCGGCCACCTTGTTGCCCCACAACGCCGGCGCACTGCCCTCGTTGCGCGGGAACGGGCTGGTGTTGGCCGGCGTGCTCTTGTTCTTCGACAGCTGGCGTACCAGCACGTCCTGCAAGCCGATACCCCCGCCCTCGCGGGACATGCTCACGGCCAACTGCTGGTCGTACATGTCGCGGTACTGCTTGACCGTCTGGGTGTTCAT
The DNA here is from genome assembly GCF_042902325.1 of Pseudomonas sp. NPDC012596. Taxonomy (NCBI): domain Bacteria; kingdom Pseudomonadati; phylum Pseudomonadota; class Gammaproteobacteria; order Pseudomonadales; family Pseudomonadaceae; genus Pseudomonas; species Pseudomonas sp. NPDC012596. The sequence goes on along the minus strand of NZ_JBIBEB010000009.1, from coordinate 7,550 downwards.
CGGGTTGTCGTCGGCCAGCACATCGCTGGCCTTGCGCGAGGCCTTGAGCATCTCGCTGATGAACAGCGACTCGAACTCCTGGGCCACCTTGCGCACGTTGGCGTCGCTGTCGCGGTCACCGTGCTTGAGCGAGCTCAGGCGGTTGAGGTCGGTGTAGGCGCCGCTGTCGGCGGCGCTGGACACCAGGCTTTTCGAGTTCATGGGTGGCGTCCTCAGATCACGATCAGGTCGGCCTGCAAGGCGCCGGCCTGTTTCAGGGCTTCAAGGATCGCCATCAGGTCGCTGGGCGCCGCGCCGACCTGGTTCACCGCGCGGACGATCTCATCCAGCGTGGTACCCGGGCCGAACTTGAACATCGGCTTGGCTTCCTGTTGCGCGTTGACCCGCGAGCGCGGTACCACGGCGGTCTCGCCATTGGAGAACGGCCCTGGCTGGCTGACGATCGGGTCTTCGGTAATGGTCACGGTCAGGCTGCCATGGGTCACCGCCGCCGGCGAAACTTTCACGTTCTGGCCGATGACGATGGTGCCGGTGCGCGAGTTGATGATGACCTTGGCCACCGCCTGGCCGGGGTCGATCTCGAGGTTTTCGAGGATCGACAAGTAGTCCACGCGCTGGGTCGGGTCCATCGGCGCACTGACGCGCACCGAACCGCCATCCACGGCCTGGGCGACACCTGGGCCGAGCAGCTCGTTGACCTTGTCGACGATACGCTTGGCCGTAGTGAAGTCGGGGCGATTGAGGTTCAGGGTCAGGCTGTTGCCCTGGTTGAAACCGCTCGGCACGGCACGCTCCACCGAAGCACCACCCGGGATGCGACCGGCCGACGGAACGTTGACGGTGATCTTCGAGCCGTCGCGGCCTTCGGCATCGAAACCGCCGACCACCAGGTTGCCTTGGGCGACCGCGTAGACGTTGCCATCGATACCCTTGAGCGGGGTCATCAGCAGGCTGCCGCCACGCAGGCTCTTGGAGTTACCGATCGACGAAACGGTAATGTCCACCACCTGGCCGGGCTTGGCGAACGCCGGCAGGTCGGCATGCACCGACACCGCAGCGACGTTTTTCAGCTGCACGTTGCCGGAGCCTGCCGGCACCTTGATGCCGAACTGCGACAACATGTTGTTGAAGGTCTGCAGGGTGAATGGCGTCTGGGTGGTCTGGTCACCCGTGCCATTGAGCCCCACCACCAGGCCGTAACCGATCAACTGGTTGGAGCGCACGCCAGAGATACTGGCGATGTCCTTCAGGCGCTCGGCATGGGCACCGAACGCACAGGACAGAAGCAAGGTTGCGGCAATCAGCTGCCTGACGTTGAACATGTTCATCCGTACTCAGAAAGGCCAAAGCGGGCTGAGGAAGAAACGATCCAGCCACCCGGGCTGGCTGGCATCGGCGAACGAGCCGGTGCCCGAATAGGTGATGCGCGCATCGGCCACACGGGTGGACGGCACGGTGTTGTCGGTGGCGATATCGTCGGCGCGGATCAGGCCGGCAATGCGCACCAGCTCCTCGCCAGTGTTCAACGTGAGCCATTTTTCACCGCGCACGGCGATGATGCCGTTGGGCAGCACCTCTGCAACGGTCACGGTGATCGAGCCGGTCAGGGTGTTGCCCTGGGTGGCCTTGCTGTCACCTTTGGTGGTGCGGTCGCCGCTGTAGCCAGCCTCGAGCGAAAGATCACCGCCGCCGAACGGGTTGTTGGTGTTCGGCGAGGCGCCGAACAGCGAGGTCAGGCCGATGTCTGCCTTGCTGTTCTTCTGGATCTGCGAGCCGGCGTTCTTGCTCGCCGAGGTCTTCTCGTTGAGCGTGATGGTGATGATGTCACCCACCCGAAACGCCTTGCGGTCGCTGTACAGGTTCTGGTCGAAACCGGCCTGGTAGATCGAACCGTTGTTGGCCGCTGCCGGCAACGGGGTGCGCGGCAATACCGGCGCGTAGTACGGGTCGTTGGGCTTGGCCGTCGGTGCGACGCAACCAGCCAGCAACACCGCCCCCCCCAGGGCGAATACGGACAACAGACGATTCATGACGCTTACCTCACGGTGTAACAAGGGCTAGGGCTTACAACTGCTGGGTGACGAACGACAGCATCTGGTCGGCGGTGGAGATGACCTTGGAGTTCATCTCGTAGGCGCGCTGAGTGGTGATCATGTTCACCAGCTCTTCCACGGTGCTGACGTTGGAGTTTTCCAGGGTCTGCTGCAGGGTGGTGCCGAAGCCGTTCAGGCCAGGGGTGCCGACCTGTGGCGCGCCGCTGGCGGCCGTCTCCAGGAACAGGTTGTTACCGATTGCCTGCAGGCCGGCCGGGTTGATGAAGTCGGCGGTCTGCAGGTTGCCGATGACCTGGGCGGCCGGGTTGCCGGCGGTGGTGATCGACACGGTGCCGTCCTGGCCGACGGTGAAGGTCTGGGCGTCGTTCGGCACCACCACTGCCGGCTCCAGCGCCAGGCCATCGGCATTGACGATCTGGCCGTCGGAGTTCAGGTGGAAAGTACCGTCACGAGTGTAGGAAACAGTGCCGTCCGGCTGCAGAATCTGGAAGAAGCCGCGCCCGTTGACTGCCATGTCCAGCGGGTTTTCGGTGGTCTGCAGGCTGCCGGTCTGGAAGTTCTTCTGGGTGCCGACGATGCGCACACCAGTACCGACCTGAAGGCCGGACGGCAGCTCGCTGTCCTGAGTGGATTGCGCGCCTGGCTGGCGTTTGATCTGGTACAACAGGTCCTGGAACTCGGCGCGATCACGCTTGAAGCCGGTGGTCGAAACGTTGGCCAGGTTGTTGGAAATGACCGTGAGGTTGGTGTCCTGGGCGGACAGGCCGGTTTTAGCGACCCAAAGAGCCGGAAGCATCAGTATTCTCCTCGTGCGCCTGTTTTACGGCACCCGTTCAAGTGTGGTTAGCCGATTTGCAAAACACGCGCCATGGCTTCGTCGCCTTCCTTGGCCGCGTTCATCATCTTCACGTGCAGTTCGAATTGGCGGGACAGCGCCAGCACCGAGGTCATCTCTTCAACGGCGTTGACGTTACTGCCTTCCAGGAAGCCCGACACCACTTTGACGTTGGCGTCGGCCGCCGCTGGCTGGCCGTTGCTGGTGTGGATCAAACCGTCCAGGCCCTTGGTCATGCCCTTGATGTCCGGGTTGACCAGCTTGATGCGGTCGACTTCGGCCATCACCCGCGGGTCTTCACCCATGGAGCGGATACTGATGGTGCCGTCCGCGCCCACTTCGACTTTCTGTTCTGGCGGAATGGCGATAGGGCCGCCGTTGCCGATCACCGGCATGCCGTTGCCGGCGCGCAGCACACCCAGGGCGTCGATGTTCAGGCTGCCGGTGCGCACATAGGCTTCACTGCCGTCCGGTGCCTGCACGGCAATGAAGCCCTGACCGGCCACGGCCACGTCCAGGTCACGCCCGGTCTCGACCATCGGCCCTTCGCTGAAGTCGGTGGCGGGACGCTCGGTCATGGCAAACGCCCGCGACGGAAAGCTGTCGCCGAACACCGGCATCGAGCGCGCCTGCTCCAGGTCGCGCTGAAAGCCATTGGTGGAAATGTTCGCCAGGTTGTTGGCGTGGGCCTTCTGCGCCAGCGCGTTCTGGCTGGCGCCGGTCATGGCCACGTAAAGCATCTTGTCCACAGTCATCCTCCGCTGCACTGGCGATCGCTTGCCGCTCGCCGTTGCTGTGCAGGCACTAAAGCAAGTTCCGAACCAACTTTTGGAAATCGTGAAAAAGCCCGTGATTACGGGCTTTTGCGGGTGAGAGTGGTGAGGGGGACGCCGGTTATCCGGCGCCGGATTGCCGATTGCGGCAAACCTGTACCGGCCGCTTCGCGGGGCAAGCCCGCTCCCACAGGTTTGAGGGCGCAACACAACTCCCTGTGGGCTTGCCCCGCGAAGAGACCGGCACGAGATTCAACGATCCCGGCACCCACCATTGTTGTAAGGCCCGGCAAACCGCTTCCAGCCCTCCCCCGGCGACCACTGCGAGCACACCAGGCGTCCATCTACCTGACTCTCCCAGCGCCACCAGGGCGCAGTGCCGGCTTGTGCCTGATACAGGCACAAGGCGGCGAGCAACGCGACAAGCAACCTTTTCATGAACACTCCCGCAAAAACGACGAACCCCTTCACGACAAAGGGGTTCGTCCTCACGCCATCAACCCGCGACCATCAGGCCATCTGGATGACGGTCTGCATGATGGTGCTTTCGGTAGAGATGGTCTTGGCGTTGGCCTGGTAGTTGCTCTGCGCCTTGATCAGCTCGACCAGCTCTTGAGTCAGGTTGACGTTCGAGCCTTCCAGCGAGTTGGACTCAACGCTACCCAAAGTACCGGTCTTCGGTGCATCGATGCCCGGAATGCCCGAGTTGTAGGTCTCGGTCCAGCGAGTACCGCCAATCTGCTGCAGGCCCTGCTCGTTGGCGAAGCTGGCCAGGGCAACCTGACCGATGGCGCGCGACTGGCCATTGCTGAAGCTGGCGAACAGCACGCCCGTGGCATCGATGCTCAGGCTCGACAGGATACCGGTGGCGAAGCCATCCTGGGACTGCGACATGCGCGCGGTCTCGGTATTGTAGGAGGTGGTGCTGTTCATCGACAGCTTGATGCCATCGGCATTGCCGGCCGCCCCGTTGGACGCCCAGTTGCCCGAGGCATCTTCCACTGCTGGCACCCAGCCAGTCATGGTGAAGGTGTTGTTGGTCACGGTGAACGACGAGCCTGCCGGGTGGCCGGTGTTGTCGGCCGCCATGCTCTTCACCGAACCATCGCTGTTGAAGCTGATGGTGCCGGTCAGCGGCGCGGTGGAAGACGGGTCGAACGGGTTGCGACCGTCGATCAGGGTGTAGGACGTCCACTCGTTGGTGCCGGTCTTGCGGTAGTACTGCTCCATGGTGTGCTCGTTACCCTGGCTGTCGTACACCTTGGTCGGGAACGACTTGCTGTAGGTCGTCTCGTCAGTAGGGTCGAACGGCAGGTTCGGGACCATGGCGCCGGTACCATCGTCGACTTCCAGCGGGATGTCCTTGGACGAGGAATTCAGGTTGATGCCCTGATCAATCAGGCTGGTAGCCTTGGGCTGCAGCGCCGACGTATCGATCTGCAGATCGGTCAGTACACCCTTCTGGATCTTGCCGGACGAATCGGCCGCGTAGCCTTGCAGGCGCAGGCCGTCCGAGGTGATCACGAAGTTGTCCTTGTCGGCCTGGAAGCTACCGGCTCGGGTATAGACCTTCGAGCCATTGTCGGACAGCACGAAGAAGCCCTGCCCCTGGATGCCCATGTCCAGCACGTTGCCCGTGGTGTTCACATCACCCTGGGTGAACTGCTGAGAAACAGCTGCCAGGCGCACGCCGTTACCGACCTGGTTCTTGCCCACGCCCAGGCGGTTGGCGCCTGCGTAAACGTCGGCGAACTCGGCGCGCGAGGACTTGAAGCCGGTGGTGTTGACGTTGGCGATGTTGTTGCCGGTAACGTCGAGTTGCTTGTTGGCTGCGTACAGACCGCTAAGGCCGATATTGAAAGACATGAATTCGCTCCTGCTCCGCGCTGGCGGGCCTTAGATACCGATAGTTTGTACGTCGGAGAGGGAAACCTTACCGACACCCGCGAGGTTGAGCACCATTTCGCCGGTTGCATTGAAGCTGACGCTGGTCACCTTGGCCGGCAGCAGCGTGTTCATCTGCACTGCCTGCCCGTCCACGGTAGTGCTGGCGGTAAAGGTGTAGGTGCCCGGGTCGACCTTCTCGCCACTGTTGTTGGTGCCATCCCAGATGAAGTCGGCATAACCGGCTTTCTGCTCGCCCAACTCGATGGTCTTGACGGTGTTGCCGTCCTTGTCCTTGATGGTGATCTTCGCTTCGCTGATCGCCTGCGGTACGACGAACTGCGCATTGAAGCTCTCGGCCGTATCGACCACGGCCTTGTCGTTCTGCACGACCACCGAGCGGCCGACCAGCGACGAAGCCTGCAATGCCTGGGACGAAGCCATGGCGTTGGTGATGCTGCTGACCGAATCGTTCAGCGTGGTGATGCCTTCCAGGCTGCTGAACTGCGCCAGCTGGGCCACGAACTCGCCATTGTCCTGCGGGTCCAGCGGGTTCTGGTGCTGCATCTGGGTAACCAGCAACTGCAGAAATGCATCCTTGCCGAGCGTATCGGTGCCCGTCTGGGAGGCGGTATCCGTGGTTTTCTTGGTGGTGCCACCGACGCCCGATGCCGTGAGGACATCATTAAGGTTTACACCGCTGGTGCTATCGACTGCCATGGTCTGGATTCCTTATCACTGACCCAGGGTCAGGACTTTCTGCATCATGTTCTTGGCGGTGTTCATCAGCTCGGCGTTGGTCTGGAACGCCCGGCTGGCGGAGATCATGTCGGCCATCTCCTCAACCACGTTGACGTTCGGGTAATAGACGTAGCCGTCCTTGTTCGCCGCCGGGTGGTTGGGCTCGTAGCGCGCCTCCAGGTTGCTCTGGTCTTCGATGATGCCCTTGACCTGCACGCCCTGCCCCGCCTCGCCCTGGTCTTCGAACAGCGACTGGCTGGTACCGGCCTGGGCATTCTGGAAGGTGGTGGCGAACACCGGATGACGTGCGCGGTAGGTCTGGTCGATGCTCGACGAGACGGTTTCGGCGTTGGCGATGTTGGAGGCAACGGTGTTGAGGCGGGTGTTCTGCGCACTCATGCCGCTACCGGCAATGTTGAAGACACTGGAAAGGGACATGGTCATTCTCCGCGCAGGGCCGAAACCAGCCCTTTGAATTTACTGTTGAGCAAGGTGAAGCTGGCCTGGAAACCGATGGCGTTTTCCGTGTAGTTCGATTGCTCGATCTGGGCATCCACGGTGTTCTGGTCGATCGACGGCTGGGTCGGCGTGCGGTACTGCAGCGTGTCGTCGGCCATCGCCAGGCCTTCAGCCTCGATGTGACGGCTGTTGGTCCGGTCCATGGCGAAGCGGCCACCGGTTTGCTGCTTCTGGCTTTCGGCGGCGAGCACCGAAGAGAAGTCCATGTCACGCGCTTTGTAGTTGGGCGTGTCGGCGTTGGCGATGTTGTTGGCCAGCACTTCAGCGCGCTGGGCGCGGAAGCCCAGGGCCTTTTCATGGATGCCAAGCGCCTTGTCGAAACTGATGCTCATGTCGGGGAAACCTTCGAAGGTTGACCGGAAGATCGTTGGCCAAGCTATAGCAAGGGCTGTGCCAATGTTCAGAAACCCCGGAAACACTGGGCTGGGCGGCGGATGATTGCGGGAGTGATGCCAGAAAAGCGGCAAAGTGCTTCCGCCTGGGGAAGGCAAAGCGGCAATTGCCGAGTGGCAAAAGCGGCAAAACAAAAAATTGACGTCAAGGGTTGGGATTGGGGGGGGGGGGGGTAAAGCGCTCGGCTGGAGATTTGAGGGGGTGCGCAAATCGCTCGGCGCTTCGCGGGGCGCTTGCCTTGGGATCTTGAGCGCCTTTGAGATCGAGCGCCGCCCGCGCGGCGCTTCGCGGGGCAAGCCCGCTCCCACATTTGTTGCAACGTGCCATGGCCTGATAGGCCATAGTTGTCAG
>NZ_JBIBEB010000008.1:65213-216493 GCF_042902325.1 Pseudomonas sp. NPDC012596 | reverse complement strand
TGATCGCATCAAGCTGAGGCTCAATGGCCTGAGCCCTGTGGAGTACAGGGCTCAGGCTGCAGCTTAGAACTGTCCAACTTTTGGGGGGCAGTCCATGCCTGTGGGAGCTGGCTTGCCGGCGATGGGCTGCAACGCAGCCCCAGCATCCCTGAGGTGAAATGAAACCCCAGGGGCCGCTACTCATCTCTTTCCGACCGGTCCGGCGCCCCGGCAAGGCCGCCCCCACAAAAAAAGCGCAGCCCCCACATTCCTCATGGTTGAACACATCAGCCGCAACCCGCTAAGGTCGCGGGCTTGATTTACGAGAGGCAACCATGGGCTACCTGATAATCGTCGCGCTGATCCAGGCGTTTTCCTTCAGCCTGATCGGCGAGTACCTGGCTGGGCACGTCGACAGTTACTTCGCCGTGCTCGCGCGGGTGTTGCTGGCGGGGCTGGTGTTCCTGCCGCTGACCCGCTGGCGCCAGGTCGAGCCGCGGTTCTTGCGTTCGATGCTGCTGATCGGCGCGCTGCAATACGGCATCACCTATGTCTGCCTGTACCTGAGCTTCCGCGTGCTGACGGTGCCGGAGGTGCTGCTGTTCACCATCCTCACCCCGCTGCACGTGACCTTGATCGAAGATGCCCTTAACCGCCGCTTCAACCCTTGGGCACTGCTTGCGGCCCTGGTAGCGGTCGCGGGCGCGGCGGTTATTCGCTTCGACAGCATCAGTGGCGACTTCTTCATCGGCTTCCTGCTGCTGCAACTGGCCAACTTCACCTACGCCGCCGGCCAGGTGTTGTACCGCCACCTGGTCGCTCGCCACCCCAGCGACCTGCCGCACTACAAGCGCTTCGGCTACTTCTACCTGGGCGCATTGATCGTGGTGCTGCCGGCCTTCCTGCTGTTCGGCAACGCCCAGCACCTGCCGAGCACCGACGTGCAATGGCTGGTGCTGCTGTTCCTCGGCCTGTGCCCGACGGCGCTGGGGCTGTACTGGTGGAACAAGGGCGCGTGCATGGTTTCCGGTGGCACCCTGGCGGTGATGAACAACTTGCACGTGCCGGTGGGGCTGCTGCTCAACCTGCTGATCTGGAACCAGCACGAGCCCCTGGGGCGGCTGTTCATCGGTGGTGCGATCATCCTGGCGTCGGTGTGGCTCAGCCGCCTGGGCAGCCGCGCTGAAGCACCGTTGCCCCGCAAGGCGTGATATGCACACCATCTTCGTCATCGTCGCGCCGATCTTTGCCCTGATCCTGGTCGGTTACCTGAGCCGTCGCACCAACAAGCTTGGCGAAAGGGCTGCGGCCGAGATCAACAAGATGGTGGTCTGGCTGTGCCTGCCGGCCTTGCTGTTCAAGGTGACGGCCACCGCGACCTGGAGTGAGATCTGGCACCCGGGCTTTATCGTCGCGTTTGGTGCGGGGGCGCTGGCGATGTTCGTGGCCACGCTGGGTTGGCGCCTGTACAGCGGCCATGGCCTGGTGGCGGCCAGCATCGACGGGCTTAGCGCGGGGTATGCCAACACCGGCTATATCGGCATCCCGCTGTGCCTGCTGCTGTTCGGCCAGCCAGGGCTGCAGCCGGCGCTGATTTCGTCGCTGATCGTGGTGTGCCTGGTGTTCGCGATCTCGCTGACGCTCATCGAGGTCGGCCTGCAGGAGGAGCGGCAGATTGGCCGCGCCATGGTGGTGGTGTGCAAGGCGCTGGCGAAGAACCCGTTGGTGATTTCGCCGGTGGTGGGGGCTGCCTGGGCCATGTCGGGCTTGGGCCTGGCGGAACCGGTGGTGCACTTTCTCGACATGCTGGCCTTGGCCACCACGCCGTGCGCGCTGGTGTCGTTGGGGGCGTTTCTGGCAGAAAAACGCACGGGCGCCCAGGCCAGCCCTTGGCCACTGGTGGCGATGAAGCTGGTGGGGCAGCCGGCGTTGACCTGGGTGCTGGCGTTCAAGGTGTTCAGCCTGCCGACGATGTGGGCGGCGTCCGCCGTGCTGCTGGCGGCGCTGCCAACCGGGACCGGGCCGTTCATGTTGGCCGAGTACTACAACCGGGAGGCGGGGCTGATTTCGCGGACGATCCTGTTGTCGACGGTGGCTTCGCTGGTGACCTTGACCGGGTTGTTGTACCTGCTGGGGTATGCGGGGTAGTCAAGGGCCCTATCGCGGGCAAGCCCGCTCCTACAGGTTTTGCGCAGGTCTCGGGCTTGCGCTGTACCTGTAGGAGCTGGCTTGCCGGGGCGCCGAACCGCGGCGATAGGGCCGCAAAGCGGCCCCGACAATCTCAAGCCTCGCTCATTTCTTCCAGCCGCTGCGGCACACGCCCAGCCAACCCCACCCGCATGTCATTCCCGCTCGGCTGCTGATACAAACTCAACCCAAACTCCGGCAACACCGCCAGCAGGTAATCGAAGATATCCCCCTGAATCCGCTCGTACTCGGCCCACACCGTGGTCGTGGTGAAGCAGTAGATCTCCAGCGGCACCCCTTCGGCGCCGGTCTGCATCTGCCGGACCATGCAGGTCATGCCCTGGTGCACATTGGGGTGGTTCCTGAGGTAAGCCAGGGCAAAGGCGCGGAAGGTGCCGATGTTGGTCAGCTTGCGGCGGTTGGCAGCAAGCTCCGCCACCGGCCCCAGCGCCTCGTTCCAGGTCTGCAGCTCCTGGCGCTTGCCGGCCAGGTAGTCACCCAGCAGGCGCACCCCGCTCAGGCGCTGTTCTTCCTCGCGGGTCAAAAATCGCACACCGGCCGCATCGATGAACAGGCTGCGCTTGATCCGCCGCCCGCCCGATTGCTGCATGCCGCGGTAGTTGCGGAACGACTCGCTCATCAGGCGCCAGGTGGGGATGGAGACGATGGTCTTGTCGAAGTTCTGCACCTTCACCGTGTGCAAGGTGATGTCCACCACATCGCCGTCAGCGCCGACCTGGGGCATTTCGATCCAGTCACCTACGTGCAGCATGTCGTTGCTGGTCAGCTGCACGCTGGCGACGAACGACAGCAGGGTGTCCTTGTACACCAACAGCAGCACCGCCGACATGGCACCCAGGCCCGACAGCAGCAACAGTGGCGAGCGGTCGATCAAGGTGGCGACGATGACAATGGAGGCGAAGATCCACAGCATCATCTTGGCCAGCTGCACGTAGCCCTTGATCGAGCGGGTGCGGGCGTGTTCGGTGCGGGCATAGATGTCCAGCAGGCCATCGAGCAGGCACGACAGCGCCAGGGTCATGAACAGCAGGGTAAAGGCCAGCGCGACATTGCCGAGGAAGTGCTGGGCGGTGTCGGACAGCTCCGGCACCAGCTTCAGGCCAAACTGGATGACCAACGATGGTGTGGTTTGTGCCAGGCGGTGGAAAACCTTGTTGTGACGCAGGTCGTCGAGCCACTTGAGCGCTTGCTGGCGTGCCAGCAGGCGCGTGGCATGCAGGACCAGAAACCGCGCCAGGCGGCCCATTACCAGGGAAATCAGCAGCAGCACGGCCAGGCCGATGGCGGCGTGGAGCATGGGGTGCTGGTCGAGGGTGCCCCACAGGTCGAGGCTGTCACGCCAGATTTTTTGCATATCCATGAGCTTTAGAACGGTCTTTGCTTGCGAAACGAAGCGCCATTAGAGCGCGGATGGCGACAAAGTTGCCAAAAGAAATTCGGCTACGGCGGCAGAAAACGTTACCCTATGCAACTGAATTTCCCCGCACTTGCCTGAGGTTACCTCCGTGTTCTCCCAATTCGCCCTGCATGAACGCCTGCTTAAAGCCGTGGCCGAGCTTAAATTCGTCGAGCCAACCCCGGTGCAGGCCGCGGCCATCCCCCTGGCCCTGCAAGGGCGCGACCTGCGCGTGACCGCGCAGACCGGCAGCGGCAAGACCGCAGCTTTCGTCCTGCCGCTGCTCAACCGCCTGGTCGACCTGAAAGGCGGGCGCGTCGAGATCCGTGCGCTGATCCTGCTGCCAACCCGCGAGCTGGCCCAGCAGACCCTCAAGCAAGTGCAGCTGTTCTCGCAGTTCACCTACATCAAGGCGGGCCTGGTCACTGGCGGTGAAGACTTCAAGGAACAAGCCGCCATGCTGCGCAAGGTGCCGGATGTGCTGATCGGCACCCCGGGCCGCCTGCTCGAACAGCTCAATGCCGGCAACCTCGACCTGTCCCACGTGCAGGTGCTGATCCTCGACGAAGCCGACCGCATGCTCGACATGGGCTTTGCCGAAGATATGGAGCGCCTGTGCAAGGAGTGCGAGAACCGCGAGCAAACCCTGCTGTTCTCTGCCACCACTGGCGGTGCGGCCCTGCGCGACATCATCGGCAAGGTGCTGAAAGACCCTGAGCACCTGATGCTCAACAGTGTCTCGCAGCTGGCCGAAGGCACCCGCCAGCAGGTCATCACCGCTGACCACGACCAGCACAAAGAGGCGATCGTGCAGTGGCTGCTGGCCAACGAAAAATTCGACAAGGCGATCATCTTCACCAACACCCGCGTGCTCGCCGACCGCATCTACGGCCACCTGGTGGCCAAGGATGTGAAGGCCTTCGTGCTGCACGGTGAAAAGGACCAGAAGGACCGCAAGCTGGCCATCGAGCGCTTCAAGCAGGGCAGCTCCAAGGTGCTGGTCGCCACCGACGTGGCGGCCCGTGGCCTGGACATCGACGGCCTGGACCTGGTGATCAACTTCGACATGCCGCGCAGCGGCGACGAGTACGTACACCGTATCGGCCGTACTGGCCGTGCCGGCGGCGAAGGCCTGGCGATCTCGCTGATCACCCACAATGACTGGAACCTGATGTCCAGCATCGAGCGCTACCTCAAGCAGCAGTTCGAACGCCGGGTGATCAAGGAAGTGAAAGGCACCTACAACGGGCCGAAGAAGGTCAAGGCGTCGGGCAAGGCTGCCGGCACCAAGAAGAAAAAGACCGAGAAGAAGAGCGGCGACAAGAAAGCCAATGCCAAGCGCAAGCCTACTGCCAAGCCGAAGGCCAACGCACCGCTGACCAGCTCCGATGGCCTGGCGCCGCTGAAAAAGCGCAAGCCTGCGGCTGAGTAATTAGCCTGCGCCATCGCGAAAAAGCCGACCCCTAGTCGGCTTTTTTCTCCGCCTCCTTCAACTCCTTGATCCGCTTGTCGATCAGCTGACACTTGTCGGGCAAATCCTTGCTCGCCGTCCCCAGCTCCATCCCCTGGAGCTCATCGTTGATCTCCTTGGCCTTCTGCGGGTTCTGTTCGGTCAGCTGGCTCACCAGCCCGGCCAGTTCTTCACGTTTCTGTGTGGCCTCTTCCGGCGTGCATGCCCAGGCGGGCAGGGTGCAGAACAGGGCGGTTGCACAGGCGATGCGCAGCAGCGGTTTCATCCTTTATACCTCCGGCGGTGGTCATGATGGATGGAGGGACCGAGGGGCTTGGAAGTTCAGCGCTAGTGACGAGAGGGTCTCCGATTTCCCTCGCGGCTGTAGGCCTTTTCTGAATAGCCTCCTGGCCCATTGATGCGTGTGCAAGGTTCTCCTAGTCTCGCAATCAAAGAGGAGGTATCGTATGTACATCTGTAAATACAAGGCGCCCCATGATATTTGAGTGGGACGCAACGAAAAATCAAACCAATATCCGCAAGCACGGTATCGACTTCGCTGATGTGCCCGACATGTTCAACCATCCTATGTTGACCTTGCGGGATGATCGCGCAGATTACGCTGAGGAGCGCTGGATAGGCCTGGGATGGCTCAAGGCCCTGCTTGGCGTGGTCGTGTACACGGAGAGGCAGGGTGAGGTCATCCGTATTATATCTGCACGTAAAGCCACCAGATGGGAGGCCAAATACTATGATCAAATCCTCGAAAACTGATTGGAGCCGCCTGGCTCAGATGGACGACAAAGACATAGATACCTCGGATATTCCGGCGTTGGACGAGGCTTTTTTTCAGCAGGCCGAACTGCGAGTGCCGGCGAAGCAGGCAGTGACTATCCGCCTGGATTCTGATGTGCTTGCATGGTTCAAGGATCAAGGTGCGGGTTATCAGACACGGATCAATCAGCTGCTGCGTCAATACATGCAAGCTCAGCAGCGCCAGCGCTGAGATCTTTTGGAACGCTGCAGACCCCCCACCGGTCCCAAGCTGTGTACTCCTTTCGTCCACAGCAAGAGGCCACTGCCATGAGCACCACCTACGACTGGGACCTGATCGAGCGCTTGCTGCACGAGGTGCAGAACGGTGCCGGTCACAGCTTCACGCCACGCCCCTATGCCGAGCAGCACGCTGCGGCCAAGGCCGCCGAGGGCCAGCCGGTGGGGGATGTCGACCATCTGAAAACCCGTGCCTGCGAGTACGAGAAACTGCTGTTCGAGCGCGGCTTTGTCGAAAGCCGCCCGCCTGAGGAGGGCGGCAACGGCGAGAACTTCGTGCTCACCGAGCGGGGTTCGCGGCTGTTGAGCCTGATCGACAGCAGCATCCCGGGCTTCGAGCACCCTCGTCAGGTGCTGGATGAACAGGAAGATGCGCTGGACGAAACCACCTTCGTGCACGTGTCTGCAAAAGCGCAGATCGCTTGAGGTCGTTTTGAGGCTGGCAAGGTTGGGCATGGAAAACCGATAATCGGTATTCCTTGAAGTCTGCCGAGCCATGCCCATGCCATCGATCTACCGGGAGGGCCGCCCATGAGCGCGGCCCGCAAGAACCCTGATGCCTTTGCCTTCCAGGTGATGCTGGGGCTGTGCCTGATCTGGGGTTGCCAACAGGTACTGATCAAAACGGCGGCGGTCGACATTGCCCCGGTGATGCAGGCAGCGCTGCGTAATGGCCTGGCTGCCGTGCTGGTGGGGTTGATGATCTGCTGGCGCGGTGGCTGGGGCCAGGTAAGCAGTACCTGGCGAGGCGGGCTGCTGGCTGGCGCGCTGTTTGGCGTGGAGTTCCTGTTTATTGCCGAGGGGCTGAAGCTCACCTCGGCGGCGCACATGTCTGTCTTCCTCTATACCGCACCGGTATTCACGGCCCTTGGGCTGCACTTCATGCTGCCCAGCGAGCGCCTGCGCCTGCTGCAGTGGCTGGGTATCCTGCTGGCCTTTGGCGGCATTGCCACGGCGTTTGCCGGGGGGGTGTCGTTTGCAGAGATGGACGGGCGCATGCTGCTGGGCGATGCCTTTGGTGTGCTGGCCGGGCTTGCCTGGGGCGCGACCACGGTGGTGGTGCGTGGCTCGCGGTTGTCGGAGGCGCCGGCGACATTGACCTTGTTTTATCAGCTGGCGGTCGGCTTTGTCGGGTTGCTCTTCATTGCCTTGCTAAGCGGGCAGATCGGCAGGGTGTCGTGGACGCCGTTGGCGATCGGCAGTGTGTTGTTCCAAGGCATTGTGGTCTCGTTCGTCAGTTACCTGACGTGGTTCTGGTTGCTGCGTAAGTACCTGGCCTCGAACCTGGCGGTGTTTTCGTTCATCACCCCTTTGTTCGGCGTGACCTTCGGCGTGCTGCTGCTCGATGAGCCCTTGAGTGTGAATTTTGTGCTCGGGGCTGTGATGGTGTTGCTCGGGGTGGTGCTGGTCAGTGCCGAGCCTTGGGTGAAGCAGCAATTGCGCAGGTTTGTGGGATAGACGTAACTGTCACGGGCCCTTCACAGCATTCAAGACCCGCGCAGCACATGTGGGAGCCGGCTTGCCGGCGATAGGACCGGTTCTGATCAGCCTTGGTTGATCAGGCGACCCGCCCTGCAATTCGGCAGCTCTGGCTGTTGCGGGTGCCGGTAAGCACCAACACCCCCGCCAGCCCCAACCCTGCAGCCGCCAGCATCAGCGCCGGTTGCAGGCTCCCGCTGTAATGGTTGCTCAGCGCGGCCAGCAATGGCCCGCTCAATTGCCCCAGGGCAAAGCACGCAGTCAGCAGCCCGGCATTACGTTGCGTGGCATGCGGCGCCAGTTCCCGCGAGCGTTGCATCACCAGCTGCATGCAGGCCAGAAACGGCGTCCCGCACAGCACCACGCCCAAGGCCAGGCCAAGGCCGCCGCCCATCAGGCAGGCCAGTACCCCCAGGCCTTGCAGCCACAAGGTTGCGGTCAGCCAAGCCGATGTCCGGCCACCGCGCCGCAGGCTCACCAAGACCACGCCCAATGCAGCAGCCACGCCAAACGCCGGCCAGAACAGGTCGGCCATCCAGTTGCCCTGGAACTGGTGGTTGGCCATCTGCGACAGGAAAGTCGCCGGCAGGATGTAGCCGACGCCGTACAAGGCATACACCAAGGCAAGGCGGCCGATACCCACGCGGCGGGTAGCACCCGGCACAACCTTCGCGGGTAACGCAGGCTCCATGGCGCGGGGCAGCCAAGGGCGTACCGCCAGCAACATCACCAGCGCCGCCACGGCATACACCAACCATAACGCTGCCGAGCCCAGGCCCAGCAGGTGTGCACCCAGTGCCAGCAGGCCGGTGAGGGCGATGCCCAGGCCCGGCCCGGCGAACACCAGGGCACCCAGGCGCTGGCGGTTGTGGGCGTTGGCCACCTGTTGGCTGAGGCTGGTGATCATCACCAGCACCCAGGCACTGGCCACACCGGTACCAAAGCGCAGCAGCAGGTGGCTCCAGAACCCTTGCGCAGCCCACGAGGCCAAGGTCAGCACCACACAAAGCCACAGGCCGCCCTGCAGGCGCAGCCTGACCTGGCCCGGCTTGCGGGCGAACATTGCATCTGCCGCACCCAGGAAGTAACCCAGGTAGTTGGCCGCCGCCACCAGGCCGGCGGCGGTCAGGTCGAACTGGCCTTCAGCGATCAGCTGCGGGAGTTGCGGGGTGAGGGCAAAGCGGCCGATGCCCATGGCCATCATCAGGGCCACGGCGCTGGCCAGCAGTTGTACGAACGGCGACATGAGGACACTCCTGCACGGATGTAAGCGATGGAAGGCAGGTTAGGGTGCTTTCGCTTTCAATAAAATTGAATAATGATGATCAAGTTGTTCTGTTTTGGAGAATGTCGTGGAATTCAGCCAGCTGCGTATCTTTCAGGCCGTCGCCGAAGAGGGCTCTATCACCCGGGCTGCCGAGCGCTTGCACCGTGTGCCTTCCAACCTGTCCACACGCCTGCGCCAACTTGAAGAGCAACTGGGCGTCGAGCTGTTTGTGCGCGAGCGCCAGCGCTTGCAGTTGTCGCCAGCCGGCAAAGTGCTGCTGGATTACGCCAACCGCCTGGCGGCGCTGCGCGATGAAGCCATGGCGGCGGTGCAGGGCGGCCAGCCGGCCGGCGATTTCGTGCTGGGTACCATGTACAGCACGGCGGCCATCCACCTGCCCGCATTGCTGGCGCGCTACCACCAGGCGTACCCGGCGGTGAACCTGCAGGTGCAGGCAGCGCCCAGCGGCGAACTGCTCGAAGGCTTGCTCAGCCACCGCCTGGATGCTGCGTTGGTGGATGGCCCGCCGAGCCTGGCCGGGTTGGACGGTGTGCCGTTGTGCGAAGAGGAACTGGTGCTGATTACAAGCCCGGAGTACCCCCCCGTGCACAGCGCCCGGGACGTGGCGGGCAAGGCGGTGTTCACCTTCCGCCAAGGTTGCTCGTACCGCATGCGCCTGGAGGCCTGGTATGCCCACGCGCATACGCCAATGGGCCGGGTGATGGAAATCGAGTCCTACCAGAGCATGCTGGCGTGCGTGATCGCTGGCGCAGGGGTGGCGCTGATGGCCCAATCGATGCTCGACAGCCTGCCCGGGCGTGACCGCGTACGGGCTCATCGGCTGCAGCCGCCGTTCGATCAGGCGGTAACCTGGCTGATGTGGCGGCAGGGGATGCGCGGGGCAAATTTGCAGGCGTGGGTCGATATGCAACAAAGCGAAACGATTAACCAACCGTCGGAATGCAGCGTTTCCGCTTGATTCACGTCAAACTCGCCCTTATCTGTAAGAACAAGGGCATGCGTAATACAGGACATCGGACTATGATCTGTATGAAACATCGCAGGATTGATTGACCGTGAGGCTGACCCGTCAAGGGGGCACTATGAAAAACCAAATGTTCAACTGGCTCCACGACTTGGCTGTTGCCTTGGGGCTGATACCACCACCCTTGCAGCCGGTGCCGATCCCGACTGATGAAGAGCAGCGCCGGCGCCAACCGCGCCGCCGCTGAAAACAAAAAGGCCGCCGCATCAGTGATGATGCCGCGGCTTTTTTGGTTGTGCAGGTTTTGTAGGCTGGGCTGGCCTTATCGCCGGCCAGCCCACTTCTACGCCAGTTTCACCACGCCGACTGGCTTGCGCGACAGGGCGCTGACCAGCACAAAGCTCACCAGCCCAACCGCCAGGCTGTAGTAGATCGGCGTGTTGGCATCGAGCCCATCCTTGAACATGAAGAACAGCGCGGTGGCAAAGCCCAGCGACATGCTGGCGATGGCCCCTGCGGTGGTCGCACGCTTCCAGAAGATCGCCCCGATCAGCGGGATCAACATGCCGCCCACCAGCAGGTTGTAAGCCAGGGTCAGGGCGCTGATCACATCGTTCACCGCCAGGGCGATGCCCAGCACCACCAGGCCGGTGAGCAGGGTGAACAGGCGGCTGACGCCCAGGCTCGACTGCTTGCCACCGCGCAGCTTGGGCAGCAGGTCTTCGGTAATGGTGGTCGAAGCGGCCAGCAGGCCGGCACTGGCAGTCGACATCATCGCGGCCAGGGCGGCGGCCATCAACAGGCCACGGATACCGTCAGGCAGCTGGCTCTTGATCATCTCGGCGAACGCGTTGTTCGGGTTGGCCAGGTCTGGCATCAGCACATGCGCGGCCATGCCGATCAGGGCGCAGGCCAGGCCGTACACCACGCAGTACACGCCTGCCGTGGTACCGGCACGTTGGCACACCTTCTCGTCACGGGCGGTGAATACCCGCTGCCAGATGTCCTGGCCGATCAGGATGCCGAAGAAGTAGATCAGGAAGTAGGTGATGATGGTGTCCCAGCCGATGGTGGTCCAGCTGAAGCTGGCCGCCGGCAGCTTGGCTACCAGGGTGTCCCAGCCGCCAGCGTTGTACAGGCACACCGGCAACAGGATGAACATCAGGCCCACGGTCTTGATCACGAACTGGACGATGTCGGTCAGGGTCAGCGACCACATGCCGCCGATGGTCGAGTAGACCACTACCACGCCGCCGCCAAGCAGCAGCGACATCCAGAACGGCAAGTCGAGCAGCACCTGCAGGACCGTGGCCATGGCCAGGGTCGAGGTAACGCCGATCATCAGCGCGTACGCCAGCATGATCGCGGCGCTGGCCTGGCGTGCCATGGGGTTGTAGCGGCGCTCCAGCACCTGGGTCACGGTGAAGATCTTCAGGCGCAGCAGCGGTTTGGCGAGGAACAGGTTGAGGGCGATGATGCCCAGGCCCAAGGCTGCGCACAGCCAGAAGCCGGAGATGCCGTGGACATAGCCCAGGCGCACGGTGCCAACGGTGGACGCACCGCCCAGTACGGTGGTGGCCATCGTGCCCATGTACAGCGTGGGGCCCAGGTTGCGCCCGGCCACCAGGTAGTCTTCGTGGGTTTTCGCGCGCCGCATGCCATACCAGCCAAGCCCGAGCATGCCGGCGGTATAGATCATTACAACAATGATGTCCAAGGCCATTGGGGTTCTCCCGATTATCTTTATTATGGCGAGATCGACCGCGCGGGCGTTTTCACGGCGCCCGGCGGTCTAGTCTTGTGTTGGCGGGCCTCTATGGCCCTCCCGCATGGCTCCTGCCGGGGTAAAACAGCCGTATCAGCGGCGCACGACGCCTGGCAGCACGCAAAGCATCTCGAACAGCAGGTTGGCACCGAGCAGCGAGGTGTTGCCGGTGGTGTCGTAAGGTGGGGAGACTTCAACCAGGTCACAGCCGATCAAATCCAGGCCGTGGCAGCCGCGAATGATCTCCATCGCCTGGATCGTGGTCAAGCCGCCAATCTCAGGGGTGCCGGTGCCTGGGGCCCAGGCGGGGTCGATGCCGTCGATGTCGAACGACAGGTACACCGGGCCGCCGCCGACTTTTTCGCGCACTTCGGCCATCAGCGGTTCCAGCGATTTGTGCCAGCACTCTTCGGCCTGGACTACCCGGAAGCCCTGGCGGCGGCTCCAGTTGAAATCGTCGGCGGTATAGCCCTGGGCGCGCAGGCCGATCTGCACCACGCGGTCGCAATCGAGCAGGCCTTCTTCCACGGCGCGGCGGAAGGTGGTGCCGTGGGCGATCTTCTCGCCGAACATGTGGTCGTTGACGTCGGCGTGGGCATCGATGTGCACCAGGCCGATCTTGCCGTGCTTCTTGTGCAGGGCACGCAGGATCGGCAGGGTGATGGTGTGGTCGCCGCCCAGCGTCATCGGGATGACGTTGTGCTCGACGATCTCGTCGTAGGCTTCTTCGATGATGCGCACGGCGTCGAGCAGGTTGAAGGTGTTGATCGCCACGTCACCGATGTCGGCGACCGACAGCGAGTCGAACGGCGCGGCACCGGTGGCCATGTTGTAGGGGCGGATCATCACCGATTCGGCGCGGATCTGGCGTGGGCCGAAACGGGTGCCGGAGCGCAGCGAGGTGCCGATGTCCAGGGGCACGCCGATGAACGCGGCGTCCAGGCCTTCGGCGCTTTGCAGGTGGGGGAGACGGAGCATGGTGGCGATGCCGCCGAAACGCGGCATTTCGTTGCCGCCCAGTGGTTGATGGAGAACTTTGTCCACGGTGGGCCTCATCAGTCGGTCGATTGTTCTGTTTGTTCGAACCTGTGCCGCCGCGCGCCTTCGAGTGTGGTTATGCCGGCGGGCAGGGACATTTCGGCCAAGTCTGCTGGAAGGTAGTGCGCGGGGAAAATCGCTACCGGCAAATACTTACTTCAGGATTTTCTAAACTAAACGCCACCGCAGCGGTTAGACTGCGCGCAAATGTCACAGCGGAACCGTTGCACCATGGCCTCGACCTTGCCCGACTTGAAACTGCTGCGCATCTTCGTCAGCGTGGTGCGCCACCAGGGCTTTGCCAACGCCCAGCGCGAGCTCAACCTGTCGACCTCGGCCATCAGTACCTACATGAGCCAGCTCGAAGGCGCCCTGGGCATCGTGCTGTGCCACCGGGGGCGTGGTGGCTTCAGCCTGACCAGCAAGGGCGAGCTGTTCCACCAGGAGACCTTGCGCCTGCTGGCCGAACTGGACGGTTTCGAACAGTACGCAGCCGCGCTCAAGGGCGAGTTGCGCGGCACGCTCAACCTCGGGGTGATCGACTCCACCGTCGGCGACCGTGCGCTGCCGTTGGCCGAGGCGATCGGTGCCTACAGCCAGGAGCACCCGGCAGTGCACTTGCACCTCTCGGTGTCCAGCCCCTACGAGCTGCAACTTGGCGTGCAGGACAACCGCCTGGACCTCGCCATCGGCGCGTTCTCCTCGCGCATGAGCGGCCTGGTGTACCAGCCGCTGTACCGCGAGCAGCACTGGCTGTACTGCAGCAGCCGCCACCCGTTGTACGCCGAGCGGCGTATCCCGGAGCCGGTGGTGACCCAGCAGCGCATGGTCGGGCGCGGTTACTGGAGCCAGGCCGAACTGGCCCGGCATGGCTTCAAGCACAGCGCCGCGACGGTGGAGAGCATGGAGGCGCAGCTGATTCTGATCTTGTCGGGCGCTTATATCGGTTATTTGCCGGAACACTACGCTCAAGCCTGGGTCGACAAGGGTGATTTGCGCGTGCTTTCGCCAGCGACTTTCGGTTATCAGGCGCCATTTTCGTTGATCGTGCGCCGTGGGCGCAGCCGCGAGCCGTTGATCCAGACGTTCCGCGACCTGCTCAAAAGCCAGCTTAACGTCGGATGATAAACAGGGCGTTCAAGTCATTCCGTCGGGATCAGCAGATTTCCTACAAAACCTGACCACTGTGCCTTTTGCCCTCTGCTAAACCTCTACTTGCTTTGATGATTTTCCCTTTCATCTATACAAGCAAGGATCGCCCGAGATGCGCATGAATTTGCCCGTCACTGAGCACGAAAGAACGTTTTCCAGCGACCAGCGCCTGATCTCCACCACGGACCTCAACAGCCGCATCACCTACTGCAACGACGCCTTCGTGGCGATCAGCGGTTTTACCTACGACGAGCTGGTGGGCCAGACCCACAACCTGGTCCGCCACCCCGACATGCCGCCAGCGGTGTTCGGCCACATGTGGGACACCATCAAGCAAGGCAAGCCCTGGATGGGCGTGGTGAAGAACCGCGCCAAGAACGGTGACTTCTATTGGGTGAGCGCGTACGTCACGGCGATTTACGAGAACGGCCGCATCAGCGGTTACGAGTCGGTGCGTTCGGTGCCCAGCCGCGAGCAGATCCGCCGCGCCGAAGCGCTGTACGCGCGCTTGCGTGCCGGCCGCTCGCCCGTGCCGGTGGCGGCACAGCTGGGGCATCGCCTGGGCCATGGCTGGCCGCTGATCGGTGCCGGCCTGCTGTCGGCGGCGGGCTACCTGTGGCTACCGCCTTACGCGGCGCTGGGCGTGTTGATGGCCAGCTTGCTGGTGGCCTGGTACTTGATCGAACAGCAACAGAACCGGGCCATCCGCCGCACCCTGGCAGAACACCCCAAGGCTTTCACCAGCCCGCTGGTGGCGCTGACCTACAGTGACAACCCCGGCCTTCATGGCCAGCTGGACCTGGCGATCATCAGCGAAGAGGCGCGCCTGCAGACCGCGCTGACGCGGCTGGTGGACGCCGGGGTCGGGGTCAAGGCGCGGGCCGCGCAGTCGGCCGACCTGTCGGATGCCCAGGCACAGATGCTCGACCGCCAGCGCAGCGAGACCGACCAGTCGGCCACCGCCATCGCGCAGATGGCCGCGACCATCCAGGAAGTGACGCACAATGTGCAAAGCACTGCGCATGCTGCTGGCGATGCCGACCAGTTGGCCCAGCAGGGCAGCGAGCTGGCGCAGCAGAGCCTGAGGGCGATGGGCAGCATGAGCGAAGCGGTAAGCGACATTGGCCAGGCGGTCAATGCCCTGGCCGAGCAGACCCAGTCGATTGGCAGTGTGGTCGATACCATCACCTCGATTGCCGAGCAGACCAACTTGCTGGCGCTCAATGCCGCGATCGAGGCGGCGCGCGCGGGCGAGCAGGGCAGGGGCTTTGCCGTGGTCGCCGATGAGGTGCGCTCGCTGGCCCAGCGCACGCGTTCCTCGACCGAAGAGATCCACCACATCATCGCCTCCCTGCGTGCAGGCGCAGAGCGGGCAGTGAGCACGGCCAACCGCGGCGAGCAGATCTCGCGGGACAGTGTGCACAGTGTGGAGGCGGTGCAGTCGGCGCTGGCCGGGATTGCCCAGGCGGTCAGCCGCATCACCGGCATGAGCCAGCAGATGGCGACGGCGTCGGAACAGCAGAGCCACGTGGCCGAAGACATCAACCAGCAGATCGTGCGCATTGCCCAGTTGTGCGACCAGACGGCGGGGCAGGCCAAGCAGGGCGCGGAAATCAGCCAGGACCTGGAGCGCATGGCCGAGTACCTGCACAGCCTGGCGGAACGGTTTAACCGCTGAGGGTTAAGGGGGCTGCTTTGCAGCCCAATCGCCGGCAAGCCGGCTCCCACACAGACCTCGCAGCCCTTACGGGCGATGCGCTACTCCGGGGGAGCCGGCTTGCCGCGAGGCGGGCTTGGGGTGCAAACCTGTGGCAAAATCCCTCCGCCAACGGAGACCCCCATGCCCAGACCCCGCTGCGAGCGCTGCCAGCGCCCGCTCGATCACTGCCTTTGCGCCCTGATTCCCTCGCTCGACAGCCGCACCCGCGTGGTGCTGCTGCAGCACCCCAGCGAAACCTCGCACGCGCTGAATACCGCCCGCCTGGCCGCCCTTGGCCTGGTCAATGCCGAGCTGCGCGTGGGCGAGGTGTTCGAAGGCTTGGGCGAATTGCTCAACACGCCAGGCTACAGGCCGGTACTGCTGTTCCCGGGCGATGTGGCCCAGGTGCTGACGGCCTATGGCGATGGGGACGACAGGCCATTGCTGCTGATCGTCCCCGACGGCACTTGGCGCAAGGCGCGCAAGCTGCTGTACCTCAACCCGCTGCTTGACGCATTGCCCAAGGTGACGCTGGCGCAGGTCACGCCCTCACGCTACCGCTTGCGCAAGGCACCGGAGCCGGGTGCGCTGTCGACCGTGGAGGCGGTGGTGCAGGCATTGAATGTGCTGGAACAGCCGGCGTGTTTCGATGCGTTGCTGCGCCCATTCGAGGCGTTGATCGAGGGGCAGATCAGGGCCATGGGGGTTGAGACATTCGAGCGTAATCACGGTGAAGGCTGAGAGTCGTTTGTGCCTGTACCGGCCCCATCGCCGGCAAGCCGGCTCCCACAGGTTGTGCACACTACTCAAGGCCGTAATACCCCTGTACAAGCCGGCTCCCACAGGCTGCACACTACTCAAGGCCGGTGATACCCCTGTGGGAGCCGGCTTGCCGGCGATGAGGCCGGTGCAGGTCTGTCACCGTTCCCGCAATGCCTCGGTCCGGGCCTTCAAAACCGGTTTGAGCAGGTAATCCAGCACACTCTTCTGCCCAGTGATGATATCCACCGTCGCCACCATCCCCGGGATGATCAACAGCGGTTTGTTATCCCCACCCAGGTGGTTTTTCTCGGTGCGAACCTGGATCAGGTAAAACGCATTGCCCTTGTCATCGGTCACGGTATCGGCACTGATCAACTCAAGCTTGGCCTTCAGCCCGCCATAGATGGTGTAGTCGTAGGCACTGAACTTGACCATCGCCGGCTGCCCCGGGTGTAGAAACGCGACATCCTGCGGGCGCACCTTGGCCTCGATCAGCAGGTTGTCCTCGATCGGAACGATCTCCACCAAGTCGCTGCCCGGCTGCACCACGCCGCCGATGGTGTTGACCTTCAGCAGCTTGACGATGCCGCGTACCGGCGACACCACCGTGGTGCGGTTGACCCGGTCGTCGATGGCGATGCTGGTGGCGGTGATCTTGGAAAGCTCGGTGCGTTTGTCGTTCAGCTCCTTGGCGGCATCCGAGCGGAAGCTGGCGTCGGACTCCTGGATCTTGCTTCTGATCTCGGCCACGGCCGCATCGGCGCGGGGGATCGCCAGGCTGGTGGCGTTGAGCTGGCCGCGGGCCTCGACCGTGCGTTGCTTGAGGCGCAGGATTTCCACCGGCGAAATCGCGCCCTTGCTTACCAGCGGCGCCGACATGTCCAGCTCTTGCTGCAGCAAGCCGACGGCCGAGCGGTACTGGTCGACTTTGGAGCGGAATTCGGCCAGCTCCTGGGTCTTCTGGCGCAACTGCTCGTTCAGGGTCTGCTTTTCACTGGCGAGGCGGCGCTGACGCGAGTCGTACAGCGCCAGCTCGTCGTTAGCCACCTGCGGCGCCTTGGCGCGGACCTCTTCGGACAGCACGAACGGCCGCCCTTCGGCCTCGGCCGACAGGCGCTCGACCTGGGCGGTCAGGGCATAACGGTCCGCTTCGCTCTCACCTTTGTTGGACTTGAACCGCGTATCGTCCAGGCGCAGCAGGGTGGCGCCTTTCTCCACCATCTGGCCTTCGCGCACGAAGATTTCGGTGACGATGCCGCCTTCAAGGTTCTGGATCACCTGCACTTTGCTCGAAGGGATCGCCTTGCCTTCGCCGACGGTCACTTCGTCCAGCACCGCCAGGCTGGCCCACGCCAGGGCTACCAGCAGCAATGCCGCCGCCAGCCACACCGTCAGGCGTGACAGGCGCGGCGAGTCCTGCAAGGTGGCGCTGGCCAGCTCCGGCATGTAGTCGCGTTCGGTGCGCTTGTCGGAACCGGTGTGGGTACTGCGCACGCTGTGGCCGATGGGCATGGCTTACCTCTCACGGGACGTGACACTGTAGGAGCGGGCTTGCCCGCGAACACGGGCATGGCCCGTGCCAGGCACCGAGGTGTCATCTTCGCGGGCAAGCCCGCTCCTACAGTGATCGTAGTGTCTTGGGGTTCTACAAAGCCGCGCCGATACGGCCTTTGCGCAGGGCGTCGATGACCGCATCCTTCGGCCCGTCGGCAACGACTTTGCCGTTGTCCAGTACCAGCAACCGGTCCACCAGGCTCAGCATCGAGGTACGGTGGGTGACCAGCAGCAGGGTCTTGCCTGGCACCCAGTTGAGCAGGCGCTGGCGCAGTTGCTCTTCGCTGCTGTTGTCCATGTGGCTGGTGGGTTCGTCGAGGATCAGGATCGGCGGCTCGAGCAACAGCGCGCGGGCCAGCAACACGGCCTGGCGTTGGCCGCCGGACAGCAGCTGGCCCCGCTCGCCCACCGGGCGGTCGAACCCGTGCGGGTGCTGCCGGGCCAGGTCGCTGACGCCAGTCAGCTCGGCCACTTCGAGCATG
Organism: Pseudomonas sp. NPDC012596; assembly: GCF_042902325.1. Lineage (NCBI taxonomy): Bacteria > Pseudomonadati > Pseudomonadota > Gammaproteobacteria > Pseudomonadales > Pseudomonadaceae > Pseudomonas > Pseudomonas sp. NPDC012596. The sequence continues at coordinate 198,224 of NZ_JBIBEB010000008.1, read as the reverse complement.
CGCGCATCGCTGATGTGGCGGGCGCCGAGGGTCAGGTTGTCGCGCAGGCTGCCGGCCAGCAGGGGCAGGTCGTGGGCCACGTAACCGAGCTGGCTGCGCAGGTCGGCGATGTCCAGCTGGCGCAGGTCGAGGTTGTCCAGCAGCACCTGGCCTTCGTCCGGGTGATGAAAGCCCATCAGCAGCCGGCCGAGGGTGCTCTTGCCCGAGCCGCTGCGGCCGATGATGCCGATGCGCTCGCCGGGCTTGATGGTCACGCTCACGTCCTGCAGCGCCGGGCTGGTCTGCGCCGGGTAACGGAAGCTGACATGGCTGAGGGTCAGGCCGCCCTTGAGCGTGGTGTGTTCCAGCGCTTGCTGTTCGGCCTGGCGCTCTTGCGGCAGGGCCATCAGCGCATCGGTGCTGCGCATGGTCAGCTGCGCCTGCTGGTAGCGGGTGATCAGCCCGGCGATCTGGCTGAGCGGTGCCAGCACGCGGCTGCCGAGCATGTAGCTGGCGACCAGGGCGCCGACGCTGAGGTTACCGGCAATGATGCTGTATACCCCGGCGACGATGGTCGCCATGCCGCAGAACTGCTGGATGAACAGCGTGCCGTTGCTGGCCAGCGACGACAGGTTGCGGGCGTGGGCGTCGAGGCGGGCCATGGCGCCGTTGGTGTGTTCCCACTGGTATTGGCGCTCGCTTTCGGCGCCACAGGCCTTGAGGGTTTCCAGGCCACCGAGGGTTTCGATCAGCAACGCCTGGCGCACTGCACCGAGGCTGAGGCTTTTTTGCACGGTGTCGCGCAGGCGTGCCTGGATCACCAGCGCAAAACCCACGGCCAGCGGGAAGGCGATCAACGGGATCAGCACCAGCCAGCCGCCGAGCAGGCCGATCACCAGCAGCATCAGGGCGACGAAGGGCAGGTCGATGATGCTGGTCAGGGTGACTGCCGTGAGGAATTCGCGCAGGCCCTGAAAGTCGTGAATGCTCTGGGCAAAACCGCCAATGCTGGCGGGCTTGGCCTTCATGGCCATGCCGGTGATCCGCTCGAACAGGGTAGCGGAGAGGATCAGGTCGGTCTTCTTGCCTGCCTGGTCCAGCAGGTGGGCGCGGACCATGCGCAGCACCAGCTCGAAGGCCGTGCCGATGAGCAGGCCGGCGACCAGCACCCACAAGGTCGACAGTGCCTGGTTGGGCACCACGCGGTCGTAGGTCTGCATGACGAACAGCGGCACCATCAGGCCCAGCACGTTGATCAGCAAGCTGGCCAGCAAGGCGTCGCCGTACAGCCAACGGGAATGGCGCAGGGTGTCGCGGAACCAGGCATCGACCCGCGGCAGCAACGGCGAGCGTACTTCCTCCAGGGTGTGCCGGGGGCGTGCGAACAGCGCGTGGCCGCTGTAGGCCTGCGCCAGTGCCTCGCGTTCGACCCACTGCTCGCCGCCCTCGGCCTCGCAAGGCAAAATCAGCGCCCGGCCATCGTCGCCCCAGCGCTGCAGCACGGCGCTGCGGCCGTCGTTCAGCAACAGCAGCACCGGCAGGTTGAGGGGTGAGATGGCCTCCAGCTCACGCTGCAGCACGCGGCCCTGCAAGCCGGCGCGCGCTGCGGCGCGGGGCAGCAGGTCGGCACCCAGGCGCTGCTGCTGCAGGGGCAGGCCGCTGCTCAGGCTGGCGCGGCTGGCCGGCCGGCCGTGCAGGCGGCAGAGGATCAGCAGGCCATCGAGCAGCGGGTCATCGACATCGGGGCGCGGTTGCGCGCTTTGCATACTGGTCACTGTGGACTACTCCCGCCGCGGTGGAAGGGGTGATGCCTGGCGCTCCCTGCCCGTTGCCAACCTGGCTCAACGCATGTCGGGCAACCGCGCTTCGGTACGCACTTCGTTGTTGGCAATGGCTTCCGGCGGCAGGGAGATGCGCTGCTTGCTCAGCAATTCACCCATGGTCGCCAGCACGCGGTACATCGAGTACTCCTCGGTGTAACGCACTTCGGTGTAACGACGGTTGGCGTTGTACAGCTCGTTCTCACTGTCGAGCACGTCGAGCAGGGTGCGCTGGCCGAGGCCGAACTGGTCGGCGTAGGCGGCGCGTACGCGTTGGGTGGTTTCGGCATATTCACGGGCAGTCGGGGTTTGCTTGCGCGCGTTGTTCATGGCGTTCCAGGCCAGGCTGAGGTTCTCGGTCAGCTCGCGCAGGGCATTGTTGCGGATGTCCAGGGCCTGGTTGATCTTGTGGGCGTCGGACTGCAGGCGGGCCTTGTCGCTGCCGCCGCGGAACAGGTTGTAGCTAAGCTCGACGCCGGCTTGCCAGTCGTTGTTGCTGTGGCCTTTCTCGCCGCCCAGGTTGTTGTTGGCGCCGGTGGCCAGTACCGCGTCCAGGCGCGGGTAGAAGGGCGACTTGGCCACTTCGTATTGCTGCTCGGCGGCGTTCACATCGGCCTGGGCCGATTTCAGGTAGGGGTTGTTCTGACGCATGCCTTCGCGCGCGGCATCGAGGGTGCCGGGCATTTCCACCTTGACCGATTGAGGCCCTTCGAGCTCATCGGGCAGGCGGCCGACCACGCTGTAGAAGTTGGCTTCGGCATCGGCCAGGTCGACTTCGGCGGTGTCCAGGTTGTTTTCTGCCAGGGCGCGGCGGGCGCGCGACTGGTCGAGGTCGGCGGTGCTGCCCACGCCCCGCTCGCTGCGCAGGCCGATCTGGTCGTTGACCCGCAGGTGGGCCTGCAGGTTGTTCTTGGCCAGGGTCACCAGCTCACGGCGCTTGAGCACTTCGAGGTACACCTCGATGGCGCGCAAGGCGACATCCTGCGCGACCGCCTGGGTGTAGTAGGCGCGCGAGGTGGCGACGGCCTGGGTACGGCCGACTTCGTTGGCGGTGTTGAAGCCGTCGAAGATCATTTGCCGAAGACGCAATTCCGACTGGGTGTAGTTGAGCGTCTCTTTGTTGTGGTTGCGTGTGCCGTCGGGGTTCAGGCCGCGGGTGTTGACGTTGTCCGAACGCTGCCGCCCGTAGCCGGCCACCAGGTCAACGGTCGGGTAGTACCCACCACGGGCGAATTTCACGTCTTCGTCAGCCGACAACCTGCTGTTGCGGTTGGAGCTGATTTCGGGGTGATAGTCCACGGCGCTCTGGACGGCCTCGTTAAGTGACATCGCCTGAACGTTGGCGCACGCCATGGCCAACAGAATTGCACTGGTGATGGGGTTGAAAACGCGCATGGGGTACTTCTCCCTGATCTCAAAATGGTCCTGCTTCTCGCCAAAAAAATGACGATTTTTATAGTTCAAACCGTTTCATGTTTGTAACAACAGAGCTAAGAACATTTAACGCGCGAGCTAAGAAGATTTTTTCATAAGCCCTATGCGAAAAAAAACTTATGCGGTCTATCAAAAGCGAGACATTGTTTCCTTCAAGCGATTTCGGAAGCCGCCGCAGCATGCGAGTTTCCGGGTTCGCGGTGAGTTCCAGATTTTTTCCAGCTAAGGACGCGGAAAGGACAGGTGAAAGCGGAATTTGGCGACAAAATTTTGGCATCTGATGATGGCAATTTAAGATATGACTATCGCCAACGTGGTATTCCGAGAGAACGAATCTCACCCCTGAGACAGTCGGACTCCAAGCCTTTGCCTCACCGCCATGTCGTTGGTTGAGTAACCAATCGGTAAGGGGAGGCGTGCGCTCATGGCGAAGTTAGTCGGTGTTGTCAGCAAGGTAGTGGGTGAGGTCTTTGCCATTGGCAGTGACGGTAGCCGGCGCCCCTTGATCGAAGGCGACCGCCTGTTTGCGGGCGAGCAGTTGGAAACCGGTGCCGCGGGCGCCGTGGCCGTGCACCTGCAGAACGGCGCAGAACTGACATTGGGGCGCGACAGCAGCCTGGCCATGACCACGGACCTGTTGGCCAACCTGGCGCCCCCTGTGCAGGCACACGACGGGGCGCCGAGCGACGCGCAACTGAGCGATGTGGAGCGCATTCAGCGGGCGATTGCCGCCGGTGATGACCCCAGCACAACTGCCGAAGCACCTGCGGCGGGCCCTAACGGCAGCAGCGCGCCGGGCGCCTTGGGCGGTGGCCATAGCTTTGTCTTGCTGACCGAGGTGGCCGACCGCGTCGACCCGCAAATCGGCTTCCCGACGGCAGGCTTCAATGGCATCCCTGAGCTGGCCAACCGCTATGTAGGCGACCTGGGCAACACCCGAGGGCGCGACACGCTGGGAGCAGGCAACGGTGGTAGCGGGGGTGACAATGGCACCAATGGTGGCCTGCCACCTGGCCAACCCAACCCGCCAGGGCAACCTAACCCGCCTGGCCAGCCTAACCCGCCTGAGCAACCCAACCCACCGATCACCCCCATCGACCGCCCGGTCGAACTGCGCGGGCTGGATGTGAACCCGGGCGAGCTCGTGCTGGACGAGGCCAACCTGCCCTTGGGCTCGGTCAACAACCCGCCGGCATTGACCCAACACGGCAGCTTTACCGTGGTAGCGCCGGACGGCGTGTTCAATCTCAGCGTCGGCGGTATCAACGTGGTCACCGCAGGTGTCGTCACCGGTGTCGGCCAATCAATCACCACCGGCCTGGGCAACACGTTGACCATCACCGGCTACAACTCGACCACAGGCGAGGTCAGCTACAGCTACACCTTGACCGACGCCGAGCAGCATGCGGACGGCGCCGGGACCAACGCGCTGAGCGAGCACTTGCCGGTGCTGGTCAGCGACAGTGACGGCGATGTGGCCCAAGGTTCGCTGGATGTGATCATCCGTGACGACGTGCCCAGGGCAGTGGATGACAGCAACCCCATCACCGCCACCGAGCAGCACACCGACCTGACTGGCAATGTGCTCGGCAACGACGTGCAGGGCGCCGACCGTGTGCCGGGTGGCCCAGTAATCGCCGGCACCTTCACCGGCACCTACGGCACACTGGTGCTCGCTGCAGACGGTTCCTACACCTACACACTCAACACCAACGACCCGGACTTCAAGAACCTGGGCGGGGGCGGCCAAGCGGTGGAGACCTTCGCCTACACGATCAAGGACGCCGATGGCGACTCCAGCAGCGCGACGCTGACCTTGAACATCAGCAACCTCGACGACCCGGTGACGCTCGATGGCCTAGGCACGCAAGGCGGCGAGCTGACGGTTCACGAGAAAAACCTGCACGACGGCAGCGCCCCGGATGCTGCTGCCCTGACCCAGCAAGGCAGCTTCAAGGTTACCGCGCCTGACGGCCTGCAAAGCCTGAGCGTAGGCGGCATCAGTGTGATCAGTGGCGGTGTGGCGGTGGGCTTCCCGCAGTCGGTCGTCACGCCCGAAGGCAACACCCTGACCATCCTCGGTTACAACCCCGCCACTGGCGTGGTGAGCTACAGCTACACCCTGGTCGACAACGAGAACCACCCTAGCGGCCAAGGTAGCAACAGCATCAGCGAGCAGTTCACGGTAATCGCCAAAGATGCCGATGGCAGCACCGCCACCGGCAGCCTGGGCGTAACCATCGTCGACGATGTACCGCAGGCGCATGACGACTCCACCAGCGTGGCCAAGGGCGACGTGGTGCGCGGCAACGTGATGTACAACGACGTGGTCGGCGCCGACACCCGTGGCGACGGCCAGTATGTGGTCGGCGTGCGCGCCGGCAGCGACACCTCCAGCTCGGCCATCGGCCAGCTGAATACCCAGGTGCATGGCCAGTACGGTTACCTGATCATCGACGCCCAGGGTAATGCCGAGTACCACTCCGACCCGACCATCGCTTCGCCCAGGGATGCCCTGGAAACCTTCGTCTACACCATCCGCGATGCCGATGGCGACGAGAGCACCACCACCCTCACCATCAACGTGCACAACGGCTTGATGGCCTGTGCCGACAGTGACGTCACCGTGTACGAAAAAGCGCTGGACGTGCACCAGGATGGCAATGACCTGGCGCCCGGTACTGTCACTGGCAGCGCGCCGGGCTCGACGCAGGAAACGGCCTCCGGCACGTTGGTCGGCTCGGCCAGTGGCGGTGTCGGTACACTCACCTACACGCTGGTCGGCAATGCCGTAGGCCAATACGGCCAGATTCAGCTGAATGCGGATGGTTCCTACACCTACACCCTGACGTCACCGGCCAATTCGCCTACCCATGCCAACGATGGCCCGAACACGGTGACCGAAACCTTTACCTACCAGGTGCAGGACTCGCTGGGCAACGCCACCACCAGCACCATCGTCATCACCATCGTCGACGATGTGCCCACCGCCAACAGCGATTTCGTCAGCGTCTTCAAAGGCGACGTGGTCCGCGGCAATGTGATGTACAACGACGTGGTGGGCGCCGATACCCGTGGCGACGGCCAGTATGTGGTGGGTGTGCGTGCTGGCAGCGATACCTCCAGCTCGGCCATCGGCCAGCTCGATACGCAGGTCAACGGCCAGTACGGCTACCTGACCATCGATGCCTACGGTAACGCGGAGTACCACTCCAACCCCGCTATCGCTTCGCCCCGGGATGCCATCGACACCTTCGTCTACACCATCCGTGACGCCGACGGTGATGAAAGCACCACGACCATTACCGTTAATGTGCACAACGGTCTGATCGTCTGTGCGGACCGTGATGTGACGGTGTATGAAAATGCGCTGGATTTGCACAAGGACGGTAACGACCTGGCGGCAGGCACGGTCACCGGCAGCAACCCTGGCTCGACCCACGAAACCGCCTCCGGCACGCTTACGGTCGGTGGCGTGGGTGCGTTGACCTTCACCTTGGTGGGCAATGCCGTAGGCCAGTACGGCCAGATCCAGCTGAGCGCGGACGGCTCCTACACCTACACGCTGACGTCGCCCGCAAATTCGCCCACCCATGCCAACGACGGGCCCAATACTGTGACCGAAACCTTCACCTACCAGGTGCAGGATTCGCTGGGCAATTCGGCCATCAATACTATCGTCATCACCATCGTCGACGACGTACCCACCGCCAACAGCGATTTCGTCAGCGTTGACAAAGGCGATGTGGTACGCGGCAACGTCATGTACAACGACGTGGTCGGTGCCGACACCCGTGGCGACGGCCAGTACGTGGTCGGCGTGCGCGCCGGCAGCGATACCTCGACTTCTGCCATCGGCCAGCTCAACACCCAGGTCAATGGCCAGTTCGGCTACCTGACCATCGATGCCTACGGCAATGCCGAGTACCACTCCAACCCCAACGTTGCCTCGCCACGTGATGCCGTCGACACCTTCGTCTACACAATCCGCGATGCCGACGGCGACGAAAGCACCACTACCCTCACCATCAACGTGCACAGTGCGCTGATGACCTGTGAGGACCGCGATGTGACGGTGTACGAGAAGGCTCTGGACCTGCACAAGGACGGCAACGATCTCGCGGCTGGCACCGTTATGGGTAGCGACCCCGGCTCGCCTCAGGAAACGGCCTCCGGGACGTTGGCCGGTTCGACCAGCGGCGGCGTTGGCGCGCTGACCTACACCTTGGTCGGCAACGCTGTAGGCCAATATGGGCAGATCCACCTGAGCGCAGATGGCTCCTACACCTATACGCTGACTTCACCGGCGAATTCGCCGACCCACGCCAACGATGGCGCGAATACCGTGACGGAAAGCTTCACCTACCAGGTGCAGGATGCCGCCGGCCATTCGACCACCAGCACCATCGTCATCACCATCGTCGACGACGTACCCACCGCCAACAGCGACTTCGTCAGTGTGTACAAAGGCGACGTGGTGAGCGGCAACGTGATGTACAACGACGTGGTCGGTGCCGACACCCGTGTCGACGGCCAGTACGTGGTCGGCGTGCGCGCCGGCAGTGACACCTCCACGTCTGCCATCGGCCAGCTCAACAGCCAGGTGAATGGCCAGTATGGTTACCTGACCATCGATGCCCAAGGCAATGCCCAGTACCACTCCAACCCGGATGCCGTGGCGCCGCGTGATGCGCTCGACACCTTCGTCTACACCATTCGCGATGCCGATGGCGACGAGAGCACCACCACCCTCACCATCAATGTGCACAACCCGGCGCTGCAGCCGTGCGGCGACGGTGGCGTGTGGGTGTACGAGAACGCGCTGGACCTGCACAAGGACGGCAACGACCTGGCGGCCGGCAGCGTTATTGGCAGTGACCCCAGCTCAACCCGCGAGACTGCGACCGGTAGCCTGGTCGGGCAGGTCGCTGGTGGCGTGGGGGCGTTGACCTACACCTTGGTGGGCAATGCTGTCGGCCAGTTTGGCCAGTTGCACCTGAACGCTGACGGCTCCTACACCTACACGCTGACTTCGCCGGCGAATTCGCCAGCCCATGCCAACGATGGCGCCAATACCGTCAGTGAATCCTTCACCTACCGGGTGGAGGACACAGTCGGCAACTGGACCACCAGCACGGTCAACATCACCATCGTCGACGACGTACCGCAGGCTCATTGCGACTTCGTCAGCGTGGCCAAGGGCGACATCGTGCGCGGCAACGTGATGTACAACGACGTGGTCGGGGCCGACACGCTGGGCGACGGCGCTTACGTGGTCGGTGTGCGCGCCGGTCATGACACCTCCAGTTCGGCGGTTGGCCAGCTCGGCAGCCACGTCTACGGCCAGTACGGCTACCTGACCCTCGATGCCCAGGGCAACGCGCAGTACCACGCCAACCCCAACGCCGTGGCGCCGCGCGATGCAATCGACACCTTCGTCTACACAATTCGCGATGGCGACGGCGATGAAAGCACCGCCACCGTGACCATCAACGTGCACGACCAATCGCTGCACCCGTGCGGCGATGGCGGCGTCACCGTGTTCGAAAAAGCCTTGGACCTGAACAAGGACGGCCATGACCTGGCGGGCGGTAGCGTCAACGGCAGTGACCCAGGCTCGACGACGGAAACCGCCTCCGGCAGCCTGGTCGGGCAGGTGGGGGGTGGTGTGGGGGCATTGACCTACACCTTGATCGGGAATGCCGTCGGCCAGTACGGGCAGATCCATCTGAACGCAGACGGTTCCTACACCTACACCCTGACCTCGCCAGCCAATTCGCAACCCCACGCCAACGATGGCGCCACTACCGTGAGCGAATCCTTCACCTACAGGGTCGAGGACACGGTGGGCAACTGGACCACCAGCACGGTCAACATCACCATCGTCGACGATGTACCGCAGGCCCATTGCGATACCGTGAGTGTCAGCAAAGGTGATGAGGTGCGGGGCAACGTGCTGTACAACGACGCCATCGGTGCCGATGTGCCCGCCGACTGCGGCTACGTGGTGGGCGTGCGCGCCGGCCATGACACGGCCACCTCGGCCATCGGCCAGCTCGGCAGCCATGTGGCAGGCCAGTTCGGCTACCTCACCCTGGATGCCCAGGGCAATGCGGTGTACCACTCCGACCCGAACGTTGCGGCGCCGCGGGATGCCATCGACACGTTCGTCTACACCATCCGCGATGGCGACGGCGACGAGAGCACCGCGACCATTACCATCAATGTGCACGACAACTCGATGTCCGAATGTGGTGACGGTTATGGCAGGGCGCAGGAGCAGCGGGTGATTGATCGCGGCGCGTTCACCCTCGATGCCAGCAGCATGACTGCGGCGTTGGTGGTGCTTGGCTACCTCGGGGCCACAGGCGCGGCTGCGGCACAGGGCAATGCCGAAGAGGTGATCAACGTTAGCTTGCGCAAAGGTGAAACCCTGCAGCTTAACCACGACCAGCACGATGGCAACTTGGCGCTTGAGTGGAAAGACGCCGGTGGCAGCTACCAGCCCATTGCCGCCGGGGGGAGCTTCACGGCCAGCCATGACGGGGTGTACAGCATCCATGCAAGCGACCCGACGGGGGCGGGCAAGGCGGGTGAAAGCTACAAGCTGAGCCTGGTCGTGGACTATGCCAATGCGCAGGCTGCGGCGCCGCACATCAATGGCGCCAGTGAACACGCCGCTGCGGGCCTTTCCAGCCCGCTCGACATTGCTTCGCTGGAGGCGCCTGCACCTGCTGGCGACGAGCACAACGGCCACACTGCCAACTACGCGCAGGCCAAGGCCGCGGTGACAATCGACCTCAGCCATGACGGGGCGCAGGACACCGGTGGCGCCGGTTTGGAGACCTTGAACGGCATCCACAACCTGGTCGGCTCGGACTACGGCGATACCCTCATTGGCAACAGCGCCGACAACGTGCTCGACGGCGGCGCGGGCAACGATGTGCTCAAGGGCGGGGATGGCAACGACACCCTGATCGGCGGGCCGGGCAACGACATCATGACCGGCGGCAATGGCAACGACACGTTCGTCTGGCAGAAAGGCGACACGGGCCATGACACCGTCACCGACTTCACCCCGGGCAGCGACAAGCTCGACCTGTCGCAACTGCTGCAGGGTGAACACGGCACGGCAACGTCACTGGACGACTACCTGCACTTCAAGGTCAGCGGCACAGGGGCCGATGTGGTCTCGACCATCGAGGTCAGCAGCGTGGCGGGGGCTGCGCCGGTACAGACCATCGACCTGGCAGGCGTGGACCTGGCCCAGCATTACGGGGTGTCGGCAGGGGCAGGGGGCGTGGTATCGGCGGGGCATGATACGGCGACCATCATCAACGGGATGCTGGATGATCATTCGTTGAAGGTGGACACGGTGTGAGGTATCGGGGCTTGCGTTGAACGGGCTGGCCTCATCGCGGGCAAGCCCGCTCCTACAGGTTTGCCGCTGGCCAAATCGTGGGCAAGCCAGCTCTTACAGGTTTGCCGCTGGCCTGTAGGAGCGGGCTTGCCCGCGATGAGGCCAGTACTGGCGACCCAAAACACCAAGCTCCATCATTCAACTAGCCAGTCACTATCCCCCTCGACCAACACCCCATCGTGGTCCGTCCGATCGCCTTCGCGTGCGACCAATTTGCCCTCGATCTGATAGTTCGCCGAACCACTGGTGATCAGCGCACCACAACTGATCCTGTCGCCCACTCGCGCAACAGCCTTGCCGTTGAAGGTGTAGTCGGCGCTGCCTGTTTCCACTATGCCAATGCCATGGATCGGGCAATCGTGGCGGTGGCCTACCAGGACGACGGGGTTCATGGTTGGTCTCCTTGGGCGGGGGCGGTGCGGGATTCGAGGTCCATTTCGGGAGGCCATTGGACTTTGGGGGCAAGACGATGAAATGGGTTGAGCAGATCATCACTGTTCCAGTCCGTAGGCGCCTGGGTAAATTCTGAGAGGGCATCCGGGCCTTCCTGCATAAAAATTCTCACAAGTGCCCAGTATTGTTTCCCCTGTTCAATATCGCCGGTGAAAAAAACGCGATCGATCACTTCGTCGGTGCCGGGTTTGCGGACCGAGATCATGACTTTTTCAACTCGCCCACCGTATCCCATTGGGGCATAAACACTATAGACTTCGGCGGTAAGCTGTTCCCAGTCGTAGGCAACTGGTTTAACGCCCCAGTTTTTCCGACCAAAGGGATGCAGTCGATCAAATCTGTATTGATAGAAATAAACCCTCTGGCGGAGCCTGTTGAATCGAATAGGCTCGTTGCGCGGGTATGTAAGGTCCATGCGTATGTACGCAAATGTGATGAAGAAAGAAATTGCATAAGTGGCTGCAATTATGAGTATTCCGCTAACGTCTGCTCTGGTGGTCGAGGTCAAATCGTCGTAGATGAAGTAGATGAGCATAATTAACCCCACGAGCATGAGTGAGCCGCCTACAATAGGGTTGTAGCCTCTGAATTTGAATAGCGATCTCGGAAGCTCGATGTATATTGAGTCAACATGGCTTGGTGGTGCCAGAAATTCTTCTATCACTGGGCGAAAATCTGAAGGGGTGGCTGGGTCGGGTAAGTCATATTTCCAGCCGAAAGCTCTTGTGGGCAAAGTCATACGTTAAATTCCTGTAGCTCAATTTCGGCATATGCACTTGGGATGTCGCGATCTGGCCAATAGTTCAAGCAGAGCGTTGCGGCTGTAATGTTGAGGGTTCCCAGGGTCGCTAGTGTTACCGACCCGCTGACGGTCATATCATTTTCTTCATCAGACTGACTTTGCTCTCCTTTGCGCTTGGGCCTGGTAAACGCAATGCTATCTTTGAAGTAGTCGGGGCGGTTAGGTGCGGTAGAGGCATTGAGTTCGCTGAGCGTACGCATCCTCTTCGAGATTGTCTGCGTATAGTTCATCTCATTAATGAGTATCTCTCCGCCGCTAAATTTAGGAGGGTTACCATCTCCATGACGATGGATTACTAAAATCCAATGGTAACTTGAAGTGTGCTCGATGAAGTCAGGTAGTGTAAAGCGGAACTCCAGGAGGTGTCGTATGTTGGGATTGATAATGCCCTCGCTTTTTGAAGTTGTAGTTGTGGCTGTCCACTGAGTCTTGAACTTAAGGGCGCCGCTGATGCCCAGAGTTGCCGCATTGAGTTCGGAAAAAGCAATATCGGCGTCATTCGGTGAATGCCAGTGGACAGGAGGCGTTTCATCAGCAGTTCCAAAATGGCAGCGCTTGACCCAAAGCTCGAGCGGTGTAGACTCATTATTTATTGCGTGTTTACTGAAGCTGTAGGCTGTTAGTCCCAGTGCGACGGCATACCCTAATGGTCCCAGTAGCGAGGCGTTGTATATCGCTAGGTAAGCCGCATGCGCCCCGAGTGCGCTGAGTAATGCGGCGGTGATGTGATACTTGTTGGCACTGGTATCACCTGTAAGAGCATTGCGTCTAATCGCCTGTATTGACTGAAATGTGTCGAATACTCCCACAGCAACACCGATAATAGCCCCAGCTCGATAAATCGATTGTCCTGCGGTGACGCGGGTAGGATTAAATTTTCCAATAACGATACCTAACGCCTCAATTCCACCCCCAATAATCCCTGCGCTAGATCCATAGAGCGCAAGCGTCGCCTCTGTAGACTTCGCCCCAGTTTCCTCTTCCACTTTTTTCAGGTTCTTGCCCAGGCTGTCGCTTAGCAAATACAACCCGCCCAGCGCGAGCAGCAACTCCCAACTTCCCGCCGCCCCTCTCAGCCCTGAAAAACTGCTGCGCACCATCTGCGACGCCTGCAGCGCGCTGATCCGTATCCCCTCAAGCATTTTCCGGGCGCTGGGCTCCAACGTGCCCGCCGCTACCCGTATGTCCACCAGGCTCATCTGCGCCGCGTGACTGAGCTGGTTCACATTCTGGTTGACCTCTTTGAGCAGCCGCTCTTGCAACACTTCAGCCTTGCCCTCGACCCAGACGCTGACGTTGATCAGCGTATGCGCAACCTTGGGGTCGAGGACCGCAAGGCTCAACAAACCGCTCTGGATAATCGGTTGGACCTTGCGGGTTCCCATCTGGGCACCGGCTTTCAGTTCTTCGAGGCTAGGCATCATCCTGTCTCGCGCTTTGGCCAGCGTGGCGCTTGCCTTGTGTTGCAACTCCCGAAGGTGCGCGCTCTGCAGGGCGTAGTACTCGCCCAGCTTCATCTGTACCTGTAGTTCGACGAGGTGCACTCCGTTATAGAGGTACTGACTAGCGCTGTTCAGACGTCGCACGGCTTGCTGGATACCTGGGTCGAGCAGTGCCTGCAGGCGTTGACTGGCTGCATTCAATGCGCCCTGAGTTTCCGTGACCGCCTGTTTGAGCTGATTTCGCAGGTGAAGACGACCCTCGTCGCTGGTGATGACCTTGCTCAGCGCCGTATAGAGCTTGTCGCTGTCGTTCCAGTTGATGGGGTCGCTGGCGGAAAAACTGGGCTGCAGTGCCGCCAGTAGAAATTCATTGCGCAGTAACACGGCGCGGTACGGTGGGCTGTTCGGGTCCTGCAGCCACTTCAACCACAGCGCTTCGCTGGTGGAGGCTGACGGCGGGCCGTGCTCGGCGCTGGTTGCAACCACCTCGGTGATGCCGCCAGCCAGGCAACCGGCCATGGTCTTGCTGTAGGCGATGCCAGACTCACGATCATGGCCGTCATAGTCGTATTGCTCGATCAGCGTGAACGTCTGGCTTTGGCAGAGTTCGGCATAGGCTTTGGCGTTCTGGTCGATATAGGCCTGGAACTGGCGTTCCTGCCGATCGTATTCGGCCTGGAAGGCGGCACGCTGGGGCTCGTGGTAGCGCTGCTCAAGGCGCTCATCGCTTTGTTGCTCGCGCAGCGCGACGAGCCGCTGCCGCTCCACCTCGGGCGCAGCAAAGGTCGGTGCTCCATCACCTGTAGTGGGTGTTCCGAACGGCGCGACCTGCTGCGCGGCCCACTGCCTGTGCGTTACCCGGATAATCTGCAGAATCTGTGATGTCTGGAACTGGTAGGCGCGCAGAGGGTCCTCGCGCCACGCCTGGCGCTTGACGAGCCAGTTCAGGCGCTGATGGTTGTACTCCTGCACCAGCCCGACCGTGTCATCCAGCACCACGGCTAGCACGCCCTGTTCCAGTTGGTGCCTGTTGATGGCGTTGACCACGAAGCCACGCAGGGCGGTTTGGCGCAACAGCCGGCTGTGAAAACCATGTGCACTGTCGAAGGGTGCGCAAAGCTGCTGGGCGTATTCAAAAACCTGCTTGTCTACCTGAAGGTTGTCTGGGGTCATCGCCAAGCCCAGCAGCTCTGGCTGCTCGCGCGCCTGGGACAGGTCCAGGCCCTCGAAACGCTGCGCAGGTGCCTGGCCGCGCTTGTACGCATCCAGCACGCTGCGCGGCCAGGCGTCACTGGAGAAGGCGAGCCAGGCCGAGCCGTAGGTTGCGGTGTCGAGGGTGAGAAAAGACGAGGGGATATCGTGGTTTTCGTTCACGCACCTGGGGGGCAGCGAAGGTGGTGGGCCGGGCGGTGGTTCGTAGGGGTTGAAGCGGCGCAGGTGGCCTTGGTCGGTGACCTCGTAGGCCTGCCAGATGCGCTGGTCTAGCAGCACGTACAGGTAACCGGAGCGCAAGGTGCGCAGGCCCATCCGGGTCTCGACATGGGGCTCACCGGCCACGGTGGAAACGTAGCCCGGGCGCGTGTCGGGCACCAGGGCGCGCCGCAGTGGCAAAATCGGCAGGCCTTGCCGCTCGCAGGCCTTGCACTGTTCGGCCGGGAGTGCGGCCTCGGCGAGCGCGGTGGCGATGCGCTGGCTGATGCTCATGGGCGAACCTCGGAACGGGGAAGGGTGGCGATCACTTGCCGCCAGTGCGCATCGCTGTGGCGGGCGAGCAGTGGCGCGAGGGGAAGTTGCTGCTGCACTGCTGCGTCGATGATCTGGCGAACGGCTGGCGCGGCCTGCAGGCGAGGGTGCAGGCAGAGGTGGTATAGGGCAAAAACCAGAATGTCATCGGCTGCGCTCAAGCCCAGCCTGCGAGCGTCATCGATATGGTTGGAGGCTTTTACCGCAGCGAATGCCGGTAGTGTGCTTGGCTTCGGACCAGCAGGGTCTGATGGCAGTGCTCGCCAGGCCGCGAGTAGCGTTTCGATCAACGTCACGTCGTCCTGAACGCGCAAGGCGGACCTAGGCAAGCCGCTCCAAGGATGGGCTTCACCGCTCAAACCAGCCAGCTGCGCGCCGCTGCTCACGAACAGCCAGTGCTTGATTGGCCACCAAGGCCCGCGCTCCACGTGTTCAAACGTAGTAGCTAGTAGTTCGAGGCGCACAGGTTCGTAGAGGGGATAAAAACGGGGCTCGCTTGCGGAACCGGGAAGCCGGCACAGCGCTGCCAGGTGCGCAGCGACTACCGGTGCCGGTGCTTCGCTCAGTAACCAGCCACACACGTGGCGCTTTCGGCGCTGGTTATCACTTTGTGCCGCATGCGCAGTCATCTTCAGCAGTGGCGGGCTCGGTTTCGCGCCGGGTGATGACAGGCAGGCCAGCACGGGGTGCAGTTGGGGGGCATGGGGCAAGTCGGCTCGAACCACCCGCGTCATCGCACCTTCCCCCAACGCTCTCTTCAACTGTAGGAGCAAGGATTGGTCGCTGTTCTCGGGTATTGCCAGCGGGTCGATCAGTACATGGCAGTACAGCTCAGGGGCGTGGTAGTCGGCAATGAGGTCGAGCAAGGCTTTGGTGCTCATCGGCGCCGTTCCTCGCACTGGCTGCCGGCATGAGCGATGAGGCCCTGTGCCAGGGTGCTTCCAGCGCCTTTCGCCCCAGCTTTGGTCGGCCCAAGCAGGGTAAGTGTCAGGCCATTGAGGGTGATGCCTTCGGAGTCCAGCACGATGCTGCCCCCCGGGCTGCTGAACTCGATACGCTCGCTGGCGCGCAACTGGTAGACGGTCGTCTGCTGATCGACGCCTTCGCCGACGCTGATCTTCTGCCCGCCTTTGACGAGTAATGCGCTTTGACCGCCGATGGTGACAGAGTGATTGACCCCCGTGGATTCGCAGCGGTCGTTGCCGACGTGCTCGATCAGGTCGTGGCCAACCTTCACGTTGCATGTACGCCCCGTCCGTTCGGTGCGGTCCCGGCCTATGTCCTGGCAAAGATTGTTGCCGACACTTAACTGTTCATCATTGCCCACTTGCTCTACACGGTTGCGCCCAACGCATGTCGACTCATCGTTGCCGACCTCTATGTTCTGGTCCCGTTGCGCATGGATATAGAGTTCCTCGCGCCCCAGCTCATCCTCGAAGCGCAGCTCATTGAAGCCTGTGCCCTTGTGGGTCTGGCTCTTGATGGTCATGCGCGTCTTGTGGGCGGGCAGGTCGTACGGCGGCAACTGGTTACCGCAGTAGGTGCGCCCGGTGATCATCGGTTGGTCCGGGTCGGCGTTGACGTACTGGATGATCACGTCCTGGCCGATGCGCGGGATGGCCATCGAGCCCCAGCTTCCACCGGCCCAACCTTGCGACACGCGCACCCAGCAGGAACTGAACTCGTTGTTCTCGCTTTCCCGGTCCCAGGGGAAGCTGACCTTGACCCGGCCCCACTCGTCGCAATAGATCTCTTCGCCGGGCGGACCGACCACGGTGGCCATGTGTGGGCCATCGATGCGCGGCTTGGGCAGTGGTGCTGGTCGCCATTCCACCTGGCCGGGTACCAGCACCGCCCTCTGCTGGTAATGGGTGCCCTGCTGGGCATCGGCGGCTTCTTCCTCCAGGCTGGTGTACTGGATGCCTTCGTGGACCACGCTTTTCACCCGCCAGTGCACGTTGAGATCGTCACGCTCGTGGTTGATGAGGTTGAAACTCAGGCCGGGTTGCAAGCGTTCGTCATCGCCTTCGACCTCTGCAACGCGTGCGTCATGGCGCAAACCCGTGATGCGGGTTTCGGTGAAGGGCTTGCCCACCGCGTCGCGCTTGTAGCGGCCGGGGTAATCGAAGCGTTCGTAAGCCTTGGACTGGTGCTCGAGGTGAGCACCGGTGGCAGCATGCTGCTGGCGGTATTCGGGGTTGGTGAAGGTGTGGTCGCGTTGCACCTGGCGCGCTGTGCGGACGTGTTCGCTGTAGTGGAAACGACGCAGGCACGGCTTGGCCTGATAGCCGCCGCTGTTTGGTGTGTACAGCACGGTGTAGGCATTGGCAGGGGCATCGTCGTCGACGAAGGCTTCATCATTGTCGTCGACGAAGCCTTCGTCATCGTCATCGTCGGTGATCACCTTTATGGTACCCAAGGTCCGGACCTGACCGGTGATGATCAGGGTGTGGTGCTTTTCTGTGTGCTCGAACCGGTAGACCATGCCTTCTTCGTCCGCCAGGCGGGCCATGAAATCCAGGTCGGTTTCACCGGCCTGGACGCAGAACTCCCGAGCGGGGTAATCGAAGACCGCACCAAATTGGTACTGGGTGATGCCTTGGCGTTCGAGCATCAGCTCAAGAATCTGCCTGGCCGTTTTGTGCTGGAAGATGCGCCAGTTGGAGCGCAGGCGAGCCCGGGCCAGTTGCGGCTCGACGAGTGCTTTGTAACGCGTACGATGAAAGCCGGTATCGCCTTGAGTGAAGCTGCTGACCAGGCCGTGCACATACCGCACCGGACGCTCGCCACGCCAGATGGTGAACAGCACAGGTTTGTCGAGCAGGTGACCGAAGTTTATAACGTGCTCGAAACTGACCAATTCCAGCGTCAGGGTGAATGGCTGGCTCAGTTCCTCTTTGAGCGTGAACGACACCACATCGAATTCGCCATCGCCCACAAGCGGCTGAAAGGTGTAACGCAGATCGGATTGGCTAGACACGGTTCCTCCTGGAAGCAGTCATCCCGTTACTGCTGCAAAATGAGGTCGAGGGATTCGAGGACTTCTGCGGTGAGCAAGCTCAGACGGAAGCTGTAATAGTTGTACACGGCCACCATGGCCAAAGCGGATATCACCAGCGGACTCCACCAAGGCAGCCAATTGCGTGGCTTTCTGTACGGGCGCACAACGACATTGGTGTAAGGGTCGCAAACGTGTTCAGGCACAGGGCCGCGAAGTTGACGGATGATGCCGTGAAGTTCCGTTATCAGTGCTTCGAGCGTTTCATCGCCTTTGGGCTCTATGGCGTACTTGCCTTTCAGGCCAAAGCACAGGCACAAGTAGAGAAATTCCAGAACATCCTGGAAACGCTTTGGCTCTTGCATCATGCGCGAAAGCACCGCAAATACTTTTTCGCCACCCTGAGTTTCCTGATGAAAATCGCTGAGCAATGTTCGGCCACTCCAGACGGAGTTGCTGCCCCACGGTGTGGCCATGACGGTTTCGTCGAGGTGCAGGCACAAGGCATAGGAGTAGGCCTGCATCTGGGCGGCCTCGTAGCCGCGCTGGCCCAGCTCTTCGAGGATGGCGGAAATCTGCGTGTGCACCTGCTGGCGTACCTGCGCGATATTGGGGAGTGCGTCCAGGGTGCGAAGGCGCATGGCCAGGCCAAACAGAGGCCTGGCTGCATCGATCATCAGGTTGTTGTGGCCGCCCCTTAGCTGGAATTGCGGGTCGGCTGGATAGCCGGAAGCGTTGATATCAGCGCTTGTTGAAGAGGCTTGAGCCGATGAGGGGGGATCGCCCCAATCCGACTGTTTGAGCAGCAAATTTGCTCTGCGCTCGGTTACGTCATAAGGGGGAGGGTTCGAATCGCCCGTTCCAGTGCATCGCCTTGTTTTATCCGGCATTGGTCATCCTCGCGCACTGTCAGTGCCCACGTTTTAGCTGTGGACCTAACACTAACGGGGAAGTGATTCTTGGGGCAGTATTCGGCGTCCTAAAATGATGTAGGAATTGTCGCTGTTATAAGCGTGTGATTGTTGCAGAAAATTACGGCAACAATTAATCAGCTTGAAGTAACAGTTGGCAACATGGGCAACTCACCCAGGTTTGCGCAATGTCTTCTGCTTCAGGATATACAGGCTGACCAGCACCGCACTGGTCAGCATGAATGCCCGCGCCCAGAACAGCGGTACCAGGTAGCACGACAGGCCAATGCTCGCCCACATCAGGCCGATGGCGTAGACCTTACCCTTCAGCGGGATGCCTTCACCACTCAGGTAGTCGCGGATCCACGGCCCCAGCTTGGGGTGGTTGACCAGCCAGTGATGAAAGCGGGGCGAGCTGCGGGCGAAGCAGGCGGCCGCCAGCAGTAGAAAAGGGGTGGTGGGCAACACCGGCAGGAAGATCCCCAACACCCCCAGCGCGACGCTGAGCCAGCCGATGGCCAGCAGCAGGTAGCGCACGGCCGACTCAGTGGTGGCGTGGCTTGAGCAGTGCCGGCTTCTCGTCTGGGGCGTGCAGCAGCAGGAACAATGCGCTCAGCGCCTCCGGGATCTGCACGATCATGTCGTCCTGCAGGTTGGCGTTGCTGGCGATATCGGCGAACTCGGGTTGTTCGTCGAACAGGCCCGAACCGACCATGATCGGCAGCAGCATCTCGCTGACTTCCTCTTCGGCGTTCTCGAACCACGCCTCTTCGCGCAGGAACACGCCTTCCATGAAGCCGATGCACCAGCCGCGCAGGTCGGAATCGTCCGGCTCTTCGGTCAGGTCCAGCTCGCATGGCAGGTCGAATTCTTCATCGCTGGCCAGCTGGCGGGCGATATGGCCCTTGAGTGCCACCAGGGTCGCTTCGATTTCGGTGCGTTGGGCATCGCTGGCGTAATGGGGCTCTTCGGCGAACAGCGCGTCGATCCATTCACGCTCAGGGACGTCTTCCGAGCTGATCGACAGCGCGGTCAGGTAGCCGTGGGCGGCGACGTAGTCCAGCGCTTCTTCGTGCAGCTCATCGGCGTCGAGGAAGGCTTGCAGGCGGGTGAGTTGCTCGGCGAAGGACATTACAGGGCTACCTTGGGGGAATAAACGATAATGAATTCTAGCACCTTGAGGCGATGGCGGGGCAAAGGGAACGTCTGTCACAGGGGCATCCTGTGAGGGATGGCACTGCGGTATACTTCGCGATTTTTCACCCAGGGGCGGGGTTTCCGGCCATCTGGCAAAAGCCGCTTACGCATTTGGCGTGTGCGGGGCGGGTTTTTCGTCCAGCCTGTGCGCAGGGTGGTACGGCGATTTACGGAGTTGCACATGCTCGAACAGGCTCAGCGCGTTCTCAAGGATATCTTCGGCTACGACAGTTTCCGTGGGCGCCAGGCAGCGATCATCGAATGCGTGGCCAATGGTGGCGATGCCCTGGTGCTGATGCCAACCGGTGGCGGCAAGTCGCTGTGCTTCCAGGTGCCGGGGCTGTTGCGCCCGGGCCTGACGGTGGTGGTGTCGCCATTGATCGCGCTGATGGACGACCAGGTCGCCACCCTGGATGAACTCGGTGTCGCGGCCGCAGCGCTGAACTCCACCCTGAGCGCGGAGCAGCAGCGCGAGCTGGCCGGGCGCCTGCGCCGCGGCGAAGTGAAGATGCTCTACCTGGCACCGGAGCGCTTGGTTCAGCCGCGCATGCTGGACTTCCTGCGGGGGCTGGACGTTTCGCTGTTCGCCATCGACGAGGCACACTGCGTATCGCAATGGGGCCATGATTTCCGCCCGGAATACCTGCAGTTGGGCCAGTTGGCCGAGCTGTTCCCGCATGTGCCGCGCATCGCCCTGACCGCCACCGCCGACATGCGTACCCGCGAGGAGATCGTCCAGCGCCTGCACCTGCAAGGTGCTGAGCGCTTCCTGTCGAGCTTCGACCGGCCGAACATCTTCTACCGCATCGTGCCCAAGGAGTCGCCGCGCAAGCAACTGATGGCGTTCCTCGGCGAGCGCCGCGGCAATGCCGGCATCGTTTACTGCCTGTCGCGCAAGAAGGTCGATGAAACCGCGGCCTTCCTGTGCGAGCAAGGCTTCCCGGCGCTGCCGTACCACGCCGGCCTGGCCGCCGAGACGCGCTCCGCCAACCAGCACCGCTTCCTCAACGAGGAAGGCCTGATCATGGTCGCCACCATCGCCTTTGGCATGGGTATCGACAAGCCGAACGTGCGTTTCGTCGCCCACCTCGACCTGCCCAAGTCGCTGGAAGCCTATTACCAGGAGACCGGCCGTGCCGGCCGTGATGGCCTGCCGTCCGACGCCTGGATGGCCTATGGCCTGCAGGACATGGTGATGCTCAAGCAGATGCTGCAGAACTCCGAAGGGGATGAGCGCCACAAGCGTGTCGAGCAGCACAAGCTCGACGCCATGCTGGCACTTTGCGAAGAAACGCGCTGCCGCCGCCAGGCGTTGCTGGCCTACTTCGATGAAGTGCTCGAACAGCCGTGCGGGCACTGCGACAACTGTGTCGACCAGATCCAGACCTGGGATGCCACCGAGCCTGCACGCCAGGCCTTGTCGGCGGTGTTCCGCACCGGGCAGCGCTACGGGGTCGGCCACCTGGTCGACGTGCTGCTGGGCAAGGACAACGAAAAAGTGCGCAATTTCGGCCACGAGAAGCTGTCGGTGTTTGGCGTCGGCAAGGCGCTGGGCGAGGTGGAATGGCGTTCGCTGTTCCGCCAGCTGGTGGCGCGTGGCCTGGTTGACATCGACCTGGAGGGCTATGGCGGCCTGCGCCTGTCCGACAGCTGTCGGCCGCTGCTGCGCGGTGAAGTGACCTTGCAGCTGCGTCGCGACCTCAAACCGCAAACCGTGGCGAAGTCGTCTTCCGGTGGCGGCAGCCCGGCCAGCCAGCTGGTACGTGCCGAGGAGCGCGAGCTGTGGGAGGCGTTGCGTACCCTGCGGCGCAAACTGGCCGAAGAGCACAGCGTGCCGCCTTACGTCATCTTCCCCGACTCGACCTTGCTGGAAATGCTGCGCAGCCAACCGACCAGCTTGAGCGACATGGCCCAGGTCAGTGGTGTGGGTGCACGCAAGCTGGAGCGCTACGGCCAGGCCTTCCTCGAGGTGCTCAACGGCGCTGGCGGCACCGAGGAGGCGCCCAAGGTGGTGCTCGACCTGCGCCACGAACTGGTCAGCCTGGCCCGCGCCGGCATGACCCCGATGCAGATTGCCGGCCAGCTCAATTGCAGTGAAAAGAACGTCTACAGCCTGCTGGCCGAGGCCATTGGCCGCCAGGAACTGAGCCTGGATCAGGCCCTGGACCTGCCCGAAGAACTGATGATGGAAGTGCAGGATGCCTTCCTTGACGGCGAAGGGGAGCTGCCGCCGGTCTCGGCCATTGCGCCGCTGTTCGGTGCGCGGGTTCCCGAGGGCGTGCTCTACTGCATACGCGCGGCGTTGGCGGCAGAGTTCGAGCTCTGATCGGGGACATTTCGGACATCCACTGATCGTTGTCATCCTTTTTGACGATTATCGGACGTTTGCGGGCAGGGCAGCCTTGCCTGATGGGCCGGGGCATGGTTAGCTGACTAACAATTAGTTCTAGTCAATGAGTTGCTTATGCCCCTGACCGACAATCAACACCGCTTCGGCATGCAGCTGGCACAGATGTCCCGCGGCTGGCGCGCCGAGTTGGATCGCCGCCTGGCCGGGCTCAATCTGTCCCAGGCGCGCTGGCTGGTGTTGCTGCATCTGGCGCGCTTTGAAGAAGCGCCCACCCAGCGCGAACTCGCCCAGAGTGTCGGCGTTGAAGGCCCCACGTTGGCGCGGCTGCTGGACAGCCTGGAGGCGCAGGGCCTGGTGCGGCGCCAGGCGGTGCTGGAGGATCGGCGGGCGAAGAAGATCCAGCTGTGCCCGCCAGCCAAGCCCTTGATCGAGCAGATCGAAACCATCGCCAACGCGCTGCGCCTGGAGTTGTTCACCGGGGTGGATGAAGCGGATCTTGAGGTGTGCATGCGTGTGCATGCAAAGATTCTGGCCAACCTCGAAAAATCCTGAAATTCACGCGCCCATTCGCGGGGCAAGCCCGCTCCCACAAGGACAGCGCTGAACCCGTGGGAGATTACCCAGCCCTTCGGGCTGCGCTGTCGCGCAGAAAACAAGCCCGCTAGCGCGCCGCATACCCTGTAGGAGCGGCTTCAGCCGCGAAGCAGGCGCTGCGGTGGATGGCACCGGCTTCGCCGGTGTTCGCGGCTGAAGCCGCTCCTACAGGATCCGCGCCAAATCAGTAAGTTAGCGTTTATTCTGTGGGAGCGGGCCTGCCCCGCGAATGGGGCGCGAAGCGGCCCCTGCGGTTTAGAACGTATGCCCCAGGTTCAGGTACACCGCCTGCTCATGCGCACTGTTGGCCCCATACGTCAGGTTCAGCGGCCCCAACGGCGTATCCAGCCCCAGGAACACGCTCGCCGCATTGATGTACCCGCTGTCGAATTCATTGTCGTTGTTCCACGCCCGCCCGCGCTCGAGCGAACCACCGACATACAGCGGCAAGTCCAACGGCAGGTAGCCCCGCGGTGTCAGGCGCCGGTAATAGACCATACGCAGCAGGCTCACGTTTTGCCCAGACACCGAGTCCTGACGGAAGCCCGAAAGCTCCCGCGCACCGCCCATCACGAAGCTCGAGGTGACCACCTCGGTCTGATCCAGCGTGCGCCCGTAGCGGCCGCCGAATACCCAGGTGTTCGGCCCGCTGCTGATCGCCTTGTCCAGGTTGAGCAGCCACTGCCGGTAGTTGCCGTCCGAGTCGAGCGATTTGTCGTACTTGCGCAGGGTCAGGCCGATGTCTTCACCACTGTGCGGGAAGTACACGTTGTCGAGGGTGTCGAACGAGTACTTCAGCTCATAAAACCCTTCGTTGAAACTCACCTTGGGCAAGTCCTGATCGCCGATGCGCACCTCGGCTTCGCCCCACGCCTTGCCCGCGCCCAGGCGCACTTCGCCATAGGTGCCGATCTGGCGGCCGACGTTGACGCCGAAGCCGTAGCGCGCGAGGCGGTATTCGGCCACGGGGTCGTTGTCCAGCGTCGCCTCAATGTTCTGTGAGCCGATGTCCAGATAGGGCGCGATGAAGTAGCGCGAGCCCACGTCCAAAGGCTGGTAGAACTCGCTGTACAGCTCTTGCTGGTCGCCGATCTGCGCGCGTGTCAGCCACTCAGCGCCCAGCTTGTTGATGCCATTGACGCGGTAGCTGGCGCCCAGGTTGAAAGCGCTGTCACCGCGCAGGTCGTCCGACAGGTTCAGGCCCAGGCGCAGGTAGTCGGTACCGCCGCGCTTGCCGCGGGCGTTGATCACCAGGGTGTGGTCGTCGCCCTTGTGCACCACGCGGTACTGAACGCGGTCGAAGTAGTCCAGGCCATATAGCGTGCCCATGTCGGTCTGCAGGCGCTCGAGCTCCAGCGGTTCGCCGATCGGCTGGCGGATGTAGTAGCGGATCACATCGTCGCTGACCTTGGAATCATTCTCCACCCTGATGGCAGTGATCACCGGCGTGCGCTGGCGCGGGGAGCGTGCCACGGCCAGGTCGGCATCACCTTCGGGGTGGCGCAATGCGGCCAGGCGCGGTTCGAGCAGGCGCGCGGCGCGGTAGCCCGCGTCGATCATGTCGTGGGCGCGGCCAAAATCGGTGACACCGTAGGCGGCCAGCTGAGGCTGGATCAGGATGTCGTCGCGGTGCAGGCTGGCCAGCTGTTCTTCGGAGTTGCGCCGGGTCATCAGGGTGATCGACTGGTTCAGCACGTCGACCACCGTGGCCAGTTGCTTGCGGTCGCGCAGTGGGGTGCCGATGTCGACCACGATGGCCAGGTCTACGCCCATCTCCCGGGCCACGTCCACCGGGATGTTGTCGACCATGCCGCCATCCACCAGCAGCCGGCCGTCCAGTTCGACTGGGGCGAACACCGCCGGGATCGACATGCTGGCGCGGATCACCTGGGGCAGGTGGCCGCGGCTGAACACCACTTTTTCGCCACTGGCGATGTCGGTGGCCACGGCGCGGAACGGGATCGGCAGCTTGTCGAAGTCGCGCGTGTCGGCAGTGTGGGCCAGTTTGCTTTCCAGCAGCAGTGCCAGGTTCTGGCCCTGGATCACGCCCAATGGCAGGCCAAGGCTGCCGTCGTCGCGAAAGCTCAGTTTCTGTTTCACCAAAAAGTCGCGGTCATCCTGCTTGCGCCTGAACGGCACGTCCTTGCGCGGGGGCGCGTCGGAAAGCGCCTGCTGCCAGTCGAGAGTGGTGGCGAGGTGTTCCAGCTCCTCGACGCTGTAGCCGGACGCATACAACCCGCCTACCACCGCACCCATGCTGGTGCCGGCGATGGCATCGATGCGCACGCCCTGTTCCTCCAGGGCCTTGAGTACGCCGATGTGGGCCAGGCCACGGGCGGCGCCGCCAGAGAGCACCAAGCCGACCTTGGGCCTGGTTTGCTCGGCGGCGAGCACGGAGAGGGAGGTGAGCGTCAGCAAAAGGCAGAACAGCAGGCGGCGCATCGTGAGTCTCAAACCGAGGGCGAAAGACCGCTAGTATAAGCGGCCACTTACCTGGAGATCGCTCAGCATGGCCGACAACAAGCCGGAAATAGTCATCACATATTGCACCCAGTGCCAGTGGCTGCTGCGCGCCGCCTGGTTGGCCCAGGAACTGCTCAGTACGTTCTCCGACGATTTGGCCCAGGTGGCGCTACAGCCGGGCACCGGCGGCATCTTCCGCATTACCTGTAATGGCGTGCAGATCTGGGAGCGCAAGGCTGACGGTGGTTTCCCCGAGGCCAAGGTGCTCAAGCAGCGGGTGCGTGACCAGATCGACCCGCAGCGCGACCTGGGCCACAACGACCGCTGATCAGGCCCCCTCGGCGACTGCCGGTCGCTTGGGTGGCTGCTCGGCCGCCAGGCGGCTGGACAAAACGATGGCGAAGATGATCAGCGCACCGCCCAGCAGCATGCGCAGGGTCGGCGTTTCGGCGAACACCGCCCAGGCCACGGCAATGCCATAGATTGGCTCCATGCCGAATACCACTGCGGCGGTGCGCGCCTTGATCACCGCCAGGCTGGCGACGAACAGGCTATGGGCGACGCCGGTGCAGAACACCCCGAGCAGGCCGATCCACAGCCAGTCCATCGGCGCCACTGCGCCCAAGCCCGGCGCGGCCACCGGCAGCAGGCACAGGCCGACCACCAGGTTTTGCCATAGCGCGGCCTGCACGGCGGGCAAACGGCCCGAACCTGCGCGGTTGGTCAGCGACAGCAGCGAGAACAGCAGGCCGGAAAGCAGCGCCCAGAGCAGGCCGCCGGTGGCTTCACTGGCCAGGTCGAAGGAAGGCGCCACCAGCACCAGGCCGATGCTCACCAGCACGACCAGGATGGTTTCGTTGCGGCGGATGCGTTCGCGGAACAGTAGCCCTTCGAGAATCACGGTAAAGGCCGGGAAGCTGGCAAAGCCCAAGGTGGCGATGGCCACACCGCCGACTTTCACCGCGACGAAAAAGCTGACCCAGTGGCCGGCCAGCAGCACGCCGCCGAGCAACAGGCGGCGCACGTCCTGGCCGCTGAGGCGTTGCCAGCCCGGGCCGGCCAGGCTGGCGAAGACGGCCAAGGCGAGCACCGCGAAGGCGGCGCGGCCAAAGACGATGATGGCCGGGCTGGCGCTGGCGGCCAGTTTGCCGAAGACGCCGGTCAGGCCGAAGAATAGCGCGCCGATATGCAGGGCGCCCAGGGCGGTGCGGTGGTTCATGGTGGTCCTTGGGTCTGTGTAGGAGCGGGTTTACCCGCGATGAGGCCAGCACAGCCAGTGTAAAGCCCCAGACAAACACAGTCTGTCGCCATCCTAGCGTGCTTTAACGCCAGACTCTCGCCGCAGCGCCCCCGGCGTACACCCGAACGCCCGCAGCATCGCCGCCGAAAACGCACTCTGCGAGGCATAACCCACCTGTGCCGCAATTTCACCCATGGGCAACAACGTCTGGGTTAGCAACCGCCGCGCCATGAGCAAACGTCGCTGGCGAACGTAGTCCATCGGCGTCATCGCGCATTCAGCGGTAAACCGCGCATGCAACCGGGCAACCGACAGCCCGGCAATCCGCGCCAGGTCGGCAACCTGCAGCGGATACGCCGCATGCTCCTCGATATGGCTGTCGAACGCCGCATAGGGCAGGCGATGGCTGGGTGTGACGATGGCCGTCGCCGTCGGGTTGAGGCTGGCCAGCAGCAGCACTGCACCCTGGCGGGCAATCAGCGGGTCCTCCATCGGGCTTGCCGCCAGCCAGTCCACCAACTGCTGCTGGCGATTGTCCAGGCCCACGGCGGCCGGGCGGTCAAGCAGGCGTTGGCTGGCGTCGGCATGCTCGCCCAGTTGTTCATGCAGCCAATGCTGGCCCGGCACATCGAGTACCAGGCAATGGCTGCCGGCATCACTGCCGCAGGTGTGATGCGCCACGGCCGGCACCACCATGAGGCCTTGGCGGTCGATGCGCGCACCGTGCCCCTGCACCTCGAAATCCAGGCGCCCGCGCAAGCCGAACACCAGCTGTGGGTGTTCGTGGCTATGGGCTATCAGGTCGTCGCGATAGTGGCGCAGGGAAAGTATCGGGCCGGCGGCCATGGGGCGTCCTCGCAGGGCAGGGCACCATTGTGCCGCATTAGTGGCAGGCCATCACCGGTCACATCGTTGCCCGTCAACAGCGCCGCAGATGTGCTGCGCGAACCTGCCTCGTGCGCCTAGAGGCTGATCCTTCCCAGCAGGATGTCGCGGAACATGGCGAAATCGCCGATCAGGCTATACAGCGGATGCTTGAAGGTCGCCGGCCGGTTCTTCTCGAAAAAGAAATGCCCGACCCAGGCAAAGCCGTAGCCGAACACCGGTACCGCCAACAGCAGCAACCATTTGCCACTGCCGATGGTGTACGCCAGCAGGGCGATGACCAGGCTGGTGCCGACAAAGTGCAGGCGCCGGCAGGTAGGGTTGCTGTGCTCTCCAAGGTAGTACGGGTAGAACTCGGCAAAACTGCGAAACTGCGCTGTGCTGTTCATGAGCAGTGCTCCGGGATTAACACTTTTTGACAGGATACACGGCGTGGAGCCTGAATCGAGTCTAGAGTCATTGGCGGGGCCGGCCAGTGACAATGGGCGCCAATTGAGTATCCTTCGAGTTCACCGCATGAAGCGGTCAGCATAAGAAGCTTGCCATGAGTGAGAGAACCACGTCAGCCAGCTGGGCATCAGGGATTGTGAAGGCGCTCGAGCTGGAGGGGCTGGATTGCCCGGCCATGTTCAAACAACTCGGCCTGGATTTCGCCGCCCTCGACGACCCGGACGCACGCTTCCCTCAAGACGCCATGACCCGCTTGTGGCAACTGGCCGTGGAGCTGTCGGGCAACGAAGCCATCGGCCTCAACATGGCGCGGGTGGTGCGGCCGGCGTCCTTCCATGTGGTCGGCTATGCACTCATGTCCAGCCGCACCCTGGCTGAAGGGTTCGAGCGCCTGGTACGTTATCAGCGCATCATTGCCGAAAGTTCCGACCTGAGTTTCCGCCTGGGCCCTGAAGGCTATTCGCTGATCCTCACCGTGCACGGCGATCACCTGCCACCCACCCGGCACAGCGCCGAAGCCTCGCTGGCCTGTGCGCTGGCGCTGTGCAAGTGGCTCAGCGGGCGAGCCATCCAGCCACGACGGGTGCTGGTGCAGGGGCCGCAACCTAAGAACGTGGAACCCTACAAAGTGGCATTTCATTCACCGCTGGTGTTCGATGCGCCGCACGATGCACTGGTGTTCGAGCGCGCTGACATGGAGGCGCCGCTGCCGACCGCCAACGAGGCCATGGCCATCCTGCACGACCGTTTTGCCGGGGAATACCTGGCACGCTTCTCGGAAAGTCGGGTGACCCACCGCGTGCGCCAGGTGCTTTGCCGCATCCTGCCCCAAGGTGAGCCCAAACGGGAAACCCTGGCCCAGGCGCTGCACCTGTCCCAGCGCACTCTGCAGCGCCGCCTGCAGGAAGAGGGCACCAGCTTTCAGGCGCTGCTGGACGATACGCGGCGCGAGCTGGCCGAACAGTACCTGGCCCAGCCCGGCATGACCCTGCTCGAAACCGCCTACTTGCTGGGCTTCGCCGACCCGAGCAATTTCTACCGGGCCTTCCGCCGCTGGTTTGACGTGACGCCCAGCGAATACCGCGCCCGTATGGGTACGGGCCCCGAAGAGGTCAGTGACGCCAGAACGCCGGCATGCACAACACCAGCACCGTGATGATCTCCAGGCGGCCGAGCAGCATGCCGCCGGCGAGAATCCATTTGGCGGCGTCCGGCAGCGTGGCGTAGTTGCCTGAAGGGCCGATCACTTCGCCCAGGCCCGGGCCTACGCCCGAAACGGTGCCGGCGGCGCCGGTCAGTGCGGTCATCCAGTCCACGCCCAGCAGCGACAGCAGCAAAGCCATCACGCAGATGGTGATGGCGAAGAAGAACGAGAAGGTCAGGATCGAGCGCACGATCTCTTCGTCCAGGCGGTGGCCGTTGTACTTCTGCTTTATCACCGCGCGTGGGTGAATCAGCTGATTGAGGCTGGCCTTGAGCAGGATATAGGCCACCTGGAAGCGGAAGATCTTGATGCCACCGGCGGTGGAACCGGAGCAGCCACCGACGAAGCCCAGGTAGAAGAACAGCATCAGCGAGAAGTTACCCCACAGGCTGTAATCGCCCAGGGCAAAGCCCGTGGTGGTGACCACCGAGGTCACGTTCAGCGCCACGTGGCGCAAGGCGTCCAGCCAGTGCAGGTTGGTGGTGGCCCAGTACCAGGTGCCCAGCACCAACCAGGTCACCACCAGCATGCCGAGCAGCCCCTGCACCTGCTGGTCGCGGATCAGCGCCTTGCGGTTGCCGCGCATAGTGGCCACGTACAGGGTGAACGGCAGGCTGCCGAGGATCATCACCACCACGGCGACCCAGTGCACGGCCGGGATGTCCCATTTCGCCAGCGACTGGTCGGAGGTCGAGAACCCCCCGGTGGAAATCGCCGACATGGCGTGGTTGATGGCATCGAACGGGCTCATGCCGGCCCACCAGAAGGCCAGTGCGCCCAGGACCGAAAAACCGACGTATACGCCGACGATCGACTTGGCGACCATGTGCGAGCGGGGCATGACCTTTTCCGAACGGTCCGATGATTCTGTCTGGAACAGGCGCATGCCACCGATGCGCAGCAGCGGCAGAATCGCCACGGCCATGGCGATGAAGCCGATACCACCGAGCCAGTGCAGCATCGAGCGCCACATCAGGATGCCGGGTGACATGTTGTCCAGCCCGCTGAGCACCGTGGCGCCGGTGGCGGTGATGCCGGACATGCTTTCGAAGAAGGCGTCGGTGTAGCTGATGTGCTGGGTGAGCAGGAAGGGCAGGGCGGCGAACACGCACACCACCAGCCAGCTGCTGACGGTTAGCAAGTACATGTCGCGCGGGCGCAGGTGCACATGCTCGGGGCGGCCCTGGACCACCATCAGCAGGCCGGCGACGAAGGTGATCAGGCTGGCCCAGAGGAACGACGGCATGTCGCCTGTGCGTTCGAAGATCACCAGGGTCGCCATGGGCACGACCATGCTCACCGCCAGGGTGATCAGGAAGATGCCGATGATGAAACCAATGATCCGTAAGGTCGGCAACGCCATGTGATCTGCTCTGACTCTGAACGAAGGGCGCCATTCTACCTATGGGTCTGGTGATGTAAACGCTAGAATGGCCGCACATTCACCTGCCAGGAGGGTAGCCGATGGAGGCTCTCGACGCATTGCTCAACCGTGTTTCCGTGCCACGCCTGACCGAACCTGCGCCCAATGACGCCCAGCGCGAGGCGTTGTTCCAGGCAGCGCTGCGCGCGCCGGACCACGGCCAGCTGCGGCCATGGCGCTTCCTGACCATCGAAGGCCAGGGGCGCGAAAAGCTCGGTGAGCTGTTTGCCGAAGCGGTTCAGCACAAGGGCGATGCCAGCCAGGCTGCACTGGACAAGGCCCGCGCCATGCCGCTGCGTGCACCGCTGCTGATTGTGGTGATTGCCAAGCTGCAAGACCACTTCAAGGTACCCAAGTCGGAGCAGCGCCTGGCGGCCGGGTGTGCGGCGCATGGCATCCTGATTGCGGCGCATGCCCAGGGGATTGGCGCGGTGTGGCGGACCGGGGACATGGCGTTCGATGCGCATGTGCACAAGGGGCTGGGGCTGGGCGAGAACGAGGAGTTGATCGGTTACCTGTATGTGGGCACGCCGGTGAACGAGCCGCGCACGGCGCCGGTGCTGGAGACTGCCGAGTTCGTTAGCGCCTGGGGCGAGTAACGCAAGGGCTGCACCGCAGCCCCCCTTCGAATTCAGCTGCCAATCTCCACCACCAGCGGCAACTCCAACCTGGCCACAAAGCCACCCTGCGGGTGATTGCCCAGCTCCAGGCTGCCGCCATGCCGTTCGGCCGCCTTGCGCGCAATTGCCAGGCCCAGGCCATGCCCCGCCGCATCCTGCCCCGGCGCCCGGAAGAACGGCTCGCCGAGTTGCGCCAGGTACTCGGCTGACACGCCTGGCCCATGGTCACGCACGCTCACGATGATCCGTTGCTGCTCACGCTCGGCACGCACCTCTATCGGCTGCCCCGCGGGGTTGAAGCGCAGGGCATTGCGCAGCAGGTTATCCACCGCGCGTTCGATCAGCGTCGGCCAGCCTTGCAGGGTCAGGCCCGGTTGCGCCTCCAGGCGGACCTCCTGCTCCGGCGCGCTGAGCTGGGCGTCTTTGCGCACGCTGCCCAGCAGGGCATTGAGGTCGACAGGTTCGGCGTGGGGCTGCTCGGCATCGACCCTGGCCAGGGTGAGGATTTCGCTGATCAGGTCTTCCAGGCGGTCGCATTCGCGGGTAAGGCGCGGCCACAGCGCCTGGCGCTGCTCGGCTTCGGCGCGTTCGGCCAGGGCCAGGGCGATGCGCAGGCGCGCCAGCGGTGAGCGCAGTTCGTGGGACACGTCGCGCAGCAACTGCCGTTGGCTGCCGATCAGGCTCTGCAGGCGGGCGCCCATCTTGTTGAAGTCCTTGGCCAGCACGCCGAACTCGTCCCGCCGGGCGGCCAGTTGGGCCAGGCTGTTCTGCTGGTAGCTGGCCTGGCCAAGGTCGTGCACCGCACCGCGCAGACGGCTGAGCGGGCGGGTGATGGACAGGGTCACCAGCAGGCTGAACAGGGTGAGTACCACCAAGGCAATGCCCAGCGCACTCAGCGGCCAAAGCAGGCTCTCGCGGTGCCAGGCGTCCAGCTCAGGGTGCGGTATACGGTAGATCAACAGGTAGGTTTCGCCGCTGTCGGGGCTGGTGTACTCCTCGGTCAGGCGACGCCACGGCAGGCGGCGTTCGTCATTGTGCTGGCGCGCCTCGAAGGCGGCGGCGCGGCGCGGGAAGGTGCCGGGCACCACGGCATCGCCGCTTTCGTCGAGCACCTGCACGTCGATCTTGAAGCGCTGCTTGCGGCGTTCGAGGAACTGCTGCGCCGACTCCAGGCCTTCCTGTTCATAGTGCTTGGCCCAGTGGCTGGCCAGGGTGTTGAGGCCTGGGTGGCGGCTGAGAATCCAGGCGTCCTGGTTGAGCATGTGGCCCAGCAGGATCGACAGGCCTGCGACCAGGGTGATAGCCAGCCAGAAGCTGGCCAGGATGCGCCAGAACAGAGAACGCAAGAGCACCTCCTGTAAACGGGAAAAGCCCGGCCCGCTTGTGGGCGGGCCGGGCGTTGGGGGGACAGCTTACTGGGCCTTGCCGGCTTTTTCAGCTTTCCAGGCCTGGAATTCCTTCCATTCAGCCTTGCGCGCTTCACGCGCTTTCTGCAGTTCGTCGAACTTCTTCTGCTGCTCGGGCTTGAGCAGTGCGCGCACCTGGCTGTCGGTCTTGTCGTGGCTGGCCTTGAGCTCGTCCTTCATGGCCTTCTGGTCGGCGGCTGGCAGTTTGGCCAGGTAGCGTTCGGTGATGTCGCGGCGGTTTTTCATCTGGTCGCCCATCAGCTTGCCGATCTGTTGGCGCTGATCGCGGCTCAGGTCCAATTGGGCGAAAGGCGCGTCACCGCGATGATGCGGGCCGTCGTGACGCGGGCCGCCTTCTGGCATGGCCATGGCCACGGTCGGCAGAGCAGCGGCGAACATCAGGGCGATTAGGGTCTTGCGCATGGTGTCTCTCCTGTCATGGGCCGGTGGTTACCGGATGAGCTCAGTCTAGGGAGATCAAGGTCAAGCGCAGTCAGCGGAGGGTAAAGGCTGGGTAAAGATGGCCAGGGCCGCAGCGCGCTATCGCCGCGGTGGATGGCACCGGCTTCGCCGGTGTTCGCGGCTCAAGCCGCTCCTACAGGATCCCCGCCAAATCAGTAAGGTAGCGTTTGGTCTGTGGGAGCCGGCTTGCCGTGGCGACGAACCGCGGCGATGGGGCGCGCAGCGGCCCCGTCAACCTTACAGGCTGTAGTAATAACCGCGGCTGCGCAGCGCAACGATGCGCGGGCGGCCATCGGCGTGCGGGCCGATCTTCTTGCGCAGGTTGCTGACGTGCATGTCTAGGCTGCGGTCGTAAAGGGTCAGCTTGCGGCCCAAGCCGATTTGCGCCAGTTCCTGTTTGTCCAGCGGCTCGCCCGGCTGGCGCAGCAGCGCCTCGAGGATGCGGCTTTCCGAGAGGGTCAGGCTCATCTCACGGCCATCGATGCTGACCACGCCGCGCACCGGGCTGAAGGCCAGGTCGCCGATCTCGACTTGGGTGGTGGTGGCAGTCGGGTGGCTGCGGCGCAGTACGGCGCGCAGGCGGGCGGTAAGTTCACGGGGGTCGCAGGGCTTGGCCAGGTAATCGTCGGCGCCCAGTTCCAGGCCCAGAATGCGGTCCAGCGGCTCGCCGCGGGCCGACAGCATCAACACCGGCAATTCGGCATGGTCGCTGCGCAACTGCTTGAGCAGCTCAAGGCCGCTGCCATCGGGCAGCATCACGTCGAGCACCACGGCCGCTGGCGCTTGTTCGGCCAACGCTTTGCGCGCGCTCTGGCCATCGTGGCAGGCGCGTACAACAAAACCTTCCTGGGTCAGCCAGCTGCCGAGCAGCTCGCAGAGTTCCTGGTCATCATCAATCAGTAACAGCTCGCTCATGACTCACTCAATTCAAATCGACGGCGTCTGACGCGCTCGCCAGTGGCAAAGATACCGCAGACGCCGCCAATTTATCGATCAGGGCAGAACTTGCTTGAATGGCTTGACGATCACCTTGTCGTACACGCCCGCAGCAATGTACGGGTCGGCGTCGGCCCAGGCCTGGGCAGCGCCCAGCGAATCGAACTCGGCGACGATCAGGCTGCCGCTGAAACCGGCAGCGCCCGGGTCGTTGCTGTCGATGGCCGGGTGCGGCCCGGCCAGCACTACACGGCCTTCGGCCTTAAGTTGCTGCAGGCGCTCGATGTGCGCCGGGCGTGCGGCCAGGCGGTTTTCCAGGGAATTCGCGACGTCGCTGGCAATGATGGCGTAAAGCATGTCAATCCTTGGTCTTGGTGGTGGAAGGGTCGTCGTGCAGGTGGCGCGACAGGTACACACCCTGCGCCACCAGGAAGAGCACGGTCATGCCCAGGCTGCCGAACACTTTGAAGTCGACCCAGAACGCCTGGAAGGTGAACGCAACGAACAGGTTGGCTGCGCCACAGAACAGGAAGAATGCGACCCAGGCCACGTTCAGGCGGGCCCAGATGGCATCGGGTAGGGTCAGGGCGTGGCCCATGATGCGTTTGATCAGCACCCGGTCGCCAATGAAGTGGCTGCCGGCAAAGCCCAGGGCGAACAGCCAGTTCACCACAGGTGCTTTCCATTTCAGGAAGGTTTCGCTGTGGAAGGTCAGGGTCAGGCCGCCGAACACCAGGCAGGCGATCAGGGTCAGCCACTGGCCTTTCTCCAGCTTGCGCTGGCGCAGGAACAGCGCGCCATACACCACCAGCGAACTGATGATGAGCATCGCCGTGGCGCTGTAGATGCCGCCGAATTCGAAGCTGTGGCCGGCCACTTCCACAGGGCGTGGGTCGAGCTTGTAGGTGATGAAGAACAGCAGCAGCGGGATGAAATCGATGAATTGTTTCACAATGGCAGCCAGAAAACGGGATGTGACGGCATAATAACAAACATCGATTACAGCGGTAGCGCTCCTCCATGAATGTTGATCTGCACTGTCACAGCACGGCCTCCGACGGCGCCCTGTCGCCCACGGCCCTTGTCACCCGGGCCCATGAGCACGGGGTGCAGACCTTGGCACTGACCGACCATGACACCCTCGAAGGCCTGGCCGAGGCCCGCCAGGCCTGCGCCGAGCGCGGCATGCGCTGGGTCAGCGGGGTGGAACTGTCGTGCACCTGGGGTGGCGCGACCATCCATGTGTTGGGTTACGACTTCCCGCTGGATGCACCGCCGCTGCTCGAAGCGATCGAGTCGCTGCACCGTGGCCGCTGGTTGCGCGCCGAGGAAATCGACAAACGGCTGGCCGCCAAGGGCATGCCCGGCACCCTCGACGGCGCCCGCGCCGTGCAACAGGAACTCGGCGACAGCGGCAACGCCCCGGCGCGCCCGCATTTTGCCGAATACCTGGTACGCGCCGGCCACGTCAAGGACCGTGGCGAAGCCTTCCGCAAATGGCTGGGTGCCGGCAAGCTCGGTGACGTCAAGCTGCACTGGCCGACCCTGGACGAAACCGTCGCCACGCTTCGGCGGTCCAAAGCCTGGGTGAGCCTGGCCCATCCGATGCATTACGATCTGACCCGCAGCAAGCGCAGGCGGCTGATTGCCAACTATATTGAGGCAGGCGGGCAGGCGCTTGAAGTGGTCAACGGGATGATGCCGGCCGAGCAGGTGGGCACGATGTCCATCCTCACCCGTGAGTTCGGCCTGCTGGCAAGCGCTGGCAGCGATTTCCACGGCCCCGGCACCTGGGGCGAGATCGGTGCCTACCGGCCATTGCCTGAGGATCTGCCACCTCTGTGGCGCCGATTCAGCCATGAACAGCCTATGGCGATATGAACAGGAAGACTTCGTGAGCCAATTTTTCCAGATTCATGCGGAAAACCCGCAAGCGCGCCTGATCAAACAGGCCGTTGAAATCATTCGCAAGGGCGGCGTCGTGGTGTACCCCACCGACTCGGCTTACGCTCTGGGTTGCCAGATCGGTGACAAGGCGGCCATCGAACGGGTGCGCCGCCTGCGCGGCCTGGACAAGACCCACAACTTCACCCTGATGTGCTGCGACATGTCGCAGCTGGGGCTGTACGCCAAGGTCGATACCGGCACGTTCCGCCTGCTCAAGGCCCACGTGCCGGGCCCGTACACCTTCATCCTCAACGGCACCCGTGAGGTACCGCGGCTGCTTCTGCATGAAAAGCGCCGCACCATCGGCCTGCGCGTGCCCTCCAACCCGATCGTGCTGGCGCTGCTCGAAGAGCTGGGCGAGCCGTTGATGAGTGTGAGTCTGATCTTGCCGGGCGACGAAGAACCCATGACCGACCCGTACGAGATCCGTCAGCGCCTGGAGCACCATGTCGACCTGATCATCGATGGCGGCTTCGGCGACCTCAAGGCGTCCACCATCATCGACCTGACCGGCGATGAACCTGTATTGGTCCGCGAAGGCTGCGGCGACCCTTCACCGTTTCTGGTCGGCGCGTGAACCAGGTGGATGCCCCTGAGGCACCGAGCATCGATGCCGAATTGCCTCAACAGTTGCAGTTGGCCCTGGTTTACGGCGAAGCCCTGACCGAAATGCCGGTGGACCTGTACATTCCGCCGGACGCGCTGGAAGTCATCCTCGAAGCGTTCGAGGGCCCGCTCGACCTGTTGCTGTACCTGATCCGCAAGCAGAACATCGACATCCTCGACATCCCCGTGGCGGAGATTACCCGCCAGTACATGGGCTATGTGGAGTTGATGAAAAGCGTGCGCCTGGAGCTGGCCGCCGAGTATCTGGTGATGGCGGCCATGCTCGCCGAGATCAAGTCGCGCATGCTGTTGCCGCGTTCTGCCGAAATCGAGGAAGAAGAAGGCGACCCACGTGCCGAACTGATCCGCCGGTTGCAGGAGTACGAACGCTTCAAGGCCGCCGCCGAGGGCATCGACGAACTGCCACGGGTCGGCCGCGACGTCGTCGTGCCACGCCTGGAAGCGCCCCAGGCCAAGGTGCGCAAGCTGCTGCCCCAGGTCAGCCTGGAAGAACTGCTGGTGTCCATGGCCGAGGTCATGCGCCGCAACGACCTGTTCGAAAGCCACCAGATCACCCGCGAGACGTTGTCCACCCGCGAGCGCATGAGCGAAGTGCTGGAGCGCCTCAAGGGCGGTGGTTTTGTGCCCTTCGTCGAGCTGTTCGCGGCCGAGGAGGGCAAGTTGGGTGTGGTGGTGACGTTCATGGCGATTCTGGAGCTGGTGAAGGAGTCGCTGATCGAACTGGTGCAGAATGAGCCTTTCGCCGCGATCCATGTCCGGGTGCGTGCCGAGCCTGTCGAAGAATTTGATGAATCTGAATGAACCCCGCGACCTGGCGTCGCTGATCGAGGCCTTTCTGCTGGCCTCGGGCAAACCGCAATCCCTCGAACGCCTGTACGAGCTGTTCGAGGAGGCCGAGCGCCCCGAGCCGAAAGTTTTCAAGAAGGCCCTGGAGGTGCTCGGCAAGTCCTGCGCCGGCCGTGCCTTCGAACTCAAGGAAGTCGCCAGCGGCTACCGCCTGCAGATACGCGAAAACTTTGCCCCGTGGGTAGGCCGCCTGTGGGAAGAACGCCCGCAGCGCTATTCCCGTGCGCTGCTCGAGACCATGGCGTTGATTGCCTACCGGCAACCGATTACCCGTGGCGAGATCGAGGATGTGCGGGGGGTGGCGGTCAACAGCAATATCATCAAGACCCTCATCGAGCGTGAGTGGATACGTGTGGTCGGCCACCGCGAGGTGCCTGGGCGGCCGGCGATGTTCGCCACCACCCGGGCGTTTCTCGACCACTTCAATCTCAAGAGCCTCGACGAGCTGCCGGCATTGGCCGAGCTGCGCGAAATGGAGCCGGAACCTGAGCCGTTGCTCGACCCGGACGATGCCCCAGTGCCGGCGCACTTGCAGGCATTGGCCGATGCCAGCCTGGGTGAAGCAGAGGAGGGTGCCGAGCCGAAGGAGGAGACCAGCTTCCGCAGCTTGCTGGTGGAGCTGGATGCCATGGAAGAGGGGCTGAAGACCGACTTCGATGACCTGCGCGAAGATGAGGTGGAGCCTGAACCCTCCGTGGAGAGCGCGGGCAAGTTGCCGTAACCGACCCGCACGCAGGCTGCCACTGCCCGCACACGAGCTGCCCGCGTTGCGAGGGCAGCCCGTTGCGTCAGGGTTTGCTCAGCGCCGCACCTGCTTGAGTGTTTCGGCGATCAGGAAGGCCAGCTCCAGTGACTGGTCGGCGTTCATGCGTGGGTCGCAGTGGGTGTGGTAGCGGTCTGACAACGCATCTTCGGTAATCGGCCGCGCGCCGCCGATGCATTCGGTAACGTTCTGCCCGGTCATCTCGATATGGATGCCGCCGGCATGGCTGCCCTCGGCCTGGTGCACCTGGAAGAACTGCTTCACTTCATCGAGGATCTGCGCAAAATCGCGAGTCTTGTAGCCGCTGCTGGCCTTGATGGTGTTGCCGTGCATCGGGTCCGAGCTCCACAGCACCTTGCGCCCCTCGCGCTCGACGGTGCGGATCAGCCCCGGCAGGTGCTCGCCCACCTTGCCAGCGCCCATGCGCACGATCAGGTTGAGGCGGCCGGGGTCGTTACTCGGGTTGAGGGTGTCGATCAGGCGGATCAGCTCTTCAGGGTTCATGCTCGGGCCGACCTTGACCCCGATCGGGTTGTGCACGCCGCGCAGGAACTCCACGTGGGCACCGTCGAGCTGGCGGGTGCGGTCGCCGATCCACAGCATGTGCGCCGAGCAGTCGTAGTAATCGCCGGTCAGGCTGTCCTGGCGCACGAAGGCTTCTTCGTAGTTGAGCAACAACGCCTCATGGGCGGTGAAGAAGCTGGTTTCGCGCAATTGCGGGGCGCTGTCCAGGCCGCAGGCGCGCATGAACGCCAGGGTTTCGTCGATGCGGTTGGCCAGTTGGTGGTACTTGTCGGCCAGCGCCGAGTTGGCGATGAAGTCGAGGTTCCACTTGTGCACCTGGTGCAGGTCGGCGAAACCGCCCTGGGCAAAGGCGCGCAGCAGGTTGAGGCTGGCTGTGGCCTGGTGGTAGGCCTGCAGCAGGCGGTCTGGGTCGGGGATGCGGCTTTTTTCATCGAAGCCGATGCCATTGACGATGTCGCCGCGATAGGCCGGCAGGGTGACGTTGCCAATGGTTTCGTCACCCGACGAGCGCGGCTTGGCGAACTGCCCGGCCATGCGCCCCACCTTGACCACCGGGCAACCGGCGGCAAAGGTCATGACGATGGCCATCTGCAGCAGGACCTTGAAGGTGTCGCGGATCTTTGCGGCCGAAAACTCGGCGAAGCTCTCGGCGCAGTCGCCGCCCTGCAGCAGGAAGGCGCGGCCTTCGGTGACCTCGGCAAACTGCCGGCGCAGCTCGCGCGCCTCCCCGGCGAACACCAGCGGCGGGTAGCTGGCCAGGGTCTGCTCGACCTTGAGCAGATGCGCGGCATCGGGGTAGGTCGGTTGCTGCTGGATCGGCAGGGCACGCCAGCTGTCAGGGCTCCACGGTCGGTTCATCACAGGCTCGGTATTGTCGGTTATAGGCTGTCTGCCATGGTAACAGTTGGCGCTGAGCTTGTTGCATCGAGGGTGTTGACGGACAATGCGCGTTTTTGCGCAGGCAGGTGGCAGGTACATGGCGACGGAGCGGGAAGAGCGGCTGCTGGCCCGGGTCGAGGATGCCTTTGGCGTCATCAGCGTGTACGAGGTGGATGACTACCGCTTTCTCGAGTTTGGCGATGCCATCGAGCAGAGCTGCGTGTTCACTGCCGACCCCAGCTGGCTGGAGTACGACTACACCCGCGCGATGCTGGTGGGCGCGTTGTGCCACGAGCAGCCCGAGAGCGCGCTGTTTCTTGGCTTGGGTGCCGGCACCCTGACCCAGGCCTGCATGAAGTTTCTGCCGCTGGACGACATCGAGGCCATCGAGTTGCGCCCGGATGTGCCGCGCCTGGCCATGGAGTACCTGGGCCTGGACGATGACCCGCGCCTTTACGTGCGCGTCGGCGATGCCCTGGAGCTGCTGCCCACGGCGGAAAAAGCCGACCTGCTGTTCGTCGACCTGTACACCGACCACGGGCCGGGCGTTGGGCACCTGGCCTGGACCTTCCTGGAAAACTGCCAGAAGCAGCTTAACCCCGGGGGCTGGCTGGTGATCAACCAGTGGGCCGGGGATGACGGCAGGCCGCTGGGCGCGGCGCTGTTGCGCGGGCTGTACCACCGGCATTACTGGGAACTGCCGGTGAAGGAGGGCAATGTGATTCTGCTGGTGCCGGCGGACCTTGAGCAAACATTGGACCTGGACAGCGTGCGAGCGCGGGCCGAGGCACTGGCGCCGCAATTGGGCTATAGCCTTGAGGCGTTGATCCGGGTGATTCGGCCGGCTACCTGAAGCCCGCAAACCGGCTTTCATAGAACAAACGCTAACTTACTGATTTGGCGGGGATCCTGTAGGAGCGGCTTCAGCCGCGAACACCGGCGAAGCCGTGCCATCCACATCACCCGGGCATTAACGTTTCAGCCCGCGTTGCTTGATGGCCCTGTACTGGCATTGCAGAGCGAAAATTTTCCTCACCCGTTCTGTTAATTCGGGTATAGTACGCGCCGGTCTTTTAGCGGACCTCAAAAT
The DNA here is from genome assembly GCF_042902325.1 of Pseudomonas sp. NPDC012596. Lineage (NCBI taxonomy): Bacteria > Pseudomonadati > Pseudomonadota > Gammaproteobacteria > Pseudomonadales > Pseudomonadaceae > Pseudomonas > Pseudomonas sp. NPDC012596. Next base: position 157,315 of record NZ_JBIBEB010000008.1, on the reverse strand, counting down.
CAGGTGGTGCAAATCCTCCGAGTCCAGCTTCGGCTGCACGTCCGCTAGGCGGACCTTCCCAAGTTTTTCTTTTTCAATCGTTTTCGCAAATCCCCGCCGCCAAAGCTGCCTGGGTGACCTTCTGGTCTTTCAAGGCATGTGCAGCTTTGGAGCATGGGTCTTTGCGGATGCACCTAGAGGCAGACCCATGACCCAGGAAACCGGCGGATTCGCCGCTCTCGATCTCAATCCGAATATCGTTGCAGCTGTCGTAGCCACTGGCTATGAAGAGCCGTCCGCTATTCAGCATCAGTCGATCCCGATCATCCTCGCCGGTCACGACATGATCGGCCAGGCGCAGACTGGCACCGGCAAGACCGCTGCCTTCGCCCTGCCGATCCTCAACAAGATCGACGTGAGCAAGCGCGAACCGCAAGCCCTGATCCTGGCGCCAACCCGTGAGTTGGCGCTGCAAGTCGCTACCGCTTTCGAAACCTACGCCAAGCAAATGCCAGGCGTTAACGTGGTAGCTGTATACGGCGGTGCCCCGATGGGCCCGCAACTGCGTGCCATCCGTAACGGCGCGCAAATCGTCGTCGCTACCCCAGGCCGTCTGTGCGACCACCTGCGTCGCGACGAGAAAGTCCTGTCGACCGTACAGTACCTGGTACTGGACGAAGCCGACGAAATGCTCAAGCTGGGCTTCATGGACGACCTCGAAGTGATCTTCGATGCCATCCCGGCCAGCCGCCAGACCGTACTGTTCTCCGCAACCCTGCCGTCGTCGATCCGCTCGATCGCCGAACGTCACCTGCGTGAACCGAAGCACGTCAAGATCCAGAGCAAGACCCAGACCGTTACCGCGATCGACCAGGCCCACCTGATGGTCCATGCCGACCAGAAGATCCCGGCTGTTCTGCGTCTGCTGGAAGTGGAAGAGTTCGACGCGCTGATCGCCTTCGTGCGTACCAAGCAAGCCACCCTGGACCTGGCCGCCGCGCTGGAAGCCAAAGGCTACAAGGCTGCTGCGCTGAACGGTGACATCGCCCAGAACCAGCGTGAACGCGTGATCGACTCGCTCAAGGATGGCCGCCTGGACATCGTCGTGGCTACCGACGTCGCTGCCCGTGGTCTGGACGTACCGCGCATCACTCACGTGTTCAACGTCGACATGCCGTACGACCCCGAGTCCTACGTTCACCGTATCGGCCGTACCGGCCGTGCCGGTCGCGAAGGCCGTGCGCTGCTGCTGGTCACCCCGCGTGAGCGCCGCATGCTGCAGGTCATCGAGCGTGTTACCGGTCAGAAGGTTGCCGAAGCGCGCCTGCCGAACGCTCAAGCGGTGCTGGATGCACGCATCAAGAAGCTGACTTCGAGCCTGGCGCCGCTGGTTGCCGACGCCGAAGCCACTCATGGTGAGCTGCTGGACCGCCTGACTGCTGACCTGGGCTGCAGCCCGCGCGCCCTGGCCTCGGCCCTGCTGCGCAAGGCCACCAATGGCCAGGCGCTGGACCTGGCTGCCGTAGAGCGTGAGCAGCCGCTGGTTCCGGGCTTTGCGCCACGTGGCGAGCGCACCGAGCGTCCTGACCGTGGCGAGCGCAGTGACCGCGGCGACCGTGGTGACCGCGAGCGTCGTGCGCCAATGCCGCTGGCCGAAGGCCGTGTGCGTTGCCGTACCGCCCTGGGTGCCCGTGACGGCATCGCTGCCAAGAACCTGCTGGGTGCGATCCTCAATGAGGGTGGCCTGGCCCGTGATGCGATCGGTCGCATCCAGGTTCGCGACAGCTTCAGCCTGATCGAGCTGCCGGAAGACGGCCTCGAGCGCCTGCTGTCCAAGCTCAAGGACACCCGCGTGGCCGGCAAGCAGCTGAAGCTGCGTCGCTACCGCGAGGATTGATCCTGGCGCAATAAAAAAATCCCCGGCCCAGGCCGGGGATTTTTTTTGCCTTTGCCGGCCCTTTCGCGGGACCGTTCAGTCGAACCGGTAAATATCCATCCCCAGCGCGCCGAGGGTGAAGCCTTGGTGCACGATACTGAATTTGTCGCCAGCCCCCAGCGCAAAGAACAGCGGCAAGAAGTGCTCGTCACTGGGGTGGTTGCGAGCGGCAAAGGGCGCCTGCCGCTGAAAGTCCAGCAGCGCAGCCTGATCATCCTTACCCAGTTTTTCCACCACCCAATCGCGAAACGCCAACGCCCACGGCTCGATCACATCTGGCCCGGCATGCCAGTCAAGCTCGCCCAGGTTATGCGTGATGCTCCCGGAGCCTATCAGCAGGATGCCCTCGTCACGCAGCCCCGCCAGTGCTTGGCCGACCTCGAGTTGCAGCTCAGGCCCACCGTGGCTTGGCAGCGAAACCTGGATCACGGGAATGTTCGCATCCGGATACATCAACGACAGCGGCACCCACGCCCCGTGATCGAACGGCCGTTGAGCGTCCAGGTGCGCCGCCAGCCCGGCAGCGTTCAGCAGTGCCTCGACCCTGACTGCGAGTGCGGGCTCCCCCGGCGCCGGGTACTGCACTGCATACAGCGCAGCGGGGAAGCCATGGAAGTCGTGCCAGGTTTGTGGTTGTGGGCCACCGGTCACCAGCAGTTCGCGGCTTTCCCAATGCGCCGACACCACCACGATTGCCTTCGGGCGGGGCAGGCTATTTGCCAGCCGGGCCAAAGCCGGCCCGCTGGCACCCGGTTGCAGGGCGAGCATGGGGGAGCCGTGGGAAATGAACAGGCTGGGCAGCATGGTGGTGTCCTGAAGGTTAAGATGCACTCATCTTCGATCAGTCAAAGATCGATATCCAATATAAGATTTTTGCGCAATCCATCGAAAAACCAGGAGGAAACATGGAGCCGGCGTTTTGGCATCGAAAGTGGGCCGACAACCAGATCGGCTTTCACCAGGCTGAGGCCAGCCCTTATCTGCAACGTTATTGGCCAGCCCTCGGGTTGGCGGCGGGCAGCCGGGTGCTGGTGCCGTTGTGTGGCAAGAGCCTGGACCTGGCCTGGCTGGCAGGGCAGGGGCACAGGGTGCTGGGCGTCGAGCTGTCGCGGCGGGCGTTGGAGGATTTCTTCCTGGAGCATGGGCTGGCTGCGCAGGTGTCCCAGCATGGCGCCTTCGAGGTGTGGCGCAGTGGTGATGTTGAGCTGTGGTGCGGCGATGTCTTCGCCTTGCAGGCCGAGGACGTAGCGGACTGTGCGGGGCTGTATGACCGTGCAGCCTTGATTGCGCTGCCAGCGCCGATGCGTGAGCGTTACAAGGCGATGCTTACGACGCTGATGCCGGTTGGAAGCAAGGGCATGCTGGTGACGCTTGATTACGACCAGGCGCTGTTGGCCGGGCCGCCGTTTTCGGTGAGGGATGCCGAAGTTCGCCAGGGCTTTGCTGATTGGAGGATTGAAGCCTTGGAGGTCAAGGAGCTAATCGAGGAAAGCCCGAAATTCCAGCAGGCGGGCGTGACGAGCCTGCTGGAGCGGGTTTATCGTTTGCATGTATGACAAAAAAGAAAGGGCGACCGAAGTCGCCCTTTCTTTATGCCTGAGGATCAACCGCGGCGGCGCAGGGCCTCGATACGGTCTTCCAGCGGCGGGTGGCTCATCAGCAGGCCAGCCAGGCCGTGCTTGAGGCCGCCATTGATGCCGAAGGCCTTGAGGGTGTCGGGCATCTGCACCGGCAGGCCTTGCTCCACGCGCAGGCGCTGCAGGGCGCCGATCATCGCGGCAGTGCCGGCCAGCTGTGCACCGGCTTCGTCGGCGCGGTATTCGCGGCGGCGCGAGAACCACATGACGATCATGCTGGCCAGGATACCGAGGATCAGTTCGGCGACGATGGTCGCCACGTAATAGGCAATGCCCTGGCCTTCTTCGTTCTTGAAGATGACCTTGTCGACGAAGTTGCCGATAATGCGGGCGAAGAACATCACGAAGGTGTTCACCACGCCCTGCACCAGCGCCAGGGTGACCATGTCACCGTTGGCCACGTGGCCGATCTCGTGGGCCAGCACGGCGCGCACTTCATCGGGTGAGAAGCGCTCCAGCAGGCCCTGGGAGACAGCGACCAACGCGTCGTTGCGGTTCCAGCCGGTGGCGAAAGCATTCGCCTCGTAGGCCGGGAAGATACCCACTTCGGGCATCTTGATGCCGGCTTCGCGCGACAGCTCCTCGACCGTCTGCAGCAGCCACTGTTCGTGGCGGGTGCGCGGCTGCGAGATGATCTGGGTGCCGGTGGACATCTTCGCCATCCACTTGGAGATGAACAGCGAGACGAGGGAGCCGGCAAAGCCGAACACGGCGCAGAACACCAGCAAGCTGCTGAGGTTGAGGTCAACCCCGTTGGCGGCCATGAACCCGTTGAAGCCGAACAGGCTCAGGGTAATGCTTGCAACCAGCACCACCGCAAGGTTGGTGGCTACAAACAACAGAATGCGCATCATGGTTGTTACGTTCTCCTGACGGATGAGTGTGTTGCGTATGCGGGGTATATAAGGGGCCGGTCGCTCGGATTCAATCAGGCGACTATTTCAAACTGTGTACGGCGGAGTATGGCAGAGGATGGGGTGGGGGCTGTGAGGTAGAGCATTGCAGGATGTAAGAATCGGTTTGTGAGATGTGTAGGGGGCTGCCTTGCAGCCCAATCGCCGGCAAGCCGGGTCCCACAGCAATCCCACAACCTTCAGGCCTTTGGTGATCCTGTGGGAGCCGGCTTGCCGGCGATGAGGCCTTCAATTACTGCGAATACGTCCGCAGGAAATTCCCGATCCGCCCAATCGCCTGCTCCAAATCATCCACCCGTGGCAAAGTTACCACGCGGAAGTGGTCCGGCCACGGCCAGTTGAACGCCGTACCTTGCACGATCAGCAGTTTTTCCGACAGCAGCAGGTCCAGCGCGAACTTCTCGTCGTTAAGGATCGGGCAGACCTTGGGGTCGATCCGCGGGAACGCGTACAGCGCGCCCATCGGTTTCACGCAGCTGACGCCCGGGATGGCGTTGAGCAGCTCATAGGTACGGTTGCGCTGCTCCAGCAGGCGGCCTGGCGGCAGCACCAGGTCGTTGATGCTCTGGTAGCCGCCCAGTGCGGTCTGGATGGCGTGCTGGGCCGGCACGTTGGCGCACAGGCGCATGTTGGCCAGCATGTCGATGCCTTCGATATAGCTCTGGGCGTGGTGCTTGGGCCCGGAGATGATCAGCCAGCCCGACCGGAAGCCCGCTACCCGGTATGACTTGGACAGGCCGTTGAAGGTCAGGCACAGCAGGTCGGGGGCCAGCGAAGCGGTGCTGATGTGCACGGCCTCGTCGTAGAGAATCTTGTCGTAGATTTCGTCGGAGAACACCACCAGGTTGTGCTGGCGCGCCAGCTCCAGCATGCCCAGCAGCAGCTCCCTGGAGTACACCGCGCCGGTCGGGTTGTTCGGGTTGATGATCACCAGCGCCTTGGTGTTCGGGGTGATCTTGGCCTTGATGTCCTCAAGGTCGGGGAACCAGTCGGCCTGCTCGTCGCACAGGTAGTGCACCGGCTTGCCGCCGGCCAGGCTCACGGCAGCGGTCCACAGCGGGTAGTCGGGGGCCGGGATCAGCACTTCATCGCCGTTGTTGAGCAGCGCCTGCATCGACATGACGATCAGCTCGGAGACGCCGTTACCGAGGTAGATGTCCTCGATGGTGACGCCTTCGATTTCTTTCTGCTGGCAGTACTGCATCACCGCCTTGCGCGCGCTGAACAGGCCTTTGGAGTCGCTGTAGCCCTGGGCGGTAGGCAGGTTGCGGATCACATCCTGGAGAATTTCGTCCGGCGCTTCGAAGCCAAACGGCGCCGGGTTGCCGATGTTCAGCTTGAGGATGCGGTGGCCTTCCTCTTCCAGGCGTTTGGCGTGCTTGAGCACCGGGCCGCGAATGTCGTAGCAGACATTGGCGAGCTTGTTCGATTTGCTGAACTGCATGATGTGATCCCGATTGAGAATACGCGGTGCGCCGCCGTCGAAAGGTTTGAAAGGGCGGGGCGCGGGTGCCAGACTTGGAGCCCGTGCACACGAAGCCAACTAATATACGTGCCACCCGCGCTACGGAAAAGACGGCGCGAGGTGAAATTCAGCCTGCCGAGGTCCCCACATGCAAAAGATCGACAAAACCCTTGAAGAATGGCGTGCGATGCTCGACCCGGAGCAGTACCAGGTGTGCCGCCTGAAGGGCACCGAGCGGCCGTTCAGCGGCAAGTACAACAGCGAGCGCCGCGAGGGCATCTACCACTGCATCTGCTGCGACCTGCCGTTGTTCGATTCGCACACCAAGTTCGACTCCGGCTGCGGCTGGCCGAGCTTCTATGCGCCCCTGGCAGAAAGCGCGATGGTCGAGATTCGTGATACTTCCCACGGCATGATCCGCACCGAGGTCACTTGCGCCCAGTGCGACGCCCACCTGGGCCACGTGTTCCCAGACGGCCCGCCACCGACCGGCCTGCGCTACTGCATCAACTCGGTGTGCCTGGATTTCAAACCGCGTAACGGAGCCTGAACATGGCTGGATCGATGCTGGACATCCCCTGCGTGACGATCGGCGGCGAGCACAAGGTGCTCGGCGATTTTGCCGGCAAGGCGCTGCTGGTGGTCAACACCGCCAGCCAGTGCGGTTTCACCCCGCAGTACAAGGGGCTGCAGCAGCTGTGGCAGGATTACCGCGAGCGAGGCCTGGTGGTGCTGGGTTTCCCGTGCAATCAGTTCGGCAAGCAGGAACCGGGTGACGCGCGCGAGATCGCGCAGTTCTGCGAGCGCAACTTCGGCGTGAGTTTTCCGCTGTTTCGCAAGGTCGAGGTCAATGGCCCCGGTGCCCATCCGCTGTTCGTCGAATTGAAGCAGCGCGCACCGGGCCTGTTAGGGTCGCAGAAGATCAAGTGGAACTTCACCAAGTTCCTGGTCGACCCGGCCAGCGGCAAGGTCGTGCGCTACGCACCGACCACCAAGCCCCAGGCCCTGGAGGCCGATATCGAGCGCCTGCTCAGCCGCTGAGCGGCACCCAGTGGTCGATCAGCGCCAACAGCTCTTCGCGGCGGAACGGCTTGGCCAGGTAGTCGTTCATGCCCGCCGCCCGGCAGCGTTCGCGCTCCTCGGGCATGGCGTTGGCGGTCAGGGCGACGATCGGCAGCTCTGGCCAGCGGCCACTCTGGCGGATACGCCTGCTAGCCTCGTAGCCGTCCATCACCGGCATGTTGCAGTCCATCAGCACCATGTCGAAATCCGCCTGCTCCAGCCATTCCAGCGCCTCGGCGCCTTGGGTGGCCAGCTGCACCTGGCAGCCGAGCTTGGCCAGCATGCCCTTGGCCACCAGCTGGTTCACCGGGTTGTCTTCCACCAGCAGAATGCGCGCGCGGCCGCTAGCGGCGGTTAGCGATGGCGTGGCCAGCGGGTGCTCGGGGGCATGGCCCTGCAAGGTGCGGCGCAGGGTCTGGTACAGGGCATTGCGCGCCAGTGGGCGGGCCAGCTGGTGCAGAGGCGCCAGCTGCGCTGACTGCTCGGCGGGCAGGAAGTTGCCATAGGCGGTCACCAGCAGGATTGGCGTTTTGAGCGCAGGGCGCAGCTGGAACAGATGCTCCAGGTCGTCGGTGATCAGCAGGTCGATCGCGCGGCCATCCAGTGCCGCCGTGCTGTCTTGCCGTTGGTACGCCAGCCCCCAGGCCGGCAGCACGTTCTGCAGCAGTTCGCACAGGCCGCTGCCTGCATTGCTTAGGGTCACGACCCGGCCTTGCAGCGGTGCCGGCGGGATGGCTTCGGTATGGGTGGCCAGCGGCAATTCGGCGCTGAACACGCTGCCAAAACCTGGTGCGGAGCGGATATGCAGGTGGCCCTGCATGGCCTTGCACAGGTTGCGGGTCAGGGCCAGGCCCAGGCCGGTACCGCCATACTGGCGGGTGATACCGGCGCCGGCCTGGGTAAATGGCTGGAAAATCCGCGCCTGGGCATCTTCGGGTATGCCGATACCGGTGTCGCGCACCTCCAGGCGCACCCCGCCAACGATACGCGCCAGGTGCAGGTCGACGCGGCCGAAGCGGGTGAACTTGAGGGCATTGGACAGCAGGTTGCTGACCACCTGGCGCACGCGTGTGGGGTCGCCCAGCACTGAGCTTGGGAAGTCGCGGGCGATCAGGCAGGTCAGCTCGACGCTTTGCGCGGCGTTCTGTGACAGCAGGTTGGCGGTGTCCTCGACCATTGCGCCCATGTCGAAGGGTATGCGTTCGAGCTCCAGCTGCCCGGCGTCGAACTTGGACAGGTCGAGGATATCGTTGAGCAACTCCACCAGCACCTTGCCCGAGTCGTGGGCGATGGACAGTTGCTGGCGTTGCTCGCTGGCCAGGGGGCTGTCCAGGGCCAGGGCGATCATGCCAAGCATGCCGTTGAGCGGGGTGCGGATTTCGTGGCTCATGTTGGCCAGAAAGGCCGCGCGGGCCTGGGCCATGTCGAGGGCGCGCTGCCGGGCTTCGACCAGCTCCTGGTTGGATTGGCTGAGGCGGCTGTTGCTGGCCTTGAGTTCTTCGGTGCGAGCCGAGACGATATCTTCCAGCTCGTTGAGATACTGCGTCAGGCGATTTTCGGCGCTGCGCCGCTGCTGGATCTCGGTGGCCATGCTGACGAACTGCTGGTTGGCGACCTTGACCAGCACGCCGATCTCGTCCAGTTCGTGGCCATGGGGGCACTCCAGGCGGGTTTGCCCAGGCTGGCGCGGGTCACGCCCGCTGAGGGCGCCGATTACTGTCACTAAGGGCTTGGTCAGCATCATGTAGAACAGCGCCAGGAGAATGCCGGTGAGCACCAGGCTGCGGGCAAAACCGTTGAGCAGGGTGACCCCGGCACGCTCGAGGAAGCGGCTGCCAAAGGCGTAGGTGTCGACATCCAGGTAAAGGGTGCCGAGGTATTCCTCGGGCATATGGGTGAGGTAAAGACGCTCCTTGAACTGGCGCTGCTCGCCGAACAGGAAGTCGCTCAGGGGCCGGTAGCGGTCCTGCAGGGCCGCGCGCTGCACATCGGCCAGCACCGTCTCGTTGTTGTCGATCAAGCGCGCGCGGATGATCGCCGGTGACTGCAGCAGGCCGCGGGTCAGCTCCAGCGCCAGTTCCGAGTCGATGTTGTAGGCGATGCGCGAGGCCGGGTTGTGGCTGATTTGCAGCAACGCCTGCACTTCGCGGTTGATGGATGCGTCTTCGCTGGCATAATCGATGCCGATCTGGATGAGACTGAGCAATGTTCCCAGGATGAAGCCGACCAGGACTGTCAACCGGGCTTGCTTGTATGACAGGCGATTGGTGAACTTGATATCCATGGGTCCCGAGCCGGTTTCACGTCCCTTGCGCTGCGCAAGCATAGCCGATCAACCCCGGCTGCTGGTGGGCCTGTCACACATTCAGCCTTGATTGCTCAACTGTTAGTGCCGGCCTCTCGCGGGTAAACCCGCTCCTACAGGTCATATGCGTACCTGTGGCAGCGGGTTTACCCGCGAGAGGCCGGCACAGTAGCCCTGAACCTGAATTGCTAGGAGTCGTCATGGACGCCCGCTTGAATAGTTTCCTGGAACGCGCCGAGGCCGTGCTGGCGCGTCTCGAACCGCTGTTGCCGGCACCACGCCCGGACATCGACTGGGCCACCACCCTGGCCGCGCGCTGGCAGCGCGATGGCCGCACCGGTTATCTGATGCCGCTGCAGGTCAGCCTGGACATTCGCTTGACCGACCTCATCGGCGTCGACAAGCAACGTGACCAGCTGGGCCGCAACACCCACCAGTTCATCAATGGCCTGCCGGCCAACCACGCCTTGCTGTGGGGTTCGCGCGGCACCGGCAAATCGTCGCTGGTGCGTGCCTTGCTGGCCGAGCACGCGGGCGCCGGGCTGCGCCTGATCGAGATCGAGCGCGATCACCTGGCCGACCTGCCGCGCGTGGTCGAGCAGCTGCAGAAGCTGCCGCAGCGCTTTATCCTGTTCTGTGACGACCTCTCGTTCGAAGCCGGGGAGGGCGACTACCGGGTGCTCAAGAGCGTGCTCGACGGCTCGCTGGAACAGGCGCCAGATAACGTACTGCTGTACGCCACCTCCAACCGCCGCCACCTGGTGCCGGAGAAGGAGAGCGACAATGAGAACTGGAAGCGGGTCGATGGCGAACTGCACCCGAGCGAAGCGGTAGAAGACAAGATTGCCTTGTCCGACCGTTTTGGTTTGTGGCTGTCGTTCTACCCGTTCACCCAGGAACACTTCCTCAGCGTGGTCGAGCACTGGATCGGCCAGCTGGCGCAGCCTGCCGGGCTGGCCTGGCAGCGCACGGAAGCCCTCGACATCCTCGCCGTGCGCTGGGCCACCGGCCGCGGCAACCGTAATGGCCGTTGTGCCTATCAGTTCGCCCGCTACTGGGTCGGGCTGCAATTGCTGGAGCAGAAATAAATGATCGACCTCAATGCCAGTGGCGCTGGCCTAGACGGCTATGACCTGCTGGCTGCGCAAGTGCAGGCGCTGTTTGCCGACGAGCGCGACTTCATCGCCAATGCGGCGCAGTTTTCGGCGTTCCTGTACAACCAGGTGGCCGACCTGAACTGGGCCGGGTTCTACCTCAACCGTAACGAAGAGCTGGTACTGGGCCCGTTCCAGGGCCAGGTGGCCTGTGTGCGCATACCGTTCAGCCGCGGTGTGTGCGGCGCGGCAGCGGCCAGCCGGCAGACACAGCGGGTCGAGGACGTGCATGCGTTCCCGGGGCACATCGCCTGTGACAGTGCGTCCAACAGCGAACTGGTGATACCGCTGGTGAAGGAGGGCAGGTTGATTGGTGTGCTCGACCTGGACAGCCCGAAGGTCGGGCGGTTTAGCGAGGCGGACCAGGCGGGGCTGGAGCGGTTGGCAGCGGCCTTTCTGGAATTGACTGACTGCTGATGGGTGTTGACTGTACGGGCCTCATCGCGGGCAAGTCGGACCACGATGAGGCCAGTACAGGTTGATGCATCAGTCGTAGATCACCTTCTTCTTCCAGGTCTCTTCCTCATCGGTCTTGAGGCCATCGGTCAATTCGTTGTGCTCGTTCTCGGCCGGCTCCATCTGGTCCAGCACCTGGGCATTGGCACGCGCCAGCAGTTTCTCCAGGTACGTCAGCTGCTCTTCATACACTTTCGGTTCCGGCTGCTTGCGCAGGTACTGCACGCCGCGCTCGAAGGCCAGGCGGGCCTGGCCCGGCTGTTCCTGTTGCAGGGCCTGTTGGCCGAGGTTGTTGAAGAATTCGATGTGCAGTAGCACCAGCAGGTGGCGGATCTCCTTGACCCAGTGCTTGCCCTCGCTGGTTGGCAGGACGTTCTCCTGGGTGGCCTTGACGATCTGCGTGTGCAGCGCCTCCAGCAGGAAGCGCACGTCCTTGGCCTTTACCTCGGTCTGGATCGGGTTGGGTGGGTTGTTCACCGGGATGCTGTCGCCGAGCGCGATCAGCCCTTCAAGCTCGGCGATGCGCGCCTTGAGTTCGGCATTGTGCTTGTCCAGCGCCAGTTGGCGCTGGTTGAGGTTCAGCTCCAGGCGGGTCAGCAACAGCTTCAAGGCCGGGGTCATGAACTGGCCGGGGAAGGTCTCGGTGATTTCGCCACAGCGGCGCAGGCGGTCCGCCAGCTCGATCTTCAGCCGTGCGCGTTCCAGCTTGCTGTTTTCGACCACATTATTGAGGTAGCCGATCACGATCAGCAACGCGATGCCCGCCACGATGAGCAGGGTGATCAGAAGTGGTGTCACCGTTAATGCCTCATTGAAGAAGAATTACAGCCTTGAGTGTAGTGAGTTCGCCTGGGGACGAACAGCGCCTGTGCTGGCCTCCTCGCGGCTAAAGCCGCTCCCACAGGGCCCGCGCCAAGCTTGAGCGTGATGCAGTACCTGTGGGAGCGGCTTTAGCCGCGAAGAGGCCAGCACAGCGCTCCCTCTCTTTATATCGACAACGCGGCCCGCATCTGCACCCCCATCCACCCGGAAGTCATTGATTTAAATAAATTTCTACAAAGGGGTTGACGGGTGTTCGAACCATCCATAGAATGCGCGCCACTTGCAGCGTAAAGCACACAGCGAAACGCGGCAGGGAGTGAAAGCAGGCAGTAATGCCAGCAGCGTGTCCCCTTCGTCTAGTGGCCTAGGACACCGCCCTTTCACGGCGGTAACAGGGGTTCGAGTCCCCTAGGGGACGCCAATGCGGGAATAGCTCAGTTGGTAGAGCACGACCTTGCCAAGGTCGGGGTCGCGAGTTCGAGTCTCGTTTCCCGCTCCAATTTCTCCGGCAACGCTTAACGGCGAGGCAGGAAAAGAAAGCCCAGGTTGAATCGTGAGGTTCAATATCTGGCGCACTGAAAAGTGTTGTGTGTCCCCTTCGTCTAGTGGCCTAGGACACCGCCCTTTCACGGCGGTAACAGGGGTTCGAGTCCCCTAGGGGACGCCATTTGCGGGAATAGCTCAGTTGGTAGAGCACGACCTTGCCAAGGTCGGGGTCGCGAGTTCGAGTCTCGTTTCCCGCTCCAGTTTAAATACTGTGGCGTCTATGCGATGCAGTGGTGGTGAAGGTCTTTATGACGCTTCACGCCGATTAGCGGTAAAGCTTCAAATTGCGGGAATAGCTCAGTTGGTAGAGCACGACCTTGCCAAGGTCGGGGTCGCGAGTTCGAGTCTCGTTTCCCGCTCCAAATACAGGTTTACGGGGTTGAATCAAACTTTGTGAATCTTCGAAAAAGACGCTTCGGCGTCTTTTTTCGTTTCCGATCATTTGTTTTTATCGTCACACAGGCCGCAGGGTATTCACCCTGCGGCCTTTTTTTGCACGTTATTTGTAGCTTACGGTAAAGGTCAGCCCCCCCTCGGCCAAGCCCGGGGTTATCACTGGTGCGCTCTTGTAGTAGCGCGCCTGGAAGTCCAGATGGGTAGTGCCGACGCTTATTGGCTTGACCATTTCCTCCGATTGCAGTGGCATGGGCGAGCCATCGCTACGTAGCAGCTGGATTTCAACCCCGGCGGCATCGGAAGCGCCACCCAGGCTAAAGCGTCCCTCAGCTGGAACGGTCGGCACCGAGCCATTGGCGCCATCCAGCTCGATGTACACATTCGCGGGGTTGGAGCTGGGGTCTTTGCACTCGTTGAGTGTTATCTGGAAGGGAACGGGCGGGGTCGCGGGGTTTGCCCCTGTGAAATCGGCAGGGGTGTAATTGCCGAGGTTCACCAGGCCCTGGCTTACTGAGTTGGAATTCAGCGAACACTGCGCCTGGTACACCTTGGCGGTTATGCCGTACTCCAAGACCTCGCCCAGGTTATGCAGTTGCCCATGAAACACAGTGCTGTTGACGTCGTGGGAGCCGGGTGCGATTGGCCCGGTCTTGATGAGCCAGGCATTGCCCCTGATAAGCGACACAACGACGTTGTAAGGCTGGGTTCGCAGGGTCCCCGAATAGGGTATGACAGGGGAGGTGCCAGGATCAGGGACGAAGGAGTTGCCGGCCCGGCCGTCAAAAGGCCAACCAAGCTCCATGTACACACCAATCCCGGGAATGTTGGTTTCCAGGATGCGGCCATTGATGTTCTTGCCACCCAGGGGGGGCAAGGTGCCAGAGAAGAATGGCGCGGTATTGGTGAGCCTTGCCTTGGGCGGGTTGAGAGCGTCCGGCCGGCACGAGACGCTGGCGCCCTCCCTGTTGAACTCGTCCATTGGGTAGTTGCCGATCACGGTACCGTCTGGGGCATCGCGGGGTACCCAGAATGTCTTCATGTCAAGCGCGTAGGTCATGTAGGTGGCGCCCGTCTGGAACGTACAGGTGGCGTAAGCGTTGCCAGAGAACAGGCCCAGGGCCAGGCAGCAGGCGGTCAGGCGCAAGCTGCGGTCGATGTTGAAGGTGAACGCGGTCATCAGAGCATTTCCTGGGTATTGTCGCCGGGCAGCAGGGGCTGGCTGCTGGCTACGGGCAGTTGGCAGTGCAGGGTTTGCAGGCGATAGCCACTCTCTTGTGCGAGTGCTTGCGGGTCGATGTTCAGTGTGCAGGCTTTATCGCTGGCCTCGCCCCACAGCACGCGTATTGTTTGCGGGCCTGTGATGCGGGTAGACACCAGCGCCTGGCCGGCCTGGCCGACCACACCCAGGCTCTGGCCATCGGCATCGAGCACCTGGGCGCCAAACGGCACGGGTTGGCCATTGGCCTGCCGCAGGGTCAGCACCAGGCGGGCCACATGCTCGATTTCGTAGCTGGCCTTGACCACCGCGCCGCGGCGCGGCACCACTTGCTGGCTGGCATTGCCAATCACCACTTCCGGCGAAAGGTCGTCGGTTTGCAGTACCAGTGAATTCAGCCGATAGGGGCGCAGGTACGGCACCAGTGCATAACCCTGGGTATTGGTACGCGCCGAGGGGGTGTTCTGTACGCCGACGCTGGACACATCGGGCACGTGGACCAAGGCCATGGTTTCGCCCAGGTGGCTGCCAAACGCCAGGCCGTCGCCATGCAGCATCACGGCACCGCTGGCGTTCACCGACATGCTGCGGTAGTCGTTGCCTTCGTTGTAGCCCATGCCGACACTGGCCTGGCTGCCCTGGTAGTTGATAGACAGCCCACCGCTGTTACGCCCCTGGCCGTCGTTGGCCAGCAAGGTGCTGTAGCTGAGCTGGTTGTCCAGCAAGCCGCCGCTGAGGCTGGCGCGTTCGCTGGTCCGGCCATTGTTGTTGCGCACGTCGAAGCTCGCCTGATGCTGGCGGCCAAAGTCCAGTGGCAGGCTCAAGCTCAGGCCGAACATGCGGCTGTCGTCGTTTTTCGAGTCCAGGGCCTGCGAGGCAAACAGGTTGACCGCGACCTTGCCCAGGCGGGTGGTGTATTGCAACTGGTACTGGCGGCGCTGGTGGCTGGTTTGCCAGTAGGTGTCCTGAGATAAGGTCAGGTTGAGTGCGCTGCGGTCACCGACGCTCTGGTACACCGATGCTTCCAGGCGGCTGCGGCGGTTGCCAAGGTAGCTGCTGGCATTACTACGTTGCCGCACCGCTTCGTCGAAGTCGCGGTAGCCCTCGGTCGAGTAGCGATAACCGGCGAAGCGCAGGTTGGTGCGGCTCTGGAAGCTTTTGCCGTAGCGCAAGGCAAAGCTGTGGCCCTGGGCGTCGCCCAGCGTGGTGCCCAGGGCGCTGGAGGAGCGGGTGACATCGAACGACAAAGCGCCTATCTGGCCGATGTCGCGGCCCATGCCCAGCACGCTGGCGTTGTAGTACTCGCTGGAAAGCACGCCGCCATACAGCGTAGTGTCCCAGACACCGCCGCGGGCCAGGGTGGCCTGCCAGAACAGCGGATCGTCGAGTTGTTCGGCGCCATCGTAGCGGCCCACGGTCGCGCTGTAGCGCCACACGCCTTCGCGCAGCAGGCTGCCCATGCTCGAGTAGGGTTGAGTAAAGCGGCGGATCTGGCCATCGGCTTCGGTGATGACCACTTCCAGCTCGCCATGGCCAGAGCCCACGCTGAGGTCGTCGATGGCGTAAGGGCCAGGCGCAACGTAGCTGGAATAGATGGGGTAGCCATTGTGCAGGATTTCTACCTTGGCACGGCTTTGGGCTACCCCGCGGATTACTGGCGCGTAATGCTGCATTGCATCGGGCAGCATGCCCGAGTCGGACGCCACCTGCGCGCCTGTGAAGCGCACGCTGCGGAACATGTCGCTGTTGGTGAAGGTCTCGCCCAGGGTGAGGTTGGCCTGCAGGCCGGGCAGGTCGCGCTGCGCGAACGTGTCGCTACGGGTCCAGCGGCGTGCCCCATCGGCCTCCTCGCGCAGTGCCTGCTTGCTGCGCAGGCGCCAGGGCCCCAGGTTAACGCCGCTGTTCAGGTACAGGTCCTGGCTGCTGCGGCTGCGGCCATCGCGCTGGCTGCTGTGCTGGGCCGAAGCCTGGTAACTGATGAAGGCGGCGTTGATGCCGTTGCTCCAGCGGGCCTCGGGCACGCTGCCCGTACGGTCCTGGCGCAGGGCGATTTGCGGGATCGACAGCGACACGTGCAACTGTGCGGGGTCGAAATCGGCACTGGCGTGTGTTACCAGCTGCGCCAGGTCCACGCAGCTGTCGTCGACTGGCAGGGGTGTTTCCAGGGCCTGCTCGCGCAGCTCGAGGGTGCGTAGCAGTTCGGCCGTCAGGCAGGGCTGCAACCCTTTGCCATTCGGGCCCTCAATGAAGTCGATGTCCTGTTCGTGCAGGGGGCTGAGGTTGAGCGAGACCTGTACCCGGTAGCGCCCCGGCGGCAGGAGTGCCTGCGCGGCCAGGTTTTGCAGCGCCAAGGCCCCGGCCTCGGCGGACTGGCCGGGGGCCTGGCGCATGAAGCCGGGCTGGAAGGCAATGTCGGACGGGGCTGCCAAGGCAGGGTGGGCAAGGGCCAATGCCAGGCAGCCGCCAAGCAGTGGCGGCAGCGGGGCGAGGCGCGGGCGCAACGGCAAGAGCCTGCGCCGTTCGAGCTGGAGCATGAGCGTGTCCTGGGCGGCGCCGACGGACGATGCACAGTGGGCTCGTGGCAGGCGCCTGAAGCGAATGACGGGGCGTGCAGGCAGTTGTCTGCCGGGTCACGTTGAAAAGGCGGGGGCAGGTTAGAGGGCCGTCAGGGCTGGGGATGTAGGAAAAGGCTTCTGATTTCTTGGGATAAAAGGATGTTCTGGTGGTTATCTTGATGCTTGATGAGGCGTCTCGCTGCCAGAGGCAGCGAGACGTATAACCCGTTAGGGTGAGGGGTGAACTGGCCTACCGGTGTCCAAAATTACTTGGTCGCGTTAGGTGGGGCAGTGTAGAAACTTCCGTCATTAGCAGTATGCAATATGTACCTATTGTCCTCGCTCAGTGTTGTCAGATCAAGCTTGAAGCCATGGGGGGACGATGCTGCGCCGGTTGCGCTGCTAACGACATTCGTCTGAGAGACTGTGGAGGAACTTGTCCGAGAAGTGTTACTCGCCTGAGAAGCCGTGTTACTCGCCTGAGAAGACGTGCTAGAAGCCCTACTGCTTGTGGAGGACATCGACGGCGACCTTGATCTCACAGGTGATGACGTCCCAGGCTCAGTTATTGCGCGAATAGACGCACGAGTACGGCTGGGCTGAATTCTACCTGAGGTCTTTTGTATGAAGGTGTATGTTCGGTTATCAATATTTGTTACCACACTAGCATTGGTAGTTGCGGGCGCCGCTTGAGCACCCTTGGCAGCCGACTTTGCCGCTTTCGTAGCCCCAGCCGCAAATCCGCCCGCAAACATGCCGATAACGGAGAACACATTCGAGAAGTTGTGCAGCATGCCCGAAAGTTCCGGGTTTTCGTACGTGTAGTATGTCGCCACCCCCGCCAGGCCCGCAGCAGCGAGGTTGGCACCCGCGCTGATGGCGGCCGGAAGCGACCACGGCACGGTGAGCACCCCTACGACGAAAATGGCGGCGAGAGCAGCGACGCCCAACCAGGCATACCAAGGTACGTTGGGTGTGTCTTCTCTGCGCAGTTCCAGCGGTGCCTGGCGGCCACGGGTCACGGGTTCACCGCGATGGCCGGTGGGGTCGTGCCAGTAAACCGGATTGCCCAGGGCATACACGTACGGGTTGATGCCGGCCTCCTCAGGCGGCATCGAGTCTGGGCTGTGGAAGCGCATCAGGCCAGGGTTGTAGGCGCGGTAGCCGCTGCCCAGCAGGTACCAGCCCAAAGCGCGCTCGCGGGCTTCGCCGTTGAAGGCCAGCAGGCTGCGCAGGGGCTGCCCGGCGTCCTCGGGCAGTTGTTCACCGTACGGGGCGTAGTGGGCATGGCGCGTACCGTCGGCATCGTACTCGGTGTTCACGCTGCCTGCATGGTCGGTAAGCAGCAGTGTGGCTTTGCCGGCTTGTTGTTGTGCCCGAGGTTGGCCGCCGGCGTGCAGGTACTCGGTGAGCAGGCCGTCTTCCAATATGCTGTCCAGGCTATGGCCCAGGTAGCGGCGCTGCATCTTCGCGTCATTGCCCGAGTACAGCAGCTGATCATGCCCGTCATAGCGGTACTGCGCCGTCACCTGCCGGTTGGCGTCCTGCACCTGCTGCAGGCGGCCAAGGCTGTCGTAGTACAAGGTATTGCCGCGCTCATCGTTGAGCATGTTGCCCAGTTCGTCGTAGCTGAAGGTCTGTTCTTCCGGGTAGCCTTCAGGTGGCACATCATGGGTGACCTTTTCCAGTCGGAAGATGTCATGAGCGCTGTAGGTGAAGTACGCAGTGTCCCTATCGCCGTCATTGAACACTGTGCGGCAGCGTATGATGTTGTCTACCGCGTCGAACTGGAACATCTGGGTTGTGATCTGCCGGCCGCTGGCGGTTTCGACAGGGCAATCGTATTTGCTCAGGCGGCCAAGATTGTCATACTCGTACTTTTCCTCACGCAGTTTTTGCCCGTCTTGCCACAGAGTTCGCGAATGCAGCATGTCGTTGTCCAGCCACACTTGTACCAGCTGGCGTGCCTGGCCGTTGACGCACAAGGTGCGGCGGGTTTCCCTGCCCAGGCTGTCATAGTGCTGGGTGCACAGTGTCACATGTTGCTGTTGCGCGTCGGCGTTGCTGGTGTCGCGGGTTTCGGTGGTCTCCAGCAGGCCGGTGTCTTCGGCGTAGGTCAGCGTCGACTTGAGATTGCCCTGTACCACCGATACCAGCCGACCGTGGTCATCGAAGTCATAGTCGCAGGCTTGGCCATCGCTGTGCTTGCGCTGTGTCGGCAGGCCTTGCCAGGAGTGCTGGTAAGTGACGCTGTAAGGCGTACCCTCAGTCTCAGTCAGGTGTTCTTCGCTAATGTCGCCTTGGTCGGTGTACTTATAACTGCGTTTACCCAATGCATTGTTGGCGTGGGTAATTTCTGCGCTCTCGGGGTGATACACGAAGTCTGCGCTCTGCTGCTCCTCCTGGCGGGTACGGCCGTCCTCGTCCTCCAGTTTTGCAATAAGCTCGCTGGGTTGCTCGGTCAGTTCTGGCTTGTACTTATAGCTGATCACCCGCTTGCGGGTGCCTTTGTTTGTGGCCACCAGGCTGAACGCCGTGCGCTTGTCGACCAACTGGGTCAGGCCCTGATAGGTGTATTCCTCCACCCGCGAACCCACGGTCATGCTCACCAGGCGGCCAAGCCCGTCGAACTTGCGCTCGCAGAGCATCTGCACAGGTTTGTCTTTTTTCTCTTTCAACTGCAGTTCAGTGACGAGTTCGCCCATGCTGTGGGGGGCGAACGTGCGTATCAAGGTCGAGCCATCTGGCCGCTGATTGGTAGTCATGCGGCCCAAGGCGTCATAGGTGAACTTGCTGGTGCGTTTGATGACCTCGTTGTCGTCTTTCGGGTCCAGGATAGTTTCGGTCCGGCTCAGGCAGCGGCCGAGCCCGTCGTAGGTGAAGTCAGTGTGGCCGGCCCTGCGTGTAACCCGTTGCTTGCCTCCCTCAGGGGGATCCACTTCTTCCTCCAGCAGGCGGTACTCGTAAACCGGTTTGCTGAAGCGGTTGAGCTTGCTGACGGTCTGTTGCAGCCTCTGCCCGGGCGCTTTCGGGCTTTCGATCCAGCGGGTGACCAGTTGGCCACCAGGCTCGAGCGGCGTAGCGTCGATACATTCCTTGATGCCGTCAGGGCGCACTTCTTCACACAGTTGGCCCCAGCCGTCGTACTCGTAGCTTGACTTCAACTCGAGCACGCGCGGCTGTGGCTTGCCGTCTTTGTCCGGCAGGTAGTCATAGCCGATTTCGCTCACCAGGCGGCCCGCCGAGTCATAGTCCAGCTCGGCTACCTTGCGCGTCACGACCTCTTTTGTCACGGCGTCCCAGGCTTTACGCTCTTCCCGGATGGGGCGGTGGCAGCCATCGAATACGGTGCGGGTGACGACTTTCTTGCTGTCGGTGACTTCCTCACAACTACGTTTGCGCCCATCTTCTTCGAGCTGCGTGTAGACCGTGGTGCGTCTGGTGGCATGGCCGGCAGGGTTCGCGACTTCCGCGGTTACACGGCCCAGTACGTCATACTCATAGCTTGTAAATACGTTATTGGCATCGTGCTCCAATACCACCTGGCCGTTGTGCAGGGAATAGGTGGTGGCCGTTTTTTTCGCTAGCGTGTGGGTATGATCAGTAAAGGTTTCGGTGCTGCAACTCCAGGTGAGCTCGCCATTGCCGTCCTCGACCTTTTTGTAATTCCACTTGCTGGTGGTGCTTGCATCGTTGATTCGCGTTTCTTGTTCGTCCACCCGGCCATGCAGGAACGGGGTGTCGGGTTTATGCAGATAGTTGCGAATTTTGGTGTGCAGCAACTGGCGCGCATCGCCCTCGCCTTCGAAGATAGCTTCCCGTTCCAGCGACATCCATCCTGGCATTGTCAGGTCGGGGTCAACCTGTTGCAGTGCCGTCAGTTTAATCTAGAAGAATTCGCTGCTTATGATCTGGGCCTGCGGTTCGCCCGGGCTGGACGGGGCGGCAGGGTAGATGACGACGGACTTGAGGTTGCGTTCGAATTCCTCCGGGTCATCCGCACCACTGTAATACTCGCGCACCATGCGCGTGCCGTCGGCTTTGAGTTCCGTCAACACGTTGCCATAGCGGTCGTATGTGGTTTTCGTTTGCTCGTAGTCGCCTACCATTGGGTCATCCGCCTTCGTCCAGGATTTTGTCACGGTGTCTGGAAGCTGGAAGTGCTCAGGCTGGTATTTGAATTCTAGGTTATCTACTTCGTGATACTTCGTTGTAATGGTCTCGATGCAGCCATTGTCTGTGGTGACCTGGGACGTCATCAAATGGAAGCGGTTAAATGTGCTTACGACCGTCCGGTAGACGTCTTTATTCCGATAATGCTTGGCGGTAGAGCTGTATTTAAAGGTAGTGCCTGTATAGCGGTAGAGTTGGTCCGTGCCGTCTTCGTTTCCGTAAGTCAGGCCTGTGCCGTTGCCCAGGAAGTTGTCGGTGGAGTATGTGTATTTCGTAAGTATGTGAGTGCTCTCCTTCCGTATATCAGGCTTGACCCAGTGCTCATCAACTGAAGGTAGATACCGTGCGATACCAGGGTACTTATGGCCTCCAGTACCTTCGTGGTAAGTGATCGTCTCCACACCTTTGTCAGGGTTTTCGACGCTGGTCAGGAAGGGGAATCCGTCGTAAAAGTCGTAGTCCAGTTCCCAGTATTCTTCACTTGATGTAGGTAGGGTGACTTTTTGCAGTTTTTCTTGATGCAGGTCCAGTGTGTACCGGGCCGAGCTGCGGGTGTTCGGGTTGAACGTAAGCTCCGTCCGAAAGTCTGTGGGGTATTTTATTTCCAGCAGTATACGGCCAGTGTCATCGGTGATGTGTTCTAGGCGTACCTTGCTCGGGGTCTTATTGTCGTAGCATAGGGTGATACCGTGGCCAGAAGGCCCGATGACGCGCGTAGGCACGGCGACAGTAGTATCATTTTCCTGGGGCTCGAGTATTTCGACCAGGCCGCCTTTATGTGCAATACGAAAGCGCTCTTTATTGCCTGTGCTGATATTGCTGAAGTGAAAGCTGTCTATTTTTTTTTCTACGATAACGGGCTTGTTGCCAGGGCCGTTGTCTGCAACTAGGAAGGATTCACCCGTGTGCAGCGAGAGCATGCCGGGGTCGATCTTGAAACTGCTGAGTTTCAGGCTCCAGCCGATACCAAACCCTTTGTTATCTTTGCTCATTGGGTTAAAGCTCAATTGCAAGGGCAGGTCGGGGCCGCACAGGTCATTGGCGTTCAAGGCCGGAAGAGCAATGGACAGCGTGTACAGGCCAGTACGGGGGTCGACACTGCTCTGCATGAAACTTGAAAAATTGAAGGCATTCGATGTAGTTGCCATGATTGCAGGGTTCCTGAGTGTGCGCTATGCGTTTAATAGCCGGTGTGAAGCTATGGGGCCTATACCGGGCATGTTCGGGGGCGCGAGTTGGCGCTCCCTCTCACTGCCGCGAGGGCGTCAGGCTTAGTTCGAAACAACTGGTCTGCCGCGAAGACTAGGATAAAAAAATGATGTGCGCACCTGGCAGAATTACCAGGTACGCCTACCCCCACCGCCAGGGGTGGCGTGCGGGCTACCTGTTATTTTTGCCAGTTGTGCAGCAGGGGAGACTCCTCTAAAACTGTTGTGGCGAGCAACCAAGGTGGGTGACAGGCTGGAGCAGCGCCGTTAACGCTCTGTTTATTAATCTGCTCGACGAGTGTGCCTGCTTATCCAAGCAGCGTGCAGGCCCTCAACACTTCTTTTAATTGTTTATTCGGGCTGTTTACTTTTTTTGAGTGCAGGGCCCAGAGAGGGCGTGCCGCTACGTTATATGGAGATCTGTCATGGCTAGACCAACACTGGAGCAATATTACAAGTATTTGGCAGCGGCGCCTCGAACCTTCGGGTGGGGTGCGCTTTTGGTCTATGACCGCAAAAAGGCAAACCTTCTGCTAATGCAGGAGCATATTCTGCGCGCCGATAAAAAGGCCTGGATCGAACCGGTATCGGGTGAAACGGAGACGGAGAACGGAAAAGTTACCCGGCTGTCCAACTTTACGTTCGGTGCACCGGTACTGTCGTTCGAGAACGCGAACATAGGCAGCTCGATGGCCGCCTTGAGTATGCCAGTGGTGGGCGGCAAGCTGACCGAATGGAGCCGGGCGTCAGGTGCGACGTTGCCAACGCTGGTGGGTATCTCGCACCTTGACCCGCTGACCGCGCCCCGCGTGAAGATGAACATCAAGCTCAACGAGGGCAAAGGCGGTGTAGTTGGTGAAGACGGTCGCGTGTATCTGGACTTGTCGGATAGCACTGCTTATTACTTTGAAGTGAGCCAATGGGAAGAACTGAACATCAAGTTGGGTGATTTGATTGCGAAGAAGTTCAAGGATCCCGAGCGGGGCGAGCAAATTTGGGTGTTGAATACGCTGGCACCTGTCGAGGGCACATTGAACCCGACCACCTTCAGGGTTCGCACGCACTCCCTGGGCAAGGCGGGTAACCCGGTGGCCAGTACGAGCCTGGCAGAGCTGGACGACGGTGCGATCATTGTGGGTGTAGCGTTCAATGGCGCCCCGAATGGTGGGTTTCCTGGGGGGGATGAGGACATGCCGTATTTGCTGCCTGAGCGGCAGTCGGGTGCTCCGTATTCTTTGAACGTTGTTCTGAGTGACGAAGTGTGGGCAAAAAACGTTTTAAGTAGTTTGTTGGGCGGTCTTGCTGATACGGAATTCGTCCCCAGCGAGATTACGTACAGAAAAAATGCGCTGGGCTTCATTTCTGAGGCAGATGTGGGAGCGATTAAGTTTCAGTCGCAACATACGATGGTGCATAATTCCAATTTGAGGTGTGAATTCTATATCTATGGCGATTTAGGCCAGCTCACGGTGTCTTTCGCTCCTGGTAGGCTTGATCTCAAGTGGCATTATGCAGGGGAAATTGAGAATGGTATTCGGGTGGAGATAAATGTCGAGGGTTATTGGGAGAAACATGAAGTTCCATTGGGACTTGATCTTCATGCGTCCTGCTCTTTCTCAATAGGTTTGGAGGGCGGCGTAGCGACGCTGTCTAAGGGTAAGGTACTCGTTGGCGGTGATTGGAGCGGGTTTAAGTTAGATCCCGAAGAAGTAACAGAGAGGTGGGCCCGTTTTATAAGTTTTGTAGAGGGCCACGCTGGGAAGGTTTTCGATGAATTTGCGGGGAGGCTCGAAGTTGTTGACCTACTGCGCCTCAATGGCCTGCTCTTTCGCAATGAGCAACGCTCCGTAGCTGATACGCTCGCCACCCCTGGGGATGTGACGATGCTAGGCGAACTGGCCCCCACCCTCACTGCCTTCGCGATCGATCCGATCGAGAAAACTCTTATCGCCGGGGGCACGCATCCGCTAACTCTCACCCCCGCACCCCAGCCTGGCGAAGAGGTGAAATGGGAAGTCAAGGCGCTGCCAGGCGATCCCGAAAACCCCGAGGGGCCTGAGCAGTTGGGCGCAATCGTCGACGGCATATACACAGCGCCCAAGGCGGACACCATTACTGGCACGTTCCGTCAGGTCATCATCACCGCAACGGTGGGCGATACCAGCAGCAGCGCCCTGTTCACTGTCGTGCCCAGGTCCGTAGCGGTAAGGCCGATGCTGCTTAATGCACTCTATTCCAACCCCGGCCAACCGCAACGCTATGTGCTGGAGGGGGGAAGTGTCGATTCGGAATTGGTCTGGGCCAAGGGTGACGGTTTCAAAGGTGAGCTGCGTGACCCTATAGAGGACGAATATGACGAGTTGAAGATCCCCAGGGACAAGCAAGTTAAGGTCTATGTCGCCCCCCTGCGCGAACCGGCAACTGGACCGGTACTTGGCTCGCTCATGCAACTGGACCAGGTGCACGTTACTGGTGGAGGTCGTACCGAAACCATCGATATCACGGTTCTCTGGGCGCAGGCCTCTGCAACTTTGAAGGTGGAGGCACTGGATGGTGGAGCGCTGAAACTGGTGCTGAACGTTGCCGACTGGGAACACGGGTCGATAGACCTGCCTCCTGCGGAGACAAAATGGTTCGTGGCCAAGGGCAAAGAAACTGTTGATGAGGGCACGGGTATCTACAAGCCGGGGTTGGATGAAGGCGATTACGTGATCATTGCCGGTGTCGGGCGCGTTTCAGGTCAGTGGAATTACGCTGTTCTGCCGATCCCATACACCCCTGAAGAAGCCCAGGCGTTCGATGAGGTGAACCTAGCCATGAGTGGCACGAACGCCAACGCTCTTTACACTGAGGAGCAGATCAAGGCCTTTGAAGCGGTGAAAAAAGCCTTCAGCAGTTTTGGAGCTTCTCAACATGAATGAGCGGCTAGATCAAGACAAGGCTCTGGAGCTGGAGGCGCCCACGATTGAGGGCCTAACTGCATTCAATGAAATCGATGTGGATGCATTGGCCGGTCGCCCGCTGAAGACCTTAATCAAGTACACGGGCATGGCGGTACAGGACACGGTTGAGATGCTTTGGCTCGGTCGTGGCGCTGCCGGTGACGCCTGGGACCATGACGGAGTGCATGTCGTTCAGAGTTGGGATTTAGCAAATGGCTTCGAAGTCGAAATTGGCTACGACTATATCAAAGGTGCCGAGGGGGGGGAGGCCTTTTATTCCTACACTAGTAAGCCGAAGGACTCCCCGCAAATAGCAACATCATTACGAACCTTTTGTTATATCGGGGTAAGGGACCGCGGACAAGATGAAACGCTGTCTGTACTGCAAGTGGTAGACTCCCATGGCTTGATTATTCAGCCTGACAAGCTCCCGAGTTCAGGGATGCGTGTTGTAGTGCCCCCCTATCAGGCGATGCAGATAGGTGACAAGGTTACCCTGACAGTCGAATGCTATGAGCCGGACGGTAAGCTCGACGACACGTGGGAAGAAGAAGTAACCGTCGCAGAGGAGCATTTCGGAGAAAGCGCAATCAGTGGCGCGGTACCCAATGAATACTTTTACTGGATTGACCCAGGCTATGTACTTGCCTTCTATGAGATCGCATTTGCAGTGGGTGGGGATTTGAAATCGCCTGTGCAACGGCTGGAGGTCAAATCCGGCAGCGCCCTACCAGGCTATCTTGGCAAACCCACGATCGATGGGTACGTCGAAGGCCAGCCGCTGGACCCGCTGAGCTTCCCCGATGGCCTGCTGGTCAAGCTGCCGGCTTATCCTGGCATTGCAGATTCAGACTACCTCACCGTGCAGTGGTCCGTCCCCGGAGGCCACCTGCACATGCGATCGGCGCGGGTCGACCCTAGCACCCGGGCAGCCGCTTCGATCCCGTTTCATATCAGCCCGACAATGCTGGCTTTCAGCCAGGGCACCGATGTGAGCGTCTCTTACCTGTATGGGCGAGAAGGTGAAGCACTGCGTTCAGACGTTTTGCTAGTTACCGTGGAAGATGCACGCATGCTGGAGGTGCCGGTGATTGAGGGCGTTTCAAGGGATGGTGCAGCGGGCAGCGGCCATATATTGGCTGATCTGTCTACATCAGGTGTTTACGTCAATGTGCCGCGCGGCATCATGTTGCCGGATGAGGAGGCGCAGGTGCATTGGGTTGGTATTGGGCCGCTTGGCGAATACGTGGCCGAAAAGCCTGCCGCCCCGGACGAGCCGTTGCGTTTCCTTATTCCGCCCGAACAGGTGCCTGGCAACATGGGGCGTACCTCTGTGGATACCAGTTGGCGGTTCGAAGTGTTCTATAGGCTGTCGAACAAGGATACCGGCACGTACATCGATTCGAAGCCTTACATGTTGCGTATCAAACCATTGGATCGTGCAACGCTGCCGACGGTCGATTTGACTGATGGCCCCGTTTACCTCGGCCGGTTGCCTGAAGCTGGAGCCAGGTTGAACATGATTACCTGGCCGTTTATTGACAAGAGGCAACTGCTGACCATCGTGATGGAAGGGGTGAACCCTCGGGGTGAGGCTGTGCAGTATATTGTTCGGGACGGAAAGCCAATTACGGACGCCGAAGTGCGTAATGGCGTGAATGATGAATGGTTGCCCAAGTCCGAACTCCTAAAGCTGTCGGTAGGCGATAACTTCACTTTGTATGCTTGTGTGAGTTTCAATGATGGAGCGTTTTATTTGAAATTCCGGTCGCAGTCGACGAAGCTTAATCGGTAATTTTATTCGGGCTGTTTGCTTTTCTTGCGTGCAGGGCCCAGAGAGGCCGTGCCGCTACGTTATATGGAGTATTGCCATGGCTAGACCAACACTCGAGCAATATTACGACTATATGAAAGGGGCGCCTCGAACCCGTGGGTGGGGTGCACTTTTGGTCTATGACCGAAAAAAAGCAAACCTTCTGTTGATGCAGGAGCATATTGAGCGCGCCGGTAGAGAGGCCTGGATCAAACCGCTAACGGCTGACATGGCGACGGAGAACGGCAAGTTTTCCCGGTTGTCCAACTTTACCTTCGGTCCACCGGTACTGTCGTTCGAGAACTCGAGTATAGGCAGCTCTAAGGCCACCGTGAGTATGCCAGTGGTGGACGGCAAGCTGACCGAATGGAGCCAGGAGCCAGGTGCACGGTGGCCAACGCTGGTGGGTATCTCGCACCTTGACCCGCTGACCGCGCCCCGCGTGAAGATGAACATCAATCTCATGGAGGGCAAAGGTGGGGTGGTTAATGACGATGGTCGCGTGTATCTGGACTTGTCGGATAGCACTGCTTATTACTTTGAAGTGAGCCAATGGGAAGAACTGAATATCAAGTTGGGGCAGTTGATTGAGGCAGAGTTCAAGAATCCCGAGCGAGGCGAGCAAATTTGGGAATTGAATAAGCTGGCGCCTGTGGACAACCTATTGAACCCGACCACCTTCAGGGTTCGCACGCACTCCCTGGGCAAGGCGGGAAACTCGGTGGCCAGTACGAACCAGGCAGACCTGGATGAAGGTGCGATCATTGTGGGTGTAGCGTTCAATGACGACCCGAATGGTCATTTTCCTGGCGGCGATGCGGATATGCCGTATTTACTGCCCGCACGCGAGGCGGGTGGTTCATACTCGATGAACGTTGTGCTGTCTAACGAAGTGTGGCTTAAACAGGTGTTTTCAACGCTTCTCGGAGCAATGACTGATGTTGTCTCTTCTGGGTTCGAGTATAAGCGCGATGCCAATGGCTTTATTGTTGGGGGGACTGGGTGTCGGATCCGTTGTCAGGCAAAAAAGCATTTATTGAAGGTATCGGGTGGGCCGATCAAGGGGACCACTTGGAGTGCGATTATTGCACCTGAGGGTGCGGTGGGGGCTTATGAATTTACTGTGGATGACGACGGTATCCACGTTGACTGGAAGTCTGAAGATTCAATTGGTGTTCTAGAACGTGACATGGCCGGAGCAGGTTGTGCTGTGGTCTGGTGGCCGGTGCTCAAATCTAATCTTGGGGCGGAGATGACGATTAAGCTTGATAAGACAGGCTCCGTCCTTGCTTTGGTGAGAGGGGGGTTGAGGCTTCGGGGTGATGTATGGCTTGAGGGCTGGGACAGTGACGTGTTCGATGAATACCAAGAGTATGTTCCAACCACTAAGGATGAAATTTGGGCTGCACTTGCTAGGGCGTCCGGTTCCTTCGCCAACCGCGTAGAAGTGGTTGACCTCCTGCGGCTCAACGGCCTGCTCTTCCGCAACGGTCAACGCTCGGTCATGGACACGTTGTCGGTCCCCGGCGATGTCTCGATGCTAGGCGAACTGGCCCCCACCCTCACTGCCTTCGCGATCGAACCGATAGAGATAACTCTCCTCGCCGGGGCCACGCATCCGCTTACCCTCACCCCCGAACCCCAGCCTGGCGAAGAGGTGAAATGGGAAGTCAAGGCGCTGCCAGGCGACCCCGAAAACCCCGAGGGGCCTGAGCAGTTGGGCGAAATCGTCGACGACGTATACAACGCGCCCAAAGCAGACACCATTGCCAGCACGTTCCGTCAGGTCATCATCACCGCAACGGTGGGCGAAACCAGCAGCAGTGCCCTGTTCACTGTAGTGCCCAAGTCCGTATCGGTAAGGCCGATGCTACTTAATGCACTCTATTCCACCTCCGACCAACCGCAACGCTATGTGCTGGAGGGAGGAAGCGTCGACTCGGAATTGGTCTGGGCCACGGGTGCCGGTTTCAAAGGTGAGCTGCGTGACCCTGCAGCCGGCGAATATGACGAGTTGAAGATCCCCAGGGACAAGCAAGTTAAGGTGTATGTCGCACCCCTGCGCGACCCTACAACTGGGCCGGAACTTAGCACGTTCATGCAACTGGACCAGGTGCACGTTACCCGTGGTAGTCGTACCGAAACCATCGATATCACGGTTCTCTGGAAGCCAACTTCTGCAACTGTGAATGTGGAGGCACAGGAAGATGGTGCGCTGAAACTGGTGCTGACCGTTCAGCCTTGGGGAGAAGAGGAGCAAGCCCTGCCCCCTGACAAGACAAAATGGTTCGTGGCCAAGGGCAAAGAAACTATTGATGAGGGCACGGGTATCTACAAGCCGGGGTTGGATGAAGGCGATTACGTGATCATTGCCGGTGTCGGGCCCGATTCAGGTCAGTGGAATTACGCTGTTCTGCCAATCCCGTACACCCCTGAAGAAGCTCAGGCGTTCCATGAGGTGAACCAGGCCATCAATGGCAAGAACGCCAACGCTCCTCACACTGAGGAGCAGACCGAAGCCATGGAAGTGGTGAAAAAAGCCTTCAGCAACCAGAGTGCGGCGAGGACCTGACCATGACCACCATTACCAAAGAGGCATTGCCCGAAGAGCTGGCAAAAGGCGGAGTGCGTCTGCTTATCCACACGGCGTGCAGGCCCTCAACACTTTTTGGAACTGCTCGACATGAATGGGCGGCTAGATCAAGGCAAGGCTCTGGAGCTGGAGTCGCCCACGCTTGAGGGCCTAACTGCATTCAATGAAATCGATGTGGATGCATTGGCCGGTGACCCCGTGAAGACTTAATCAAGTACACGGGCATGGCGAGAAATGACCGCGTGCAGGTGCGTTAGTTCGGTCGTAGTGCTGCCGGTGAAGCCTATGACTTTGACGCGGTGCATTGGTGTCGGAACGAGGATTCAGTAGATGGCCTCAAGGTTATATGGAGAACTATCATGGCCAGACCAACATTAGAGCAATATTACGAGTATTTGAAAGGGGCGCCTCGAGCCCGTGGGTGGGGTGCGCTTTTGGTCTATGACCGCAAAAAAGCAAACCTTCTGTTGATGCAGGAGCATATTGAGCGCGCCGGTAGAGAGGCCTGGATCAAACCGCTAACGGCTGACATGGAGACGGAGAGCGGCAAGTTTTCCCGGCTGTCCAACTTTACCTTCGGTCCACCGGTACTGTCGTTCGAGAACTCGAGTATAGGCAGCTCGAAGGCCACCGTGAGTATGCCAGTGGTGGACGGCAAGCTGACCGAATGGAGCCAGGAGCCAGGTGCACGGTGGCCAACGCTGGTGGGTATCTCGCACCTTGACCCGCTGACCGCGCCCCGCGTGAAGATGAACATCAATCTCATGGAGGGCAAAGGTGGGGTGGTTGATGGCGACGGTCGCGTGTATCTGGACTTGTCGGATAGCGCTGCTTATTACTTTGAAGTGAGCCAATGGGAAGAACTGAATATCAAGTTGGGGCAGTTGATTGAGGCAGAGTTTAAGAATCCCGAGCGGGGCGAGCAAATTTGGGAGTTGAATAAGCTTGCGCCTGTTGAAAATCTATTGAAGCCGACCTCCTTCAGGGTGCGCACGCACTCCCTGGGCAAGGCGGGGAACCTGGTGGCCAGTACGAGCCAGGCAGAGCTGGACGACGGTGCGATCATTGTGGGGGTAGCGTTCAATGACGCCAAAAATGGTAGCTTTCCTGTGGACGATGGGGATATGCCGTATTTGCTGCCTCAGCGGCAGTCGGGTGTTCCGTATTCTTTGAATATTGTCCTGAGTGACGAAGTGTGGGTGAAAAATGTTTTTAATAGTTTGTTGGAGGGGCTTGCTGGTACGGCTTACGTCCCCAATGAGTTAACGTACAAGAAAAATGAGTCGGGCTTCTATGTCGGGGTGGACGCGGGCACGATTAGCTTTGAAGGGAGTTGGGTCGTTATAGATGTGCCACGTGTTAAGATTGTCTTGACAGTTGCAGCCAATCTAGGTCGGCTCTTGTTTTCTTTCGCTCCTGGTAAAATCGATTGCACATGGAGTTTTGCAGGAGTTCTTCCGAGGGCTATTAGGACTAGGGAAAATTGGGGCCATGGTTGGGAGAATAGGGAGATAGATTTGAATGTTGATTTTCGTGCATCCTGCTCCTTCGTAATCAGTACGGAAGGCGGCGTGTACAGCCTCACTAAGAGCGACGTAGTCACTGACGGTGGCTGGGATATTGACTTCGATGAGTATGGCGAAAATGACGTTCTTATCCAGTTCCTGCGCTACTTGAATAGCCGATTTGAAGAGGTTTTCGAGCGTTTGGCGGGAAAGATTGAAGTTGTTGACTCCCTGCGCCTCAACGGCCTGCTCTTTCGCAACGGTCAACGCTCCGTAGCTGATACTTTCGCCACCCCTGGCGATGTGACGATGCTGGGCGACCTGGCCCCCACCCTGACTGCCTTCGCGATCGAGCCGATCGAGAAAACTCTCATCGCCGGGGGTACGCAAAAGCTTACCCTCACGCCCGAACCCCCGGCTGGGGTTGTGGTGGAGTGGACAGTGAAGGCGGTGCCAGAAGAGCCAGAAGAGCCAGAAGAGCCAGAAGAGCCAGAAGAGCCGGAAGAGCCGGAAGAGCCCGAAGACCCTGAGCAGGTGGGCAAAATTGTCGGCGACATATACAACGCGCCCAAAGCGGATGCCATTACTGGCACGTTCCGTCAGGTCATCATCACCGCAACGGTGGGCGAAACCAGCAGCAGCGCCCTGTTCACTGTAGTGGCTAAGTCCGTATCGGTAAGGCCGATGCTACTTAATGCACTCTATTCCACCTCCGACCAACCGCAACGCTATGTGCTGGAGGGGGGAAGTGTCGATTCGGAATTGGTCTGGGCCCCGGGTGCCGGTTTCAAAGGTGAGCTGCGTGACCCTAAAGATGACGAATATGACGAGTTGAAGATCCCCAGGGACAAGCAAGTTAAGGTGTATGTCGCACCCCTGCGCGACCCTACAACCGGGCCGGAACTTGGCACGTTCATGCAACTGGACCAGGTGCACGTCACCCGTGGTAGTCGTACCGAAACCATCGATATCACGGTTCTCTGGAAGCCGACTTCTGCAACTGTGAATGTGGAGGCACAGGAAGATGGTGCGCTGAAACTGGTGCTGACCGTTCAGCCTTGGGGAGAAGAGGAGCAAGCCCTGCCTCCTGACAAGACAAAATGGTTCGTGGCCAAGGGCAAAGAAACTATTGATGAGGGCACGGGTATCTACAAGCCGGGGTTGGACGAAGGCGATTACGTGATCATTGCCGGTGTCGGGCCCGATTCAGGTCAGTGGAATTACGCTGTTCTGCCAATCCCGTACACCCCTGAAGAAGCTCAGGCGTTCCATGAGGTGAACCAGGCCATCAATAGCAAGAACGCCAACGCTACTTACACTGCGGAGCAGATCGAGGCCATGGAAGTGGTGAAAAAAGCCTTCAACAACCCTAGTGCGGCGAGGACCTGACCATGACTACCAATACCAAAGAGGCATTGCTCAAAGAGTTGGGAAAAGGCGACAGCATGCAGTCCTGGGGCGCGGTACTGGCGCTAGGCCGTGATGCTGTCAACGTTGCGTTGCAGGCCCATTTTGTCGAGCAATTCGATCTGCGTGGTGGCTTGCCGATCATCGAGGGTGAGTATTTTATCGACCCCACCGCCCGCACTGAAAAGGTGGCCTTCGAAAACCTCACCCTGGGCCCGCCGCAGTTGTCTTTCAAAGGCGCCTCAGGTGCTTCGACCCAGGTGCGGGTGAGTATGGAGTTGATCACCGGGCAGTGTGTTTCGTCGACGCTCATGTCGGCCAACGTCGAGCAATTCAGAAGAAGCCATGTGCTGGAAATGGGTCTGGGTTATCAGTTCGAAGTGTATGGGCGCCTGAAAGTGCAGCCACACGCGTATCTGGACAAGTACCAGGTTGTGCTCGACCTTACCGGTAGCAGCGAAGCCACGTGCACGCTGGGCGGCAATGGCACCGCTGCGCGGATGATGGGAGCGTTCATCCTCGAACAATTGCAGTACGAGTGGGTTATCACCAGCCCATTGCCGGTGGTGGCGTTTGACATTTTCGGGCATAGCGCCTTGTCCACCACTCGCATCGACGTGCTTGCGCAGCAAGCACCCGCAGGGGCGGGCGGTGGTTCAAGCCCGGACGACGATGGGGCGCTGCTGGTGTTCATGCAACTGATTGAAGGTGTCGAAGCTCGCCTACCAGACCCCCCCTTGCCTTATTTGTTGCCGCGCAAGAATGATACCGCCAACTACGGCAGTGCGCTGTTGATCAGCCGGGAGCGTGCGCCGCTTGCCAAAGGCCGCCCAGCCGTTGCACTGGAGCAACTGATGTTGCCTGATGACAACGCGGTCGTGCTGGAGAACGACGAGTATAACCCCCATGACATGATCGTTTTCGGCGATGTCCAAGCCACTGCCTTTTCCAGTCAGCCGCAACCGCGCATTGGCAAAGTGGCTGCGGGCAAGCGCGCCGAGTTCACGGTCGCGAATCAGTCGGTGAAAGCCTGGACTGCCCTGGATGTGCACAACCCACGCAATTCTGGTGAGATCGAAGCTGGCACTTATTGGGCGCCCGCTGCAAGCACGTTCCCGCTTCGGCAACGCCTGATGAATATCAAGGCCCATTTTGCCAATGAGCAGGAGGGGGCAAGCAAGTCGGCGTTGGTGGTCGCTTCTTCTGATGACCTGGTCATTTCGCCGCGGGTAGTCATCTGGGCCAAGGGCGACGATCCCGTCCGGCTGACCGCATCGCAGGGTGGAAGGCTGGAGTGGGACACTGATGGCGACAAGTTCGGCAGCATCGTGCGGGACCCGGCGGACGACAACGACACGCCGCACGCTCTTTTCACCCCGGATACACCCCCGAACAATGAACCCATTCGCCTTCAGCGCATCAAGGTAACCAACGGGGAGGGTGAGAGTGGCTACGCGACAGTGGTCATCCTCGCCATGCGCGCGCCGCTGCGGTTGGAACCCTTCTACGTGCCGAACATGCGCGCTTCTGGCTTGCAAAAGTTCACCCTCACCGAGCCGCTCACCGAGCCGCTCATCGGGCAGGCCTTGGATGAGAGATGGGGTGACCGCCCTGCGGAACTAAGCACAGTGTGGCAGCTGTACGGCGAAGGCGAGCTCATCAATGGGAAGTACACCGCGCCGGAGTCGAACCCAGGACAAGTCAGTGTGGTGGCGGGTGTTTATGGTGGCCAGGCTGGCATTGCTGTTATCGAGCATAGTGTTTATGCGAATACAATCGGTTCCGAGCGCTGGAAGGCTCTGAATCAATTCAAGCTGTTCCTTAATGACACGACGCGAAAAAAAGCGTGGGCAAACGGCAGGCAACAGGTGGCTGTCGATATCCACATCGAGACTAAACCATTTGAGGTTGATGATGAGGAATTGTATGACCCGGTAAGCGATGCAGAGCTGGCAACGTTGCAGCTTACTGATCGGAATGGCACACCGATCGAGTGGTTACCTGCTGATACTGAAGTAATCGCACCTGGTGGAAAAAACTGGGCCGCCAGTAAGTTTCGCAACCGCTTTGAGTACCTACCCGCTGGCGAAGCATTGGTTTCTGTAAAAGAGGCGCAAGAGGCGCAGGCGAGAAAGGACCAGTCAAAGGCGGTGGGGGTAATGGGGAAGGAGGAGGCGTTGCGCATTGTAACGGTTTACCTTCAAACCAAAGAAGCCGAGGTACTCTGGATTCGGGCCAAGTTTCAAGCCCATGACAAAAAGACGTACTCCTCTCACATAGTTAACCCAGGTGGTGATGGTGAGTTAGAACTGGGTGGGCTGGTACCCAAGAAACTGGATGTCGCAGACCTGGAAGTTTTTACGGGAAATCGCGTGGCTGCACGCCGTGGGTCTGACATCGTCGATAGCAACGGAAACGTTGTCGACCGCCACAACTACTGGCACTACACCACGGATTATTGGACATTGCGTGCCCGGGGGCAGCGCAGCTTTGTCGATATACGCTTCGATCATGTTTCAATCCTGAAGTATGAAAGTGAATTACTCCATGAAACGTTCGCCAGCTATGTCGGCGTTGCCTATGTGCCGCGGGTGCTGCCGGGGCGCACCGCTGATCGACGCATTGAATACCAGGCTCAATTGGAGTTGTTGGCGTTGCAGCACGCGGGCACACCCTTGAATCGAGATTTTGCAGAAGGTGAGCATTTCTCTGCAGGCACATTACTGGTGTCGCTCGAACGCGTTTCGGACCTGAAGTACTGGTACGACCAGCAGGGTATCAGGTGGCGTGAGCCGCTGAGCAAGCCATTGACTTTTACGCTGATCGATAACTACGGAACGCAAAGTGCGCTCTATATCAACTGGGGCCGGCAGTTGAACGATGGGTCGATAAGCCCGGTTGACCCCCGCAACTTCCTGTACTGGAAGTTCCAATGAGCACGGCTGCCCCCCCTAGGGGGGCAGTACCTTTCTTGAGTTGAGGAATAAACAATGACTACGAATTCGCTGGTGCATTCCAATGCATTCAATTTCATGAGCTTCGTTCAAGGCGGCGTCGATCCACGGACGGGGCAATACAATGTGTCGATAGAGTTGCCTACATTGGCGGCCAACCACTTGAACGGCCCCAACTTGCCCTTGCGCATTGGGTTCAACCCGATGAACCCCGAGAACTCAGGCTTTGGTGCTGGCTGGCGCTTGAATCTGAGCGAGTACGACCCGGATGACAGCCAGATGCTCAGCCTGCACAGCGGTGAGCGTTTCAAGGTGTTCGACAACGGCCCGGGTGAGCAGGCTGTGATACCGGAGCGCAAGATCGACAGCTTTCACTTCGAGAATATTTCTTCTGGCACTACCACCCTTTATCGTGTAGCACACAAGTCGGGCATGATCGAAGTGCTTGGGTTGCACGAGGTCACCGAGGCGGGCAAGCCCCCTCGGAATGTGGCATTGCCCATACGGGTGCTGGCACCGACCGGGCATGGTATTACCTTGAAATACCGCCCGGTGGATTTGCCCCCTCCAATGCCGGGTATTCCAGGCAAGCGCGTGCCTTGCCTGGAATCGGTAGAAGATGACACCAAGCGAATACTACTGGAAATCGATTATTCGAACCTCAGCCAGGTCCGGGTTAAGCTCAATCCAGCCACGGTGGCGGAAGCTGTCTATACGCTGGAGTGCCACGACAGTGAACTGCTCAAGGTTATTTTGCCGACTGCGGACAAGGGGCGTTGGAAGTTCGAATATAAGAGGATCGGCACCGTACGTTGCATTGAACGTATGTGGACACCGGTCAATGGCGTTGAAGAAATCGTCTACAAGGAAGCTGGGCATGCCCTGCCCGGCGTCGAGCGCAGGACACTGCCTCATGTAGAGCGTCACCTGGTTACCCCTGGGGCCAACCAGCCGCAAGTGCGTACTGACTACATGTTCAGCTCGAACAATTTCCTGGGCAACAACACCGCTATCTCCTGGGCAGATGACGGCCAAGACAACCTCTACAAAGTCACAGGTGCGGGCTATTTTTACGACGGTACAGCCACGCATTACCAGGGTGACAAACCGGCGTACACGGTCAAGACCTCATTCAACCGCTTCCATTTGATGGTTGAGCAGGTCACCACGCAGAAGGATTGTATCGAAACCCAGACCCTCGAGTACCCGGAAGTTGCCGACCGGGAGTTCAAGTACCAGCCCAATAACTTCCAACTGGTTGAGACTACTACCACTTCCTGGGGCA
Source organism: Pseudomonas sp. NPDC012596 (assembly GCF_042902325.1). Taxonomy (NCBI): domain Bacteria; kingdom Pseudomonadati; phylum Pseudomonadota; class Gammaproteobacteria; order Pseudomonadales; family Pseudomonadaceae; genus Pseudomonas; species Pseudomonas sp. NPDC012596. The sequence continues at coordinate 120,992 of NZ_JBIBEB010000008.1, read as the reverse complement.
AGGGGGTGGGTAGCACTTCACGCAAGGAGGTGGAAGTTACTTATTACGACGAGCATGGCAACCTGCTGGAAAAAATAGAAGCCAACGGCAAGCATACAGTAATGACGTACTACCCAGCCGCCGCCGACCCGGAAGAGTTTGTGCGTATGCTCAAGACCGAGGAGGTTAGACCGGGGCCTGGCGAAGCTGGCGCCGAAACCTTGCGCAACGAGTATACCTACGAGTTGGTTGCATCGCGGGATAAAGACGGGTATGCACGCGGCGCTTCATTGCGTAGCCTTGACCAGCAGTTGCGAGTGCGCGATGGGGCGACGTTGTCGGAGTTGGATACCCTCCACCACGACGAGCCCCTCAATTTGCTGGAGCATGGTCGTCCCCGTGAGCAAAAGCTGACACTCAATGGCAAGGTAACCCGCACTGAATACGCATACAGCGAGATCTCGGTAGAAGGCCACCCTGCAGTCCAGACCAAGGAAACCCTGACTGGCTTCGACCACGGCTCAACTTTGCCGGCCCGTGAGTTGAAGTACACTAAGGGGAACAAAAAGGAGGAATTGGTACGACACGCCCAGAAGGTCAACACCCTGCAGCATTCGATACTGATTGGCGAACCGTTGCTCAACTACGACGACAATCAGGTGCAGATTGCCTACGTGTATGACGAACTGCGTCGCGTAACGCGCGAAACGGTCGACCCTAAGGGCAAGTACGAGGCGTCACGCAATTACAGCTATTACCTGTCGTCCGATGGCCAGCAGGCATGGCAGAAGCAGGTTGATGTGAAAGGGGTGGCAACGTGGAGCTACGTGGACGGGCTAAACCGCCCTGTACGGGTGACGCGCCAGGACCCGGACTTTGGCCCCACCAAAACAGCCAAGGAACAAGAACGGTTAACGTACAGTGCTCGCTATGACGCGCTTGGCAACTTGGTGGAAGAGGTCGAATACGACTGGTTGGAGCTGAAGAATCTGCCGCTGAAGACCCTGTATGAGTATGACGACTGGCGCCAGCGCAGCAGTGAAATGGGGCCGGACAAAGTGCGTGTGTGCACGCAGACCGACCCGGTAGGGCTACCTGACTGCTTTGGGCCCGTACGCAAGGAGTGGCGTGAATCCATCCAGCGCAAGCTGCTCACTGGCACTACCGTTACCCGGCTGAACCTGTTCGAGCAACCCGTGGATGTGGAGCGCCTGGACAGCAAAGGTGCCCGTGTCAGCTTGCACCGGTACTTCTACGATGGCCTAGGGCGTACCGTGCGGGAAGTGGATGCACGGGGTCATGAAACGGCCACTACCTACGATGAATTTGACAGGCAAGTGGACCAGACGCTGCCAGATGGTTCGGTGGTACACCGTGACTATGCGTTGCACAGCAAGGGCGATTTGCCAACCTTGATCAAGGTGCTCGAGCGCAACCCCGTTGGGGATCACGTGCTGGGCACGCAGACCTTCGATGGCTTGGACCGCATGATCGAGTCGGTTACTGGCGGACGCCCGCGCACCATGCTGTATGGCATCGGGCAGCGTCAGCCAGAGGCGGTGATCACCCCAGCAGGTAACCGCATCGACTATGAATACGTTCCGCAACTGGGCGAGGAGCCATTAAGCCGCAGGACGACGAACCAACAAGCGGACTATGTATATGACCAACATAATGGCCGCCTGTTGCACTGTACCGAAAACAACGAGACGCTCAAGCGTGAGTATTTCAGTACCGGTGAACTGAAAGTTGAAAAGCGCCAACACACTGGCGATGCAGAACCGTATGAGATGGCGTATGTACACAGCCTGAAAGCCCGTATGCTGAGTTATACCGATGTTCTGGGCAAGACACAGGTTTATGAATACAACCCGTCTGGGCAGTTGCAGCAGACCACACTGGAGAATGTTACCAGTACCTTCGGTTACGATGCACTGGGCAGGACCGCCAGTATCCTGACTCAAACCGAGGACCCGGACGGGAGCGTGCGCAGCCTGGAAACGACGCTGTTCTATGACGAGTTTGATCGCGAAATTCGTCGTCGCTTCGACTTTGGCGACGCGGTGCAAACGTTGGTGCAAACGTATAACGAAGTGGATGGCATTGTTAGTAAAACGCTGACAGAGGGTGAGGAAGATGGAAGGCCGCTGCGCCATGAAACCTTCCAATACGATAACCGGGCCAGGTTGTCGAGATACGACTGTGAAGGTGACAGCGAGTATGTGCCTGTCGACCCTTACGGTAACAAGATAAAAAGTCAGCTATTCCGCTTCGATGGACGCGACAACATCACCCGGGTCAGGACTTCTTTTGAAGGTGGCACGCTCGATGCCACGTATCTGTTCACCGATGAAAAGGATCCGGTGCAATTGAAGGGTATTGAATTGGAGTGGAAGCTCGATGATAAACAGGGTGTAGAGCAAGAGGCGCCTGAGAAGGCGTTTATCGAACTGTGCTATGACCCCGACGGTAACCTGATTCGGGACGAGGAAAAGCGTGAACTGACCTATGACCCACTAGGGCGCCTGGCGCGGGTGTATGTGCCTGCGCAAGGCATTACTGCCCACTATGGGTACGACGCGGTGGACCGCTTGGCGTCTCAGGATGCCTGATCCGGTCAGTGAGTTACGTGATTGTTGCTAGTATGCGAGGGCCTGCACATGTGCAGGCCTTTTTTGTGGTGCTCGTCTTGAAAGATGCAGCGCCTGTTTGATCCCGCGCCGCGCGGGCGGCGCGCGATTTACGCATCACCTCAAAACTCAAGACAGGCACCCGCTACCCTACCCATCTTCCGGCCGGCGCATATCGTTTCCAGCATTCCGTGAGGAACCTTTTTCGGGATTTTCTCTTCATTCACCTGATAAAAATGCCAGTTGCCGGCCACGTGTGGGTGGTGTTGAATCATAAAACGTTGGCGCGATGGCGCAGCGCTAATACCGGGTTTTATATTTGGAGGTGGGTGTGGCACATTCCAATAGATTGAGTAAGCGTTCGCTGGACGCGCGAAGTGCATTCAGGCTTGATCGGGCAAAATTATTGGGTACTAACAATGAGCCGCGTCAGTTGGAAGACCTCATTGTTGATGATGAGCTGTTTGCGGATAAGCGTGATGGGACAATCAAGAGTTCATATTTGCTGCCCGACGGCCCCGATTTTATTATTAAGGTACCCGCCTGGCTTTTTACGGATGAGGACCTGCTCAAGATCGAACATTCCCGAGACGGTTCGGCGTTTGTGGCCATTCACGAGGAAACGATCAGGTACTATGATGATTTACCAGACATGCCTTACCCTATAAAGTTGAATGTTTCGCACGATGCCCTGAGTCCCGAGGGGGATCATCATTTCAGGAGCTATGTGTATACCGATAATGAGGAGGAGGTGTGGTCGGACACACTGACTCTGCGCTTTGACCGTGTCCCACCGTACGCCCCTACGTTGCCCACCAAATTTCTTGCCGTACCGGTGGTGACTGACGACAGCCTTACGGCAAACGGCAATAAGGTCATCCTCCAGTTACCGGCTTACACGGATTGGGAGGAGGGTGATATCGTGCTCTGGTATTGGTTGAAAGAGGTACCCAATGACATCGGAGACATCCGGGAAGTCGATACTGTGCTAACCACCGGGCAAGTGCAAGCACTGGAAGTGCCAGAAGCCATTGTTCGGGAAGTGGGCGATGGGGGGGTGTTTGCCGTTTATGTGTTGGTGGACAAGGCCGGCAACATCAGCCAGATCTCCGATTATGTGGCTATCGATGTGGCGCTGGGCCAGTTGCCGACTGTCTTTGAAGACCCTGTGGTGCCGTTGGCGACAGACATGGACGGTCACTTGATTGACCAGGCCGATGCCCTGGAGGGTGTCGAAGTCTGGGTGCCGCTGTTCGAGCACTGGAAAAAAACCGATACGGTACAGGTAACCTGGAAAACGGCCGAATTGGTGGAAGAGCAAGTGGGCAGCTCTCCGACCAATCACATAAGGGTCAAGGTCGACAGCGCAACGTTGCTGCAGGAGTACGACGGTACAACAGTGCCGGAAGAAATCACGGTGCGTTATGACGTTTATCGCGGTACGCATAAACTGGGTGGCGCAGAGACAACAGTATACGTGAACTTTGATTCGATTGACCCCGGCTGGCCAGGCGGCGATTGGCCGGACCCGGTGCACCCCGACCTGGAACTTGCGCATGTCAAAGGGCGTGGCGGTAGCAGTAATGAAGATGAACTCGACAACGGCGACACCGGACAGGACGCTGACATCAAAATTGTGTTGAGCCCCCTCATTGAGCCAGATGATATCTTGACACTTGATTGGGGGGGGCAGGCAGAGGCGGCCACACATGAAGTCACTCAAGACAATAAAACGGATGGTTATGCTGAGTTCTCTGTCCCGTGGTCCGCTATAGAGGCGGAGGGTAACAAGACAGTGCTAATTCATTACTGGGTGAGCCGACCTGGGGTGCTTAACCCGATCAGCTCGGACGATACTCCGGTGGCGGTAAGCGCCGTCGTGATCACGTCCGATCCGGTAGATTTCCACGAAAAAAACACTCAAGGCCAACTGAACTGTACTTCGATCCGAAACAGTCTCCCGCACGCTGACAACGGGGCAGTGCAACTGGTCGTGCCTGACCTGCGTGAATATGAAAAATATGGCCCCATCACCGAGGTTGAGATTACCTGGTGGGCTGTCAAAGGTGGTCAAGACAGCCAAGGTGAAGATGAGGTGCCTGGCGTAAGAGAAACATTCACGGTGCCCATTGGAGAGGACTATCCGTTAGAGGGCTTCATATGGCGTGTACCGTACGAAAAACACGTAGCGCCGACATTCGACCCAAGTAATCCGTTGTTTTATAGAGCGCGTGCACGTGTGACTTACAGATTCAAAGCCGGAAGCGAAAATATTGTCTCCGAGCTCGGCAAAATTGTGCTGGCAATGTATGCGGGCGATGGCGCCTGTCAGTTTACATAAGGCAGGGCCGAGTCGCGAAGGACAGTCAAAAGATGACTTTTCCCAGCTTCATGTAGGGCATTTCCTACAGAGTAGTAAGGAAATGCCCTGTAGCCTCGTCGAAAACATCTGCGGTGAATCTGCATGAGAGCAATCCGAATTTCGACTTGGGCGAGGATGACACATGAAAACACACAGAGCACCTTTCATGAAGGCAGGTAAGCATGCCTTTGCACTGGCGTTGGCGCCGCTCTGCCTGGTGAGCGAAGCCACGTTGGCATTGACGACTATCAGGGAAGATCAAACCATCGACGCCTCGGTAGCGCTGGACAGCTACCAGGTACTGACAGGGGCCACGCTTACGGCCAATGGCGCCGCCACCCAGCAAATCCAGCTGCGAGCAGGCTCGGCACTGGGCTTCAGCGCCGGCTCCATGATTGCTACCGGTGATGCGTTGCTGGTGGGCAGCGGTGCCGTGGCCAGGGTCACCGGCAGTACCATCGTCAGCGAGGGACGAGGGATTGCCGCAGCACGTACCGGTGAGGTGGGGTCCACGGTCGAGCTGGTGGGCAGCACTGTAACAGGGAGGCAGGGCGGGGCAGCGGTCGCCAGCAACTCGCGGCTGAGCCTGAGCGACAGCCTGTTGCGGGGAGATGGTGCGGGAAGCTTTGGTGTGCGCATGTTCAACGGCCAGCTGGATGCGTTGAGCAGCCAGATCATCGGTGCCCAGCAAGGCATCCTGGTCAATGCCGACGCGGCGGTGGCAGGGCAGGCAGCCATCAACCTGCAAAATACCTTGGTCGAAGGGCAGGCAGGGGCCGCAATCGTCGTGGCCGGCAGCGCTGCAGCGCCGGCGTCGGCGAAAATTAACGTGGGTAACGGTTCGCGCCTGGTGGGCAGTGATGGCACATTGCTCGAGGTGCGTAATGCGTCGTCTGCGGATATGACGGTCGATAACGCGCACCTGGTCGGCAATGTCAATGTGGAGGACGGCTCCAGTGCCACATTGACGTTGAACAACCGGTCGAGCCTTACTGGGCATCTGGACGGTGTTTCGAGCCTGAGCATCAAGGACCAGTCCACCTGGATAATGACCCAGGATGCCAGCGTCGGCGACCTGGCGCTCAATGATGGCAACGTCCAGTTCGGCCAGCCGGATGCGTACCACCGGCTTACCGTGGAAAACCTGTCGGGCAGCGGCACCTTCGTGATGCATGCGGACTTTTCTACCGGTCAGACGGACTTCCTGGATGTTACTGGCCAGGCCACCGGCAATCACAGCTTGCTGATCGGCAGCTCTGGCAAGGACCCTGAGGCAGAGAACCAGTTGCATGTGGTGCATGCCGCCAGCGGTGACGCAACGTTCTCGCTGCTCAATGGTCGGGTTGACCTGGGGGCGTTCTCCTATGGTCTTGTACAGCGCGGTGAGGACTGGTTCCTCGACGGTTCGCGCAAGGTAATCAGCCCGGGTACGCAGTCGGCGCTGGCGTTGTTCAATGCGGCACCCACTGTGTGGTATGGCGAGCTTGCCTCGTTGCGCAGCCGCATGGGCGAGTTGCGTTTGCAGGGTGGTCAACCCGGTGCCTGGGTGCGGGCCTATGGCAACAAATTCGATGTGGCAGCCAGTTCCGGGGTGGCCTACAAGCAGGTGCAACAGGGCATGTCATTCGGTGCCGATGCCCCGCTGCCGATCGGCGATGGCCAATGGCTGGTGGGTGCGCTGGCCGGTTACAGCCGCTCCGACCTGGACCTGTCCCAGGGTACGTCCGGTGACGTCGACAGTTACTACCTGGGCCTTTACACCACCTGGCTGGACAAGCAGAGCGGTTATTACTTCGACGGTGTGGTCAAGCTGAACCGTTTTGAAAACGACGCCAAGGTGGCCCTGAGTGATGGTGATCAGGCCAAGGGTGACTACAGCAACATGGGTGTGGGGGCGTCGGCCGAATTCGGGCGGCATATCGCCCTGGATAACGGCTATTTCATCGAGCCTTATACCCAATGGTCGGTGGCGCGGTTCGAGGGCAAGGACTACACGCTCGACAATGGCTTGCAAGCCAAGGGCGACGCTGTGCATTCGGTACTGGGCAAGCTTGGCAGTACGTTGGGACGTAACATCGATCTTGGTGAGGCTCGGGTGATTCAGCCCTATGTGCGCGCCGCTTATGCCCATGAGTTCATCAACAACAACCAGGTCAAGGTCAATGGCCACCGCTTCGATAACGACCTGTCTGGTTCGCGTGCCGAGTTGGGCGTTGGGGTGGCGGTTTCAATGGCCGAGCGATTGCAGGTGCATGCCGATTTCGACTACAGCGCCGGCGAGCACATCGACCAGCCTTGGGGGGTGAACCTGGGGTTGCGTTACAGCTGGTAAGTACGCCAGGAAGGAAGACGTCATGTCTTCCTTTTTTTTGGGGAGATCAAAAATGCAGGTGCCATGTAAGTTTCTGCGCAGTTTCATTGGCTTCTTCAAGAGGCCGTTCGGTGGTTTTGCAGCGCCTGGTGAGCCCCAGGCGCTGAAGCCGGTGACCGTGACGGATCTACTGCCCGATATTGAAGGAGGGGAGCGCAACTTGCTGCCTGTGAGGGCAACGCGCAGGCCCTTGCCCATCACCATACCCATGTGGTTGATCTCAGACCCCAGTGAGGACGAACCCGAACGGCTGGTAGTGAAGTGGGATGGGCAGACTTTCGCAGAGAAGGCCTGGACCACGCCAGTGCAGCCAGTGGACCTTGAGCTGGACGTGCCTGTAGCGTCGCTGGGGGAAGGGCGCCACACCTTGACGTACGAGGTGACGCTGGGTAACGAGGAAACCGCCTTTTCTGAAGAGCTCTCGTTGCTTATCGACAAGACCGCGCCCTTGCTGGGGGGGCAGCGTGGCAGGCTCGAACTTGTCGAGGACCCTGATGAGCTTGAGCGTGATGGCCTCACCGCACGGTATCTGGAGCGGCACGGTGATCGGCTGCGTACGCTGGTGCCGGCGTACGACAGCCCTGGCCCAGGCGATATCATCACGTGGTACTGGGGCGAAAAACCTGATGATTCAGAGCAGGTCGACAGCCGAACCTTGACCGAGGACGACTATTTGCTGCCGATTCATATCGACTTCCAGGGGGAAATGATTCGCCAGTCCAAGGATGGGGTGCGTCACGCGTATTACGAAATCGAGGACCGTGCGGGCAACCTGAGCAACCTGGCGAGATCGTTGGAGCTGGACGTCAAGGCGCAGCCGATACCGCGCCAGTTCGAGTGGGTGGAAATACCCCAGGCAACCGGAGAAAGCGGAGAACTTGCGCTAAAGCTGGATGGCTACGTCGAACCGCTGTTGGTCGCTTTGCCAGGCTCGGCTCAGTGGTTTCCGGATGAAACGGTTACGGTGATCTGGGGGGCACCTGGGGATTATGGTTACTACTCAACCTCTGAGGTGCATCCCGGGACTGAACGTTCCTATGCGATTCCCGAGAAATCTGTGCTTGCATACGGCAAGCGCACGTTGGTCGTGCGTTATGAAGTCAGCGACGGTGTCGAAGTGTTTCCTTCCGCCGTGACCAATCTGAAAGTGACTGAGTTCAAGGAGGGATTACCCACGGTAGAGCTGGACGGGGCCGATTCAAATGGATTCAGCCTGGGCTCGGCGCCGGATCAGGTGCCTGTCAGGATGGATGTGTGGCCGGGCATTGCGGTGCGGCAGCGGGTAAATATCACGGTAACGGGCGTGCTACCGGGCGGGGCAGATGCGCGCCCATACAATGTCTTGACCGCCCATTCGGTCACTGATGCGCAAGTGAGGCGGGGCATTGGCGCGAACAAGGATGTGACCCTCTCCAAAGCCTACCTTGCAACGCTTTGGCATGGCGAAAGGTTCACCTTCCATGTCGAGGTCAGTTTCGACGACGGTACGACGTGGATCAAATTTCCCCTCTACAGCCCTAAGCTCCTCCGGTGAGCGACCTTCACGGGCGCTGCACCGGTCGGGACAACTCGGGCGTGAGGCCACCGTAGTCATTGATGGTCGTGAAGTCGACCTTCAGGCCGTCTTGCACAGTCGAGGTTTTGAGGGGGTAGGTTTGCCTGCCCATGGGAATGGCCATTTTCCTGCCGTCTATTTTCTCGCTGCCCTTGGCGCTGCGCAGGGTCAGCTGGTTGAAGGTGAAGTAGTAAGGGGAGGGGTTGTCCACCACAAGGTGTGGCTTGCCTTCGAGTGTTTGCACTGACCAGGCCAGGTCCTGCAGGTGGTCCTGTGGGCGGCCTTTGAGCTGGGTTGGGCGGTAGAAAACCTTGATGCGGGTGCGCAGGGCGATGGTAAGGGTATTGTCAGGTTTGTCGTCTGCCTGCGGGATTTCCTGCAGGTTGAAATAGAATACCGATTCACGGTCCTGGGGCAGGTTGTTGGGCAGGCGGTTGAGCTGCACCGTCTGTTCACCGGCCGGATCGATGCGAAACAGCGCAGGTGAGGCGATCAAGGGTACTGCGGTGGTGTTGTCGTCTGCCTCTGTATTGATCCAGGCCTGGGCCGCGTAGGCGCGCTGGCTGGGGTTGCCGACCACGATGCTGGTGCTTTGCCGGTCGCCGGGCTGGATGACTCGGGTTGAGCTGATGGTGAGGGCGGCGTGGGCACTGGCTTGGATGAGCAAGGCAAGGCAGGTGCCGATTGCCAGGGCAAGCCTGGAGGCAATGGAGTTGGGGCGGGGCATGGGTATGTCTCTTTGCTACTTTTTGCAGGGGCTCCAGGTGCGTCCGCAGAAGCGCCTGGAGCGCAACGTATTACCTGATACTTACCGAGAAACGCACTTCCGATGCCGCGTCGCCGTCAGTTACCGGTCCGGTGTTCTCGTACATGGCGTGGAAAAGCAGTTCGTTCGCTTCGGTGGTTTTGAGCGGGTAGGGCGCCGATTCCCGGCCTGGGGCAAGGTTGGTCAGGCTCTTGTCCTGAATGGCCAGTGCCACTCCGGTAGCGCCGTGTGGCTTCAGTGAGTAAAGGTTGGTGCCTTCAGTGCCGTAGACCCCCGTGAAGGTGACATAGGCATCTGTGGCGGGGTTGATGGTGCAATGATCTGGGTCAATGCGCAGGGCGAACGTACGAGGGGTCGTCTGCTTGCCTGCAGTGGGGCCGAAGTACTCTGGGGGATAGCTCCCGAGGCCAATCTGAGGCAGGATGCTGCCGCCAGTGCCCGGCATGACCACTTCGATAGGGCAGGTACCACCTGGGGTGATGGTGCCGTGGAAGTTGATATTGCCGGTGTTTGCAAATGCTGCTGTGCTCGCCAGGCCCATGGCGAGGGCGATAAGTGTGTGCTTCATTGTTCATATCCTGGAGTGGGTGGCATTCGAACATGCGGGTGGATGTTCGGCTGGCAGGATATTCAGGGCGGGGCGGTGGGGGCTGTAGGTCAATGCCACAAGAGATATGGGAACAATGGATGCAGTAGCCGGGGCGGCGCAGCGGACCACGCCGGTCGGTTGGGCTCAGTGTTGCGTGTTACCGCGGGCTTGGCCCAGCAACTGCTTCTGCTGGTTCCAGTCAAAGGCTTCGCCGTTCTGTCCGGCCTCGTAACGGCATTCTTCCAGCTGTTGGTACAGCTCCAGCTCTTGGTCAGGCATGAAATGGAGGCAGTCGCCGCCGAAGAACCACAACAGGTCGCGTGGTACCAAGTGGGCAATTTGCGGGTAGCGCTGGATCACCTGGCAGATCAGGTCCTGGCCCAGGTACTGGCTTTGCAGCGGGTCTTGGGGTAGCAGCGTCAGCAGCTCGTCGAAGCGTTCGAGAAACAGGGCGTGGCTTTCCTCCGGTACCTGCTCGGCTTCACCCAGGGCCACCAGGATGGTCCGCAGGTGATGCAGCAATTGCAGGTGGTACTCCAGGTGGGGATTGACCATGGGGTGATCCTTGAGGGTAATTGAAACGGGGCCGAAGTATACGCCGGTTGTGGGCCTATTGTGGAAGGTCCGCGGGGGCAGCCCACTTGTTTGTCCATGATGCGTCCCTCGGCTCTGTACGAAAAGCCTTGATACTTGTCCATGCTGCGTTGAAAACAGCCTCGCCTGCCCCGCGTCTAAAGGCTTTTCGTACAGAGCCTACCTATCAATTCTGCCAGGTGCGTGCCCGCCTCCGTTGGTTTAGATTCAAGCCTGAACCAACGATGCGGCCTTTCCGCAGGTGGCGGGCGGTGTCGAAGGCATACAAACTTCTGAGCGAGGTTAGCACCATGGTAAGCGACAACACACCAAAGCAGAGCGGTTCTATCATCTTCTCGAGGGGCAGCGATGGCACTACCATCGGGCTCAATTTGCCGCCAGAAGGAAGTGGCGGAAGCGCTGAGAAGACAGTTTCCGCCAACCACAGCCTAATTGAGATGAGCGACATCCCCTCTGCCTCGACCATCACCTTGAACTACAGAACATCCCCGACCAGCGGGACAGTGCGATCATCCATCACACTGCGTACCACCCATAATAAAACCTCGCTTAACCGTACCGAATACAGTTATCTGTTAAATACGTATGCCGTCAACGACTTCGTCACTAGCGGCTTGGGGCTGAAGGTGATTGCGAAAAAGGAAGGACCTTCCCCTCAGGCTGATGTCAATGCAGACCATGAAATTGATTGTTACGTTACACTTTCCCCCTGGCCGCCAAGCGCCTGAACTGGTCTTGTCCAGGCATGTGATAAGTGGCGATTGCAAGGTGCGGGGCGTGCCGGGGACGACATGACGCTGCGTCTTGGCGAAGAGCCGCCCTCGCACTTGAATGGCTTATCCTCAGCGTACCTTGCCCTCTGCTGGTAGCAATTGCTCTTTGTCGAACGCGTCTACATCGATCACTGCGCGGCAGGTTTGCTCCGCTTCACGCAGCCGTTGCGCCTCGCCCGGTTGTACTAGGCCACTTTCGACTGCCGCATCGATTATCGATTGGCCAGGGACCATTTGCACCTTTCCCTCCTTGACGGCCTGATGCAGCACCTTGCGCACCGGCACCACTTCATCAAGTAAATCACAGGCCCGCTGCAGTGCCGCCACAGGGTCGCCCGCAGCTTGCGGTCGGAAGCAGCCGGCCAGCAACTCTTCCAGCGCCGGGTCGCCTTTGCTGCGCCCGATCAGTGCCGCCACTTCGGCATCCAGTTCATCGGTCGGGCCTGTATGACGACGGCCGAACGGGAATACCAGCACGCGCAGCGCGCAGCCGACAAAGCGGTTAGGAAAGTTGTCGAGCAGCCGATCCAGGGCTTTTTCCGCCTGGCCTAGGCATTCTTCCATGGCCCAGCGCAGCAATGGTTGCATGTGTTCAGGCGAGCCCAGGTCGTGATAACGCTTGAGTGCGGCCGATGCCAGATACAGGTAACTCAATACATCACCCAGGCGTGCACTCAGGCGTTCTCGGCGTTTGAGTGCACCGCCCAGCAGCATCATCGAAATGTCCGCGAGCAGGGCAAATGCAGCAGCCTGCCGGTTGAGGCTGCGCAAGTAGCCCTGGCTCAGTGCATCACCCGGCATGTTTTCCAGGCGGCCGAGCCCCAGGTTGAACACCAGTGTGCTGGCCGCGTTGCCGGCGGCGAACATGATGTGTTTCATCAGCAGTTCGTCGAACTCTTTCAGCGCCTGATCGTGGTCCTCCCGCCCGGCCAACGCCATTTCCTTCAGCACGAACGGGTGGCAGCGGATCGCGCCTTGGCCAAAAATCATCAAGTTGCGCGAAAGGATATTGGCGCCTTCGACCGTGATGAAAATTGGCGCCCCTTGCCAGTTGCGGCCTAGGTAATTGTTCGGGCCCATGATGATGCCCTTGCCGCCGTGCACGTCCATGGCGTGCTGGATGCATTCGCGGCCACGCTCGGTCAGGTGGTACTTGAGGATCGCCGATAGCACCGAAGGCTTCTCGCCCAGGTCCACGGCTTTGGCTGTCAACAGACGGGCACTGTCCATCAGCCAGGCGTTGCCGCCGATGCGTGCCAGTGATTCCTGTATGCCCTCGAAGGCCGCCAGCGGCACGTTGAACTGCTCGCGGATATTGGCGTACTGGCCGGTGACCAGGCTGGTGTATTTGGCGGCACCGGTGCCGACCGCCGGCAGTGAGATGGAGCGGCCCACCGACAAGCAGTTCATCAACATCATCCAGCCCTTGCCGAGCATGGCCTGCCCGCCGATCAGGAAGTCCAGCGGCACGAACACGTCCTTGCCGCTGTTGGGGCCGTTCATGAAGGCGGCGCCCAACGGCAGGTGGCGTTTGCCGATTTCGACACCGGGGGTGTCGGTGGGGATCAGCGCAAGGCTGATGCCCAGTTCTTCCTCTTCGCCCAGCAGGTGGTCAGGGTCGTAGGCCTTGAAGGCCAGGCCCAGCAGGGTAGCGACCGGGCCCAGGGTGATGTAGCGCTTTTCCCACTTCAGGCGCAGGCCCAGCACTTCTTCACCATTCCACTGGCCCTTGCAAATGATGCCGGTGTCGGGCATGGCGCCGGCATCGGAGCCGGCCAGTGGGCCGGTCAGGGCGAAGCAGGGGATTTCGTCGCCGCGAGCCAGGCGTGGCAGGTAGTGGTTGCGTTGTTCATCGGTGCCGTAGTGAAGCAGCAGTTCGGCCGGGCCTAAAGAGTTGGGCACCATCACCGTGGAAGCCAGGTCGCCGCTGCGTGTGGCCAGCTTCATCGCTACCTGCGAGTGCGCGTAGGCGGAAAAGCCTTTGCCGCCGTATTCCTTGGGAATGATCAGCGCGAAGAAGCCATGCTGCTTGATGTGGTCCCAGGCTTCGGGCGGCAGGTCCAGGTCCTGGCCGATCTGCCAATCGCTGACCATGGCACACAGGTCCTCAGTGGGGCCGTCGATGAAGGCCTGTTCTTCTTCGGTCAGCTTCGGTGCCGGGTAAGCCAGCAAGGTGCGCCAGTCGGGGCGCCCGCTGAACAGCTCGCCATCCCACCATACGGTGCCGGCGTCGATGGCTTCGCGCTCGGTCTGCGACATGGGCGGCAGGGTGCGCTGGAACCATTTGAACACCGGGCCCGTGAACACCTTGCGGCGCCACTCAGGCAGCACCAGTAGCGCGGTTTTGGCTGCGAGTATCAACCAGATCACCGTCAGCAGCCAGCCAGGGGCCTTGCTGAAGATGCCCATCAGCAGTGTATAGATGGCGATGATGCCGAGTATCTGCAAGGGCGGCAGGCGCCGGTGCGTGAGGTACGCAGCGCCTATCACCAGAACCACCAACCACAACAGCAACATAATCACTCCTCCTTGGAACCAGGGCTTGAGCCATCCCACAGAGCTTAGACGCAACGCTATGAACGGCATCGTCAGAACAGTGACAGGGTGTGGCGGCGGGAGTTTCAGTTCAATTTTTGCCTGCACCGGCCTCTTCGCGGGTAAACCCGCTCCTACAGGAGTATCGATGGCTTGAAGATTGAGGCGGCCCTGTAGGAGCGGGTTTACCCGCGAAGAGGCCGGTACAGGCGGCGAATGTCTGGAGTAGACTGCACCATCTGCGCATTCATAAGGACGTTGTCATGCTGAAGATCTGGGGCCGCAAGAACTCAAGCAATGTGCGCAAGGCGCTTTGGATTGCCCAGGAGCTGGGCCTGGACTACGAGTCCATCGACGCCGGTGGTGCCTTCGGCGTGGTCAACGAGCCGCACTACCGCGCCCGCAACCCCAACGGGTTGGTGCCCATGCTCGAAGATGGTGACCTGACCCTGTGGGAGTCCAACACCATCGTCCGCTACCTGTGCGCCGAGTACGGCGCCGAGCAGGGCTGGTATTTGGACGACCCGCGCCAGCGCGCCCTTGCCGACAAATGGATGGACTGGACCACTTCGTCCTTCGCCGCACCGTTCCGTCCGCTGTTCTGGGGCCTGCTGCGCACCCCGGAAGACCAGCGCGACTGGGTGGCGATCAACGCCGCGCACAAGCAGTGCGCCCAGCTGCTGGCCATAGCCGATGAAACCCTGGCCAAACAGCCGTACTTGTCCGGTGACCAAATCGGCATGGGCGACATCCCACTGGGTAGCTTTGTCTATGCCTGGTTCGAAATGCCCATCGAGCGCCCGGCCATGTACCATCTGGAAGCCTGGTATGAACGCCTGAAACAACGCCCGGCCTACCAGGCTGCGGTGATGACTGCACTGACCTGAGCACAGGCGTCGGCTATTTTCGAACCCTCGTTAATAGCCACTATCAATACACATGACTGTACTTGTGCGGCCCGGCCTTGCACCATGGCCGCACTCACTGCGCCAGTGACTTTACCTGGCGTGTCCTGCACCTTTTTCCTTGGTAAATGACCCGCTATGAGTTCCGCCCTGTCCATCCGACAGCTCACCAAGACCTACGGCAATGGCTTCCAGGCCCTCAAAGGCATCGACCTCGATGTTGCCGAAGGTGACTTCTTCGCCTTGCTCGGCCCCAACGGTGCCGGCAAGTCCACTACCATCGGCATCCTCTCGACCCTGGTCAACAAAACCAGCGGCACGGTGAATGTATTCGGCCACGACCTCGACCGCGAACCTTCGGCGCTCAAGCGCTGCCTGGGCGTGGTGCCGCAGGAATTCAACTTCAACCAGTTCGAGAAAACCTTCGACATCGTCGTCACCCAGGCCGGTTACTACGGCATCCCGCCGAAGCTTGCCAAGGAGCGCGCCGAGCAGTACCTGACCCAGCTGGGCCTGTGGGACAAGCGCGATGTGCAGTCTCGTTCGTTGTCTGGCGGCATGAAGCGCCGCTTGATGATTGCCCGCGCGCTGATTCACGAGCCGCGCCTGCTGATCCTCGACGAACCCACCGCAGGTGTGGACATCGAACTGCGCCGCTCGATGTGGAGCTTTCTCACCGAGCTGAACCAGAAGGGCATCACCATCATCCTCACCACCCACTACCTGGAAGAGGCGGAGCAGCTGTGCCGCAACATCGGCATCATCGACCACGGCACCATCGTCGAAAACACCAGCATGCGCCAGTTGCTGGGCAAGCTGCATGTCGAAACCTTCGTGCTGGACATCAAGCAGGACCTGGCCAGCGCGCCGGTGCTGCAAGGCTACCCGTGCCGGCTGCTGACCCCGCACACCCTTGAGGTGCAAGTGGAAAAGGACATCGGCATTACCGCGCTGTTCGGCCAGTTGGCGTTGCAGAACATTGAGGTGCAGAGCCTGCGCAACAAGACCAACCGACTCGAGGAGCTGTTTGTGTCCCTGGTGGAAAAAAACCTGTCGAAGGTGGCTGTATGAGTGTGGAACTGCGCACCAACTGGGTCGCCCTGAATACCATCGTCTACCGTGAAGTGAGGCGCTTCTTGCGCATCTGGCCGCAAACCTTGCTGCCGCCGGCGATCACCATGGTGCTGTACTTCGTCATCTTCGGTAACCTGATTGGCCGGCAGATCGGCGACATGGGTGGCTTCACCTACATGCAGTACATCGTGCCGGGGCTGATCATGATGTCGGTGATCACCAACTCCTACGGCAACGTGGTGTCGAGCTTCTTCGGCAGCAAATTCCAGCGCTCGATCGAAGAGCTGATGGTGTCCCCGGTATCGCCGCACACCATTCTTGTCGGCTATGCGCTGGGTGGCGTGCTGCGCGGTCTGGCGGTCGGGGTGATCGTCACCATCCTGTCGATGTTCTTTACCGATCTGCAGGTGCACCACCTGGGCGTGACCGTGGTCGTGGTGCTGCTGACGGCCACGATCTTCTCGCTGCTGGGCTTCGTCAACGCCGTGTTTGCACGCAATTTCGACGACATCTCGATTATCCCGACCTTTGTGCTGACGCCGCTGACTTACCTGGGCGGGGTGTTCTACTCAATCAACCTGCTGCCGCCGTTCTGGCAGACCGTGTCGTTGGCCAACCCGGTGCTGCACATGGTCAACTCGTTCCGCTACGGCATTCTAGGGGTGTCGGATATCAGCATTGGTACGGCGATTACCTTCATGCTGGTCGCCACTGCCGTGCTCTACATGCTGTGCGTCCGCCTGCTGGTCAGCGGCCGCGGCATGCGTGCCTGAGCCTTTCGGCGAGCACTTGAGCTTGCGCCGGCGCCACTGCCGGCCAATCCACCAGCGCCAGTACAGCAGGGTGGTGAAGTAGGCGGCAATGCCCAACACCACCCCGCACACCACCGAGCCCAGCAGGAAGGGTTGCCACACAGTCGACAGCTGGTCGGTGATCCACTCGAACGTGAGGTTGTCGGGCAACGTGCGCGGGGGTGTCTGCAATAGCCAGGCGCCGGTCATGTAGGTGACGAAGAATACCGGCGGCATGGTCAGCGGGTTGGTCAGCCAGACCAGGCTGACAGCGATTGGCAGGTTGCCGCGTACCGGGATTGCCAGTGCTGCCGCCAACAGCATCTGCATGGGGATGGGGATCAACGCCGCGAACAGGCCCACACCCATGGCCCTGGCCACCGAGTGGCGGTTGAGGTGCCAGAGGTTCGGGTCATGAAGCAGCTTGCCGAAAAAGCGTAAGGACTTGTGTTCCCGAATGCTGGTCGGGTCCGGCATGTAGCGTTTGAACAGACGGCGCGGCATGTAGGCTCCCGGAGCGTTGATCGGGGAAGTATGCCTTGATTCCGGCTGAGCCTCTTTCAGAGTTTGTGACAATTGTTGAGCGAGCCAGGCCCGGTTTTAGGCTATGCCTCAGTGAGCGATTGTGCTCCGGGAGCTCTACCACATGCGCACAGGGATGTTTGCGCTCGCGCTCGGGCTGCTGTGCCTGGGTTTTCTGCCTTTATTGCCATCGGTCGGATGGTTGCTACTGCTGCTTGTCGGCGGGCTGGTCGGGCTGTGCACGCGGCTGTGGCCGGCAGGCTGCTTTATGCTGGGCCTGTGTTGGGCCTGCTGGTCGGCGCAGCAGGCTGTGGATGACCGCCTGGCGCATGCCCTGGATGGCCGCACGCTGTGGCTGGAGGGCAGGGTGGTCGGCTTGCCGGCCCGCACTGCGCAAGGTGTGCGCTTCGAGTTGGAGCAGCCCCAGTCACGACGTGCCGAGCTGCCCCAGCGCCTGCAGTTGAGCTGGTTCGACGGCCCGCCGCTGCGGGCTGGGGAGCGCTGGCGCCTGGCGGTCACCCTGCAGCGCCCGGCCGGGTTGCTCAACCCCCATGGGCCGGACCGCGAGGCGCAGCTGCTGGCGCGTCGCGTCGGCGCGACCGGCACGGTCAAGGCGGGCCAGGTGCTGGGTGAGGTGAGCCCAAGTTGGCGGGACGCGCTGCGCCAGCGCCTGCTGGCGGTCGATGCCAACGGTCGGGAAGCGGCCGTGGTGGCGCTGGTGCTAGGTGATGGGGCGGGGTTGGCCCGTGAAGACTGGCAGGTCTTGCAGGCCACCGGCACGGTGCACCTGTTGGTGATCTCCGGGCAACACATCGGCCTGGTCGCGGGCTTGTTCTATGCCCTGGTCGCAGGCCTGGCGCGTTGGGGCTTGTGGCCGCGAAGGTTACCCTGGCTGCCATGGGCATGCGGCCTGGCGCTGGCTTCTGCACTGGCCTATGGCTGGCTGGCCGGTGCCGGCGTGCCGGTGCAGCGTGCCTGCCTGATGTTGGCGGTCGTGTTGCTCTGGCGCCTGCGCTTTCGCCACCTCGGCGCAATGCTGCCGTTATTGCTGGCGCTGGTCGCGGTGCTGCTGGTCGAACCGCTGGCTGCGCTGCTGCCTGGGTTCTGGCTGTCGTTTGCCGCCGTGGCCACGCTCCTCTATTGCTTCAGTGCCCGTTTGGGTGGTTGGCGGCCCTGGCAGGCCTGGACGCGTGGGCAATGGGTCATTGCCATTGGTTTGCTACCGGTGCTGCTGGCTACAGGCTTGCCGGTGAGCCTGAGTGCGCCGCTGGCGAACCTTATAGCGGTGCCATGGGTCAGCCTCGTGGTGTTGCCGTTAGCGTTGCTGGGCACACTGTTGCTGCCGCTGGGCGGGGTAGGGGAGGCGCTACTGTGGCTGGCGGGCGGCCTTCTGGATGGGCTGTTCCGGCTGCTGGCGCTGGTGGCGCAGCAGCGCCCGGCTTGGGTGGCGCCGGCTCTGCCGTTGTGGGCCTGGCTGCTGGTGTGTCTGGGGGCTCTGTTGGTTTTGCTGCCCCGTGGTGTGCCGTTGCGCGGGGCGGGGGGGCTGATGCTGCTGGCCCTGTGGGTGCCCAGGGAGCCGGTGCCGCTCGGGCAGGTCGAGGTCTGGCAGCTGGACGTTGGCCAGGGCCTGGCGGTGTTGGTGCGTACCCGGCATCACAATCTGCTGTACGACGCAGGGCCAGCCAGAGGCGAAAGCGACCTGGGCGAGCGGGTGGTGCTGCCGACCTTGCGTAAGCTGGGGGTGAGCAGCTTGGACCTGATGGTGATCAGCCATGCGCATGCCGACCATGCGGGTGGTGCTGCGGCCATACAGCGTGGTCTGCCGGTCAGGCGGCTGATCGGCGGGGAAGCGCTGGAGCATGTGCCATTGCAGCCTTGCGCCAGTGGCGAACAGTGGGACTGGGATGGCGTGCGCTTTTCGCTGTGGCGCTGGGCCCAGGGACAAAGCAGCAATGATCGTTCCTGTGTGCTGTTGGTAGAGGCGCAGGGCGAGCGCTTGCTGCTGGCGGGGGATATGGAAGCTGCTGCCGAACGGGCCTGGCTGGCGCACACCGAAGCGCCGCGCATCGACTGGTTGCAGGCACCGCACCATGGCAGCCGCAGTTCGTCCACCGAAGCGTTCATCCGGGCTACCGCTGCGCGTGGGGTATTGATCTCGCGAGGGCGCAACAACAGCTTCGGGCACCCGCATGTTCAGGTGATGGAACGTTATCAGCGGCATGGGCTGGCGATGCATGACACGGCGGTGGAGGGGGCGTTGCGGTTGGTGCTGGGGCGGTATGGGGAGGTTGAAGGTATGAGGGGGCAGCGGCGGTTTTGGCGGGTTCGAGCTGAGTAAGGGGGAGGCTGGCATACATCTCCCAGCTCTGCACGCCAATTCCCTGACCTTCGGCAGATGAGGGCCCTGCGCGCGTATGGTAGAGTGGCGGCCTTTTTCCAAAGGGGCGTTTACTGTGTGGGAATTGGTCAAGTCCGGTGGTTGGATGATGCTGCCGATCATTCTGAGTTCCATCGCTGCCATGGCTATCGTCGTCGAGCGCCTGTGGACCCTGCGCGCCAGTCGCGTTACCCCGCCGCACCTGCTGGGCCAGGTATGGATGTGGATCAAGGACAAGCAACTTACCAGTGACAAGCTCAAGGCCTTGCGCGCCGATTCGCCGTTGGGTGAGATCCTTGCGGCGGGCCTGGCCAACTCGCGCCATGGCCGCGAAATCATGAAAGAGTGCATCGAGGAGGCCGCCTCGCGTGTCATCCACGAGCTCGAGCGCTACATCAGCACCCTCGGCACTATTGCCGCCATGGCTCCGCTGCTTGGCCTGCTGGGCACCGTGCTGGGCATGATCGACATCTTCAGTGCCTTCATGGGCTCGCAGATGACTGCCAATGCCTCGGTACTGGCCGGCGGTATCTCCAAGGCGCTGGTGACCACTGCAGCCGGCCTGATGGTGGGTATTCCGGCGGTGTTCTTCCACCGCTTCCTGTTGCGCCGCATCGATGAGCTGGTGGTGGGCATGGAGCAAGAGGCGATCAAGCTGGTGGAAGTCATTCAGGGCGACCGCGAAGTCGAAGTGGCCGGAGGCAAGGCGTGAAGTTTCGGCGCAATCGCCAGCGGGAGAACGTCGACATCAACCTCGCGTCGCTGATCGACGTGGTGTTCGTCCTGCTGCTGTTCTTCGTGGTCACCACCACCTTTACCCGCGAAACCCAGCTGCGCGTCGAGCTGCCCGAGGCCGCCAGTGCCGAGCAGCCTTCAGCTGACCAGGACAAGCTGGTGGAAGTCACCATCAGCGCCGATGGGGTGTATTCGGTGAACAACCACCTGCTGCCCAAGAGCGACCTGGCTACCCTGACCGAGGCGATCGAGCGGGAGTCCGGTGGCGACAACAAGCTGCCGCTGGCGATCAGTGCCGACGGCAAAACCCCGCACCAGGCCGTGATCACTGCAATGGATGCCGCCGGCAAGCTCGGTTTCAGCCACTTGCGCATGACCACCGTCGAGGCAGCCCAGGGGACACCTTGATGGCGCTTGCCGACCGTCTGCTTGCCGCCTGGTACGCCGGGCATCCGGCCCTGGCCCTGCTGCGCCCGCTCGAGGCACTGTACCGCCGCGTGGTGCTGCGCAAACGCGCGCGTTTTCTCAGTGGTGAAAGTGCCAGCTACCGTGCCCCGGTGCCGGTCATCGTGGTGGGCAACATCACTGTCGGGGGCACCGGCAAGACACCGATGATCCTCTGGCTGATTGAGCATTGCCGCCGCCAGGGGCTGAAGGTCGGTGTGGTCAGCCGTGGTTATGGCGCCAAACCACCGCAGTTCCCCTGGCGCGTCGAGGCGCAGCAGGGTGCCGAACAGGCCGGCGATGAACCCTTGCTGATCGTCCAGCGCACGGGCGTGCCGCTGATGATCGACCCGGACCGTTCCCGCGCCGTGCAAGCCCTGCTGGCCAGTGAACCGCTGGACCTGATCCTGTGCGATGACGGCATGCAGCACTACCGCCTGGCGCGTGACCTTGAGCTGGTGCTGATCGACGCCGCCCGCGGCCTGGGCAACGGCCGTTGCCTGCCAGCCGGGCCGTTGCGCGAGCCGGCCGAGCGCCTGCAGGCGGCTGATGCGGTGCTGTTCAACGGTGCCAGCGGCGACCGCCCCTACGGTTTTGCCTTGCGCCTGCAGCCCAGTGCCTTGGTCAACCTGCGCAGCGGTGAGCGCCGCGCGCTCGACCATTTCCCTGCAGGCCAGCGCCTGCACGCGGTTGCCGGCATCGGTAACCCGCAACGTTTCTTCAATACCCTGCTGGGGCTAAACTGGCAGCCGGTGCCGCACCCGTTTGCCGACCATGCGCAGTTCAGCGCGCAAAGCCTTGCGTTCAGCCCGCCGCTGCCGCTGGTGATGACCGAGAAGGATGCGGTGAAATGCCGGGCCTTCGCCGCCGATGACTGGTGGTACCTGGCCGTTGAAGCACAGCCTGGGCCAGCCTTCAGCGCCTGGTTCGACAGCCAGCTGCAACGCTTGCTGCCAGGGCACCGAACCCCCTGAGCCCTATTCAATTTCCGGCCACCTGGCCTCAAGGAAGCTTTCATGGACACCAAACTGCTCGATATCCTCGCCTGCCCGATCACCAAGGGCCCGCTCAAGCTCAGCGCTGACAAGACCGAGCTGATCAGCAAGGGCGCAGGCCTGGCCTACCCGATCCGCGACGGCATCCCGGTGATGCTGGAAAGCGAGGCGCGTACCCTGACCGACGACGAGCGTCTGGACAAATGAGCCTGAATTTCACCGTGGTGATTCCTGCCCGGCTGCGCTCCACACGCCTGCCGGGCAAACCTTTGCTGCTTATCGCTGGCAAGCCGATGGTCCAGCTCGTCTGGGAGCAGGCGCGCAAGAGCGGCGCCAGCCGTGTGGTCATCGCCACCGACGACGCCAGTATTTTCGAGGCTTGCCAGGGCTTTGGCGGTGAAGTGCTGATGACCCGCGTCGACCATGAGTCGGGCACCGACCGCCTGGCCGAAGTGGCCGCCCAGCTCGGTTTGAGCGCCGATGAGATCGTGGTCAACGTGCAAGGTGACGAGCCGTTGATTCCGCCGGTGATCATCGACCAGGTGGCCGCCAACCTGGCCGCGCACCCGCATGCCGGTATCGCCACTCTGGCCGAGCCGATCCATGACCCGGAAACCGTGTTCAACCCCAACGCGGTCAAGGTTGTCAGCGACAAGAACGGCCTGGCCTTGACCTTCAGCCGTGCGCCACTGCCGTGGGCGCGTGATGCCTTCGCCAACAAGCGTGATCAACTGCCCGAGGGTGTGCCGTATCGTCGCCACATCGGCATGTACGCTTACCGTGTCGGCTTCCTCCAGGACTTCGTCAGCTGGGGCCCGTGCGGGCTCGAGCAGACCGAGGCACTGGAGCAGTTGCGGGCGCTGTGGCATGGCGTGCGTATCCATGTAGAAGACGCCATCGAGGCGCCGGCCGTGGGTGTCGACACACAGGAAGACCTTGAGCGCGTACGGCGCTTGCTGGAGGCCTGATGCGCGTCCTGTTCGTTTGCCTGGGCAATATCTGCCGTTCGCCCACTGCCGAGGGCGTGCTGCGCCATCAGCTGCAGGCTGCTGGCCTGGGCGATCAGGTTCACGTGGCCTCCGCCGGTACCGGTGACTGGCACGTGGGCAAGGCGCCCGACAGCCGTACCTGCAAGGCCGCGCTGGCGCGGGGGTATGACCTTTCGCAGCAGCGCGCCCAGCAGGTCAAGGCGGCGCATTTTGCCGAGTACGACCTGATTCTGGCCATGGATGAGAGCAACCTGGGCCACCTGCGCGCCATGCGCCCGCACACTGCCCAGGGCGAACTCGACCTGTTCCTGCGTCGCTATGGCGCCGCCCTCGATGAGGTCCCGGACCCGTACTACGGTGGTGCTGACGGCTTCGAGCAGGTACTCGACCTGGTCGAGGCGGCCTGCCGTGAGCTGGTCGTGGAAATCAAGGGGCGGTTATGACGGCGCGCTGGCAGGAGCAGGTTTCGCTCAAGCCTTACAATACCTTTGGCATCAATGTGAAAGCCCGCTATTTCACCCAGGCACACAACGATGATGAGCTGCGTGAGGCATTGTCGCAGGCACGCCAGCGTGGGGTTGCGGTGCTGGTGATGGGGGGGGGCAGCAACCTGCTGCTGACCCGTGATGTCGATGCACTGGTGCTGCACGTGGCCAGCCGCGGCCGCCGGGTGCTCAGCGATGATGCGGGCCGAGTGGTGGTCGAGGCTGAAGCCGGTGAGCCTTGGCACCCGTTCGTGCAGTGGTCGCTGCAGCAAGGCTTCTGCGGCCTGGAGAACCTCAGCCTGATCCCTGGAACCGTGGGGGCTGCGCCGATGCAGAACGTGGGCGCCTACGGGGTCGAGATCAAGGACGTGTTTGCCGGGCTGACGGCGCTTGATCGGGAGACCGGCGAGCTGCGTGATTTCAGCCTGGAGGATTGCGCCTTCGGTTACCGCGACAGCCTGTTCAAGCGTAACCCTGGGCGCTGGTTGATTCTGCGAGTGCGGTTTGCTTTGAGCCATAGCCTGCAGGCACATCTGGACTACGGCCCGGTCCGTCAGCGCCTGGCAGAACAGGGCGTGCAGGCGCCGACTGCGCAGGCCATCAGCGATGCCATTTGCAGTATTCGCCGCGAGAAGCTGCCAGACCCGGCCGAGCTGGGTAATGCCGGCAGCTTTTTCAAGAACCCGGTGGTGCCCGCTGATCGGGTGGTGCGCATTCGCGCGGCGTATCCAGGGGTGGTGGCGTACCCCCAGGGTGACGGCTGGGAGAAGCTGGCGGCAGGCTGGCTGATCGAGCAGGCGGGGTGGAAGGGCTATCGTGATGGCGATGCCGGGGTGCACCGTTTGCAGTCGTTGGTGCTGGTCAACCATGGCCAGGCGAGCGGGGCGCAGTTGCATGCCCTGGCGCAGCGCATCCAGGCGGATATCCTGGCGAAGTTCGGGGTTGAGCTGGAGATGGAGCCCAACCTGTACTGAGCCTCCTGCAGGAGTAGGCGCCGGCACTGATAAAAAAGCCCGCCAAGAAAAAGCCCCGCCAGTTCGCACTGGCGGGGCTTTTTCATTCAGCCGTGGCTATCAACCGTGATGAGGCTTGTGCTCATCGGCAGTTTCCAGCGCTGGCTCGGCAGCGGCAGCTTCCTGCGCAGCCTTGGCGGCAGCTTCGGCTTCACGCTTGCGGCGGCGCACTTCACGTGGGTCGTTAGGCGCGCGGCCGTTTGCCAGCATCACGGTAGCGGCTTCGACCACGGCCGGTGTTTCGACCGGGGCGGGCTCGGCAACCACAGGTGCTACCTCGGCAGCGACAGGTGTTGCTTGGACAGCGACTTGAGGCTGGGCTTCGACGACCGGAGCAGGTTGCTCGGCAACCGGCGCTTGTTCGACGACAACTGGCGCTTTCTCGGCTTCACCGGCCTCGACGGCTGGCGCTTCGACCGCGGCCTCGACAGGCGCCTGGGTAGCGACTACCGGCTCAACTGCTGGGGCTTCTTCGACAACAGGCTGCGGCGTTACTTCGACCACAGGCTCGGCAGTCACTTCAACCGCGGCGACTGGCTCGCTGACCGGCTGCTCGACCACTGGCGCGATGGCAACGTCTTCAGCCTGGGCAACAGGTTCAACCTGCTCGGCCGCCTGGGCAACTTCGCTGTTGTCGGTGGCAGCCGTTTCGGCGCTGGCACGTTCGGCTTGCTGGTTGGCTTCGGCTTCGGCACCGGCACTGATGTTGCTGGTGGCGACTGCGGCGGTGACGGCCAGGCCGGCGGCCAGTTCGGCACCCAGCTCGGTAGCCTGGTGCTGTTGTGGTTGCTCGTCGCTGCCTTCTTCGTCGCTGCCGTCGATCAGGTCACCATTGGCATTGCGCTGGCGCTCACGACGGTTGCTGCGACGACGCTGGCCACGGGAGCGGCGGCGTGGACGTTCGTCATCCGAACCTTCCTGCTCGTCCTGCAGCAGCTCTTCGTTTGGCAGTTGCTCTTCGGCAAGCTCGGCAGCCTTTTCTGCGGCCTGTTCGGCTTCGAGGGGCTGACGTTCTTCGCGGGCAGGGCGTGGCTGGCGTTCTTCACGTGGTGCGCGCTCTTCGCGAGGTGCGCGTTCTTCACGTGGAGCGCGTTCTTCGCGAGGTGCACGCTCTTCGCGTGGGGCACGTTCTTCACGTGGGGCGCGTTCTTCGCGAGGTGCGCGTTCTTCACGCGGTGCACGCTCTTCGCGTGGGGCACGTTCTTCACGTGGTGCACGCTCTTCGCGAGGTGCGCGTTCTTCACGTGGCGCGCGCTCTTCGCGGGCTACCGGTGCTGCGTCCAGAGGTTCGCGCAGTTCGCGGACGCGTTCCTCGCGGTTGCCGCGGCGGTCTTCGCGTGGCTGGCGTGGTGCGCGTTCCTCGCGAGGTGCGCGCTCTTCACGGGGTGCGCGTTCTTCGCGTGGGGCACGTTCTTCACGAGGGGCGCGCTCTTCGCGGGGCGCACGTTCTTCGCGCGGGGCGCGTTCGGTACGTTCTTCGCGCGGTGCACGTTCTTCACGTGGCTTTCGCTCTTCGTCACGACGGCCGTTGCGGTTGCGGCTCTGCTGGCGGCCGTTGCGACGCTCTTCGTTGCGTTGAGTGCGCTCGGCAGCTGGCTTCTCGGCAGCGACGACAGGCGCGGCGGCAGGCTCTTCCTTGCCTGCGAAAAGGCTGACCAGCGACTTCACCAGGCCTTTGAACAGGCTTGGCTCTGGCACGCTTGGTGCTGGCGCTGCAGGCGCAGCAGGCTGTTGCTCTTCTGCGGCGCTCGGTACCGGGGCATTGGTGCGCGGCGGGGCAGTCTTGACGGCAGCTTCCTGGCGAACCAGGGTGCGCGTGGCGGCCTGCTGCGGCACTTCTTCGGTTTCGGTGGCGGCGATTTCGTAGCTGGACTGGTTGTTCAGCACTTCGGGGTTGTCGTCGCGCAGGCGCTGGACTTCGAAGTGCGGGGTTTCCAGGTGATCGTTCGGCAGAATGATGATGCGCGCACGGGTGCGCAGTTCGATCTTGGTGATCGAATTGCGCTTCTCGTTGAGCAGGAACGCGGCCACCGGGATCGGCACCTGGGCACGCACCTCGGCGGTACGATCTTTCAGGGCTTCTTCTTCGATCAGGCGCAGGATCGCCAGCGACAGCGACTCGACATCACGGATGATGCCGGTGCCCGAGCAGCGTGGGCAGACGATACCGCTGCTTTCGCCCAGCGATGGGCGCAGGCGCTGGCGGGACATTTCCAGCAGGCCGAAGCGCGAGATGCGGCCAACCTGGACGCGGGCGCGGTCTGCCTCGAGGCACTCGCGCACACGCTCTTCGACGGCGCGCTGGTTCTTCGCCGGGGTCATGTCGATGAAGTCGATGACGATCAGGCCGCCGATGTCACGCAGGCGCAGCTGGCGGGCGATTTCTTCGGCCGCTTCCAGGTTGGTCTGCAGTGCGGTTTCCTCGATGTCGCTGCCTTTGGTGGCGCGCGCCGAGTTGATGTCGATGGATACCAGGGCTTCGGTCGGGTCGATCACGATCGAGCCGCCGGACGGCAGGTCAACGACGCGCTGGAAGGCGGTTTCGATCTGGCTTTCGATCTGGAAGCGGTTGAACAGCGGCACGCTGTCTTCGTACAGCTTGACCTTGCTGGCGTACTGCGGCATCACCTGGCGGATGAAGGTCAGGGCTTCTTCCTGGGCATCGATGCTGTCGATGAGTACTTCGCCGATGTCCTGGCGCAGGTAATCGCGGATGGCGCGGATGATGACGTTGCTTTCCTGGTAGATCAGGAACGGCGCGGCACGGTCCAGGGACGCTTCCTTGATGGCGGTCCACAGCTGCAGCAGGTAGTCGAGGTCCCACTGCATTTCTTCGCTGCTGCGGCCAAGGCCGGCAGTGCGCACGATCAGGCCCATGTCGCCCGGCACGGTCAGGCCGTTGAGGGCTTCACGCAGCTCGTTGCGCTCTTCGCCTTCGATGCGGCGGGAGATGCCGCCGGCGCGCGGGTTGTTCGGCATCAGCACCAGGTAGCGGCCAGCCAGGCTGATGAAGGTGGTCAGGGCGGCGCCTTTGTTGCCGCGCTCTTCCTTCTCGACCTGGACGATGACTTCCTGGCCTTCGCTCAGGACTTCCTTGATGTTGACGCGGCCTTCAGGGGTTTTCTTGAAGTATTCGCGGGAGATTTCCTTCAGCGGCAGGAAGCCGTGACGTTCGGAGCCGAAGTCGACGAAGGCGGCTTCGAGGCTGGGCTCGATCCGGGTGATCTTGCCTTTGTAGATGTTGGCCTTTTTCTGCTCACGCGCACCGGACTCGATGTCCAGGTCGTAGAGACGTTGGCCGTCCACCAGGGCTACACGCAACTCTTCGGGTTGAGTTGCGTTAATCAGCATTCTTTTCATGTTGTACCGTCGGTTTCCGGGCTGCCGGAAACGGCGTTCGGCACACACGACTTCTCATGGTCGGTGCCAAGGTGCGCAAAGGGTGGCCGGGCCACCCCCGTGTCGAGCAACGTTCGGCACCAGCCGGTTGCCCAGCCTGCCGTTGTCGCGACGACGCGTCCTGTTTGCTGCGGTGCCAAGAGGCCCCTGCGGTATCTGCAGAGATATCCGAATCGATATCCGAATCAACCCAGCAGGCCTCGTGCACTCAGTCAGGAGGAGGAATCAACCGTCAGCCGTGGACGCCCGAGGGGCATCTGTTCAGGACCTTATCCGCTCGCCGGCCATTCACTGGGCCGGTGGCCGGACGCGGTGCTACACGGTCCGAGGGCTGTGCATCTCCACCCTGCACGTATCCCTGATAATTCGGGTGCTGCCGCGCGCTGAATCCGCAACGGGTTGCATTTTTCGCCAGCGCTGGTTTGGCGCTGACGCCATTCATGTCCAAGGCAGGTATTTCCGAAGTATTCGCCGTGCGTTGCGTGGAAGCGACGGGCGGGCAGAGGTGCAGCGAAAAGAATCGGGTAAGCAGGTGAAACACCGCACTTGTCGTTTTTTTTCGGTCTTCTCTACACAGCGCTGGTGGCGATTCCAGGCAATTCGGTAAACTGGCGAAAACCCCGTAGGACGGCCTCGCGTCCTGCAGAATTGCGTAGGTCAGGGACCGGCTAAGGGCCTGGTGCCGCTGGCCTGCCGCTTTTGGCGGCGTTCGCGACTATAGCAGCAATGATTAAGTGCTTCAATTCCATAAAAAATTGTTATCATTCCCGCCATGACGACCAATACCCCTCCGACTTCCGGCGTGCAGCTGATCGAAGTCGCGCCGGAGCTTGCCGGCCAACGCATCGACAATTTCCTTATCACGGCGCTCAAGGGCGTGCCCAAGACGCTGGTCTACCGCATCCTGCGCAAAGGCGAGGTGCGGGTCAACAAGGGCCGCGTCAAACCTGAGTACAAGATCCAGGCCGGCGACATCGTGCGCGTGCCGCCTGTGCGCTTGCCTGAGCGCGACGAGCCGGCGCCGGTGGCCCAGGGGCTGCTGCAGCGCCTGGAAGCCGCCATTGTCTACGAAGACAAGGCGCTGATCGTGATGAACAAACCTTCTGGCATTGCCGTGCATGGCGGCAGCGGCCTGAGCTTTGGTGTGATCGAGGCGCTGCGCCAGCTGCGCCCGGACGCCAAGGAGCTGGAGCTGGTGCACCGCCTGGACCGTGACACGTCGGGCCTGCTGATGATCGCCAAGAAGCGCAGCATGCTGCGCCACCTGCACGCCGCCTTGCGCGGCGATGGCGTCGACAAGCGCTACATGGCGTTGGTGCGCGGCCATTGGCCTACCGCCAAAAAGCAAGTCAATGCGCCGCTGCTCAAGAGCAACCTGCGCTCAGGCGAGCGCATGGTCGAGGTGAACGATGAAGGCAAGGAAGCGCTGACCCTGTTCCGCGTGCTGCGCCGTTTCGGCGAGTTCGCCACCATTGTCGAGGCGCGGCCGATCACTGGGCGTACCCACCAGATCCGCGTGCATGCGCTGCACGCCGGCCACATGATCGCCGGCGACAGCAAATACGGCGATGAAGACTTCAGCCGCGAGATTCGCGAGCTGGGTGGCAAGCGCTTGTTCCTGCATGCCTATGCCCTGACCGTGCCGCTGCCCGATGGGGGTGAGCTCAAGCTGGAGGCGCCAGTGGATGAGGTGTGGGCAAAAACCGTGGAACGTCTGAGTGCGACCTGATTCATGAAAAAACCTTATGAGCTGCTGATCTTCGACTGGGACGGCACGCTGGCCGACTCGATCGGCCGTATCGTCGAAGCGATGAATGCCGCCGCCGAGCGGGCAGGCGAGGCGCCAAGCCCTGAAGTGGCAGTCAAGGGCATCATCGGCCTGGCCCTCGGCGAGGCTATCTCGACCCTGTATCCTCACCTCGATACCGTGCAGGTCGAAACCTTCCGCCAGCACTATGCCAACATCTATATGGCGCTCGATCAGCAGCCTTCGCCGCTGTTCGAGGGTGTGGTCGAATCGCTGGATGCCCTCCGGGCCGAGGGCTATCGCCTGGCGGTGGCGACCGGCAAGGCGCGCCGCGGGCTCGACCGGGTGCTCAAGGCCAATGGTTGGGAGCAATTCTTCGACATCACTCGGGCTGCCGATGAAACCCGCGGCAAGCCACACCCGCTGATGCTCGAGGAGATCCTCAAACACTGTGGCGTCGAACCTGGCCGAGCCGTGATGGTCGGAGATTCGGCGTTCGATCTGCAGATGGCCAGCAATGCCGGTATGCATTCGGTGGCGGTGGGTTATGGGGCCATGTCACTTCAGGCATTGTCCGAATTCGGTCCGCAAGTGTGCATCGATCATTTTTCCCAGTTGCGCGAGTGGCTGGGTGGTTCTGCGCAAATCCAAATCCAAGGTAGGTGAGCATGGCTGAAGAGTGGAAGGCACCTGAGTCTGAACCCGAAGAGCGCGAAGAGCGCAAAAGCTGGAAGCTGCTGGAGAAGACCCTGCTGGCCGGTGTCCAGGAGCAGCGCCGGGCGCGGCGCTGGGGGATCTTCTTCAAGCTGCTGACCTTCGTCTATCTGTTCGGCATATTGGCGCTGTTCCTGCCGTTCACGGACATGGACAAGGCCGCCTCGCGCAGTACCAACCATACGGCGTTGGTGGAGGTGCGCGGGGTTATCGCCGACCAGGAGGCCGCCAGTGCCGACAACCTGGTCAAGAGCCTGCGCGATGCGTTCAAGGACCCCAAGACCAAAGCGGTGATCATGCGTATCAACAGCCCGGGCGGCAGCCCGGTGCAGGCGGGTTATGTGTATGACGAAATCCGCCGGCTGCGCGCCGAGTATCCGGCCATCAAGCTGTATGCGGTGATTGCCGACCTGGGTGCCTCTGGCGCTTATTACATTGCCAGTGCGGCCGACGAGATCTATGCCGACAAGGCCAGCCTGGTGGGCTCCATTGGCGTGACCGCGGCCGGTTACGGTTTTGTTGGGTCGATGGAGAAGTTGGGTGTCGAGCGGCGTACCTACACCGCGGGTGAGCACAAGGCGTTCCTGGATCCGTTTTCGCCGGAGAAACCGGAAGAGCGTGCGTTCTGGCAGGGTGTGCTGAACACCACGCATCAGCAGTTCATTGCCATGGTCAAGCAGGGCAGGGGTGATCGCCTGAAGGATAAGGAGCATCCCGAGTTGTTCAGCGGCCTGGTGTGGTCTGGCGAGCAGGCCAAGGCGCTTGGCCTGGTGGATGGGCTGGGCAGTGCCAGCTACGTGGCGCGTGAGGTTGTGGGGGAGA
This sequence comes from Pseudomonas sp. NPDC012596, assembly GCF_042902325.1. Taxonomy (NCBI): domain Bacteria; kingdom Pseudomonadati; phylum Pseudomonadota; class Gammaproteobacteria; order Pseudomonadales; family Pseudomonadaceae; genus Pseudomonas; species Pseudomonas sp. NPDC012596. Next base: position 89,826 of record NZ_JBIBEB010000008.1, on the reverse strand, counting down.
GGGAGCTGGTCGATTTCACCGTTCAGGAGTCGCCGTTTGATCGCTTCTCCAAGCGCATCGGCGCCAGCGTGGCGGAGCATCTGGCCCTGTACATGGGGCTTCAGGGCCCTACTCTGCGCTGATATGCGTTACGGGGCCACCAGTCGGCCCCCATTTCTACTTCAAGGGATCACCACGCCTTCTGCGGTCAGCATATCCACCAGCCGAATCAGCGGCAGGCCGATCAGGCTGGTGGCATCGCACCCGTGGGTGCTCTTGAACAAACTCACGCCCAGCTCTTCGGCCTTGAAGCTGCCTGCGCAATCGAGCGGCTGCTCTGCGGTCACGTAGCGCTCCACGCGCTCCCGGTCCAGTTCCCGCATCGTCACGGTAAACGGCACGCAATCGACCTGGCATTGCCCTGTGGCACTGTTGAGCAGCGCCAGGCCGGTCAGAAAGGTAACTTGCTGCCCGCTGGCCTCGAGCAACTGCTCGCAGGCGCGCTCGAAGCTATGGGGCTTGCCGAGGATCTGTTCACCCAGTACCGCGACCTGGTCGGAGCCGATGATCAAGTGCCCTGGATGGCTGCTGGCCAGTGCTTCGGCCTTTAGCTGTGCCAGGCGCCGCACCAGTGCCGTAGCGGGCTCGTTATCCAGGCGCCGCTCGTCTAGATCGGGGCTTGCGCAGGTAAAAGGCAGGCGCAGGCGTGCGAGCAGGTCGCGCCGATAAGGTGAGCTGGAAGCCAGCAACAAAGGCAGCATGGTAGACTCCTGTTGAAGTAACCCAAATTCTACCATGCAAGATGCCGCCTAATTTCCTTTGACAGAGGCGGGGGGCATCCCTAGAATGCTGCGCCTATGTTGAATGACCCGATTCCACCTCACGTTGACCCGCGCAAATTAGCCGATCGTGGCGTAACCCTTAACGGTTCGCTGCAACTCGCTGATTTGGAAAGACTCTGCGACCCGCTTTCCGACAATGTCGGTACGGTGCAGGCGAAGTTCGATTTTGAACGAGACGAACAGCACGTTGTGGTTATCCACAGCGAACTGGATGTCGAAGTCAAAATGGTTTGCCAGCGTTGTCTTGAGCTGGTCACCCTGCCGATTCACAGCGAATGTTCATACGCTGTGGTGAAGGAGGGTGCGAATACCCAGTCGTTGCCGAAAGGCTATGACGTGCTGGAACTGGGCGAAGATCCATTGGATCTGCAGGCCTTGATCGAGGAGGAGCTTCTGCTCGCCTTGCCCATTGTGCCTGCTCATCATCCGGAAGAATGCCAGCAGCCGGCGGGCGCAGACGAGCCCGATTCGAGCAAGGACGAGGTATCGCGGTCCAACCCGTTCAGTGTTTTGGCGCAGTTAAAGCGTGACCCAAACGTTTAGGAGTTAATCAATTATGGCTGTTCAGCAGAACAAAAAATCCCGCTCTGCCCGTGACATGCGTCGTTCGCACGACGCCCTGTCCGAAAACGCACTGTCGGTAGAAAAAACCACCGGTGAAATTCACCTGCGTCACCACGTTTCGCCAGAAGGCGTATACCGTGGTCGCAAAGTGATCGACAAGGGCGCTGACGAGTAATCCTTGTCCGCTCAGATCATCGCGATCGACGCAATGGGCGGGGACTTCGGTCCCCGCAGCATTGTCCAGGCTAGCATTGCCTGCCTTTCGGCTACCCCCTCGCTGCACCTGACCCTCGTCGGTCAACCCTCCCTCCTGGAAGATCTTGTCAGTGGCCTTGCGGCTACGGATCGCGCACGTCTGCAAATTGTTGCGGCGAGTGAGGTGATCGGTATGGACGAGCGGCCATCCCAGGCGTTGCGCGGCAAGCCGGACTCGTCGATGCGCATTGCCCTCGAACTGGTGCGTGATGGCAAGGCTCAGGCCTGCGTCAGTGCCGGTAATACCGGTGCACTGATGGCGCTGTCGCGCTTCGTGCTCAAGACCCTGCCGGGCATTGATCGGCCGGCCATGGTGGCGGCTATCCCGACCCAGGCGGGTTACTGTCAGTTGCTCGACTTGGGTGCCAACGTCGACTGCAGCGCCGAGAACCTCTACCAGTTCGCCGTGATGGGCTCGGTGGCCGCCCAGGCCTTGGGTATTCATCGGCCGCGGGTGGCGTTGTTGAATATCGGTACCGAGGACATCAAGGGCAACCAGCAGGTCAAACTGGCCGCCACACTGCTGCAGAATGCACGCGGCCTCAACTATGTCGGCTTCGTCGAAGGTGATGGCCTGTACCGCGGTGAAGCGGACGTGGTGGTGTGCGACGGCTTTGTCGGCAACATCCTGCTCAAATCCAGCGAAGGCCTGGCGACCATGATCGGCGCTCGCATCGAAAAGCTGTTCAAGGGTGGTGTGCTGGCGCGTGCTGCCGGGGCCATGGCCATGCCGTTGCTCAAGCGCCTGCAGGCCGACCTGGCGCCGGCGCGGCACAATGGTGCAAGTTTTCTCGGGTTGCAGGGTATCGTCATCAAGAGCCATGGCTCGGCCGGCGTGCAGGGGTTCCAGAGCGCCATTCAGCGCGCACTGATCGAGATCCAGGAAAACCTGCCGCAGCGCCTGCATGGGCGCCTTGAAGACCTGTTGCCTTAGGCATTTCGCCGATGAAGTGCTTAAATGTGACCGCTTGGTCTGTGTTTCCATCCAAGTTTTCAGATTCTGCGTCTAGCCTCGGGCTCGGCGCACCCTATCCGACGACAAGATCATAAGGGCTTGTTCAATGTCTGCATCCCTCGCATTTGTCTTTCCCGGTCAAGGTTCCCAGTCGCTGGGCATGCTCAATGAACTCGGCGCCGAGAAGCCGGTAATCGTCGAGACCTTCAAGGAAGCGTCCGAAGCTCTGGGCTACGACCTGTGGAAGCTGGTCCAGGAAGGGCCGGAAGAGCAACTCAATCAAACCGACAAGACCCAGCCGGCGATCCTCACTGCCTCCATCGCGCTGTGGCGCCTGTGGCTGGAAGAGGGTGGCGCGAAGCCGGCCTTCGTTTCCGGCCACAGCCTGGGTGAGTACAGTGCGTTGGTCGCGGCTGGCAGCCTGTCGCTCAAAGATGCAGTGAAGCTGGTCAAGCGCCGCGGCGAACTGATGCAAGAGGCTGTGCCTGCCGGTCACGGTGCAATGGCCGCGATTCTTGGGCTGGACGACGCAGTCGTTGTCGATATCTGTGCCAAGGCTGCCGAAGACGAAGTGGTCAGCGCAGTGAATTTCAACTCCCCAGGCCAGGTCGTGATCGCCGGTAACAAGGCGGCGGTAGACCGCGCCATGGCGCTGTGCAAAGAGGCCGGTGCCAAGCGCGCGCTGCCTCTGGCGGTCAGCGTGCCGTCGCACTGCGCACTGATGAAGCCGGCTGCCGAGCGTTTTGCCGAATCGGTCAACGCCATCGAATGGAAGGCCCCACAGATTCCGGTGGTGCAGAACGTCACCGCCGCCATCGCCGCCGACCTCGATGCGCTCAAACATGACTTGCTGGCGCAGCTGTACCAGCCGGTACGCTGGGTCGAGTGCGTGCAGACGCTCGCCGCAAATGGCGCGGTCAACCTGGTCGAGTGCGGCCCGGGCAAGGTGCTGGCTGGCCTGAACAAGCGTTGCGCCGACGGCGTGACCACCTACAACCTCAATACCCCTGACGCCGTCGCCGCCACCCGCGCGGCGCTGGCCTGAATTTGGAGAAGCTTGCATGAGCCTGCAAGGTAAAGTTGCACTGGTTACCGGCGCCAGCCGTGGTATCGGCCAGGCCATCGCCCTCGAGCTGGGCCGCCAGGGCGCGACCGTGATCGGCACCGCCACCTCGGCCTCCGGTGCCGAGCGTATCGCCGCCACCCTCAAAGAGCACGGCATCACCGGTACCGGCATGGAGCTGAACGTGACCAGCGCCGAGTCCGTCGAAGCGGTGCTGGGCGCCATTGGCGAACAGTTCGGTGCGCCGACCATTCTGGTCAACAACGCCGGCATCACCCGCGACAACCTGATGCTGCGCATGAAGGACGACGAGTGGTTCGACGTGATCGACACCAACCTGAACAGCCTCTACCGTTTGTCCAAGGGCGTGCTGCGTGGCATGACCAAGGCGCGTTGGGGTCGTATCATCAGCATCGGCTCGGTCGTTGGTGCAATGGGTAACGCCGGCCAGGCCAACTACGCGGCCGCCAAGGCAGGCCTCGAAGGCTTCAGCCGCGCGCTGGCGCGTGAAGTGGGCTCGCGCGGTATCACCGTCAACTCGGTAACCCCGGGCTTCATCGACACCGACATGACCCGCGAACTGCCAGAAGCTCAGCGCGAAGCGCTGCAGACCCAGATTCCGCTGGGCCGCCTGGGCCAGGCTGACGAAATCGCCAAGGTGGTTTCCTTCCTGGCGTCCGACGGCGCAGCCTATGTCACCGGCGCTACCGTGCCGGTGAACGGCGGGATGTACATGTAATACTGCAACTCAATGTGACGGATTGCTTAAAAAAAGAGTCATACTCCGAGCCTAAAATCCGTTATAAAGCTGCAACCAGATTCCGGACAGAGGGTCGGGTGACTGAACTGAAGGTGTGTTCCGCTTGAAAAGCGAACGTCTTTCTATAAACTTGGTCACCGGCCAGCTGCCTGACATATGTCCATTAGGAGTGAAAACTAGGTATGAGCACCATCGAAGAACGCGTCAAGAAAATCGTCGCCGAGCAACTGGGCGTCAAGGAAGAGGAAGTGACCAACGAGAAGTCCTTCGTCGATGACCTGGGTGCCGATTCGCTTGACACCGTTGAGCTGGTGATGGCTCTGGAAGAGGAATTCGAGACCGAAATCCCTGACGAAGAAGCCGAGAAGATCACTACCGTTCAAGCTGCAATCGACTACGTCAACAGCCACAAGGCCTAAGACGCTGTAGTCGTCGCTTCTTGACGAGAAAAACCGCACTGCCTTTACCGGCGTGCGGTTTTTTCTTTGCGAAGGCCCTGCGTCGATCTGCGGGCTTCGAGAGCCTGTTGCCATTTCATTCCATTGCCTGAATGCAATGGCAAGAGACTCTGTTATTAGAAAAGGAGAGTACTGTGTCGCGTAGACGCGTCGTGGTCACCGGTATGGGTATGCTGTCGCCACTGGGTACCGATGTACCGAGCACCTGGCAGGGCATTCTGGCTGGCCGCAGTGGCATTGGTCCGATCGAGCACACGGATCTGTCTGCCTACTCCACCCGTTTTGGCGGCTCGGTGAAGGGCTTCGAGGTTGAGCAGTACCTGTCGGCCAAGGAAGCTCGCAAGCTCGACCTGTTCATACAGTACGGCTTGGCGGCCGGCTTCCAGGCAGTGCGCAATGCCGGCCTGGAAGTCACTGACGCCAACCGTGAGCGCATCGGCGTGGCCATGGGGTCGGGCATTGGTGGCCTGACCAACATCGAAGAAACCAGCCGTACCTTGCACGAGCAGGGCCCGCGGCGTATTTCGCCGTTCTTCGTGCCGGGTTCGATCATCAATATGATTTCCGGTTTCCTGTCGATCCACCTGGGGCTGCAGGGGCCGAATTACGCCATTGCCACGGCCTGCACCACCGGTACGCACTGCATCGGCATGGCCGCGCGCAACATCGCCTACGGTGAAGCCGACGTGATGATCGCCGGTGGCGCCGAAATGGCGGCCTGCGGTCTCGGCATGGGCGGCTTCGGAGCTTCGCGCGCGTTGTCGACCCGCAACGATGAGCCAATGCGTGCCAGCCGTCCGTGGGACAAGGGCCGTGATGGCTTCGTGCTGTCTGACGGCGCCGGTGCCCTGGTGCTCGAAGAGCTGGAGCACGCCCAGGCTCGCGGTGCGACCATCTACGCCGAGCTGGTCGGCTTCGGCATGAGCGGTGACGCCTATCACATGACTTCGCCGCCCGACAGCGGTGAAGGCGCTGCCCGCTGCATGGCCAACGCCCTGCGTGACGCCGGCGTTCAGCCAAATGAAGTCAGTTACATCAATGCCCACGGTACCTCGACCCCGGCTGGTGATGTCGCCGAAGTCGCGGCGATCAAGCGTGTGTTCGGTGACCACGCCTACAAGCTGGCAGTCAGCTCGACCAAGTCCATGACCGGCCACCTGCTGGGCGCCGCTGGCGCGGTAGAGGCGATCTTCAGCGTGCTGGCAATCAACAGCCAGATGGCGCCGCCGACCATCAACCTGGATGAGCCGGATGAAGGGTGCGACCTCGACTTCGTGCCGCATCAGGCGCGCAGCATGCCGATCGACGTGGTGCTGTCCAACTCGTTCGGCTTTGGTGGCACCAACGGCTCGCTGGTGTTCCGCCGGTTCGCCGGTTGATGCACAGCTGGATCGACGGCCAGCCTGCGACTGCAGTCAACCTGCAGAACCGCGGCCTGGCCTATGGCGATGGCCTGTTCGAGACCATCGCTGTGCGCAATGGCCAGCCCAGCTTGCTGGATGGCCACTTGGCGCGCCTGGCGCTGGGTTGTCAGCGCCTGGCAATCGACGCCGACCTGGCATTGGTGCGTGACGAAATTCTGCGCTATGCCAGCCAGCTCGGCGACGGTGTCGCCAAACTGATCCTCACCCGCGGCGACAGCCAGCGTGGCTACGCCCCGGTTGCCGGTGCCGCGCCGCGCCGTATCCTTCAGGGCAGCCCACTGCCCAGCTATCCTGCCGAACACGCAGAACACGGCGTGCGCCTGTTCCCTTGCCAGACCCGGCTTGGGGAACAACCCCTGCTGGCAGGCCTCAAACACCTCAACCGCCTGGAGCAAGTGCTGGCCCGTGCCGAATGGCAGGACAGCGAACATGCCGAGGGCCTGATGTGTGACGGGCAGGGCAGGGTGGTCGAAGGCGTGTACAGCAATCTTTTCCTTGTACGCGACGGCGTGCTGCTTACCGCCGATCTCAGCCGCTGCGGCGTTGCGGGTGTGATGCGTGGCGCCTTGTTGCAGCAGGCTTACGCACTGGAAATCCCGGTGCAGGTGTGTGACTTGCCATTTGCAGCACTGGAGCAGGCAGACGAAGTGTTCCTCTGCAACAGTGTTTATGGCGTTTGGCCTGTGCGGGCATTTGCTGCGCTGAACTGGTCGCCGGGCCCGCTCACCCGTAAACTGCAGGCCGTTGCCCGTACGTTACTGGATACCTGAATTCGTGAGACGCAAATTCCTGCTGCTGCTGGAAATGGGGTTGATCCTGGCCGGCCTGGCTTTGGGCTGGTCGGCCTGGAAGGTCAACTCGGTGCTGGAGCAGCCGCTGCACGTGACGCAGGAGCGCCTGCTCGACGTGCCCAACGGCACCAACCCCAACCGCATGTTCTACCGCATGCAGAGCGAGGGGTTGCTCGATGACGCCTTCTGGCTGCGTTTGTACTGGCGCTTCAACATGGCTGGCACGCCGCTGAAAACCGGCGAATACCGCATCACGCCTGGCATGACCGTGGAAGACCTGTTCGATGCCTGGCGCCGCGCTGACGTGGTGCAGTACAACTTGACCCTGGTCGAGGGCTGGACTTTCCGTCAGGTCCGTTCGGCGATCGCCAAGCACGAAAAGATCAAGCATACCCTCGACGGCCTTTCCGATTCGGAAGTCATGGACAAGCTCGGCCATACCGGGGTGTTCCCCGAGGGGCGCTTCTTCCCTGATACCTACCGCTTCGTGCGGGGCATGACGGATGCCGAGCTGCTGCAGCAGGCCTACATGCGCCTGGATGAAGTGCTGGCCAAGGAATGGGCCGAGCGCACCACCGACCTGCCTTACCGTGACCCTTACCAGGCGCTGATCATGGCGTCGTTGGTAGAGAAAGAGACCGGCATCCCCCAGGAGCGCGGCCAGATTGCCGGCGTATTCGTTCGTCGCCTGCGGCTGGGCATGATGCTGCAGACTGACCCTACCGTGATCTACGGCATGGGTGAACGCTACAACGGCAGGATTACCCGCGCCGACCTGCGTGAGCCAACCCCGTACAACACCTACACCATCAGTGGTCTTCCGCCTACGCCGATCGCCATGGTCGGGCGCGAGGCGATCCACGCTGCGCTCAACCCGTCCGATGGCACCAGCCTGTATTTCGTCGCCCGTGGCGATGGCAGCCATGTGTTCTCCGACGACCTTGATGATCACAACTCGGCGGTGCGCGAGTTTCAGCTCAAGCGGCGGGCCGACTACCGCTCCAGCCCGGCACCCCAGGTGCAAGAGGGTGCCGAGGAGGCGCCGGCTGAAGCGCCCCCCGCGCCGAGCGAACCTTCTACAGACGACCCGGCACCGGCCAGCGAACCCGCCCCGGCCGAAACGCCGGCGCCTGACGAACAACATTAAGGACTGCCTGTGAGCGGCTTGTTTATTACCCTTGAAGGCCCCGAAGGCGCGGGCAAGAGCACCAACCGCGACTACCTGGCCGCCCGCTTGCGTGAGCAAGGGCTGGACGTGGTGTTGACCCGCGAGCCCGGCGGCACGCCGCTGGCCGAGAACGTCCGTGAACTGCTGTTGGCACCGAGCGATGAAGTGATGGCCGCCGACACCGAGCTGCTGTTGGTGTTCGCCGCCCGTTCACAGCACTTGGCGCAGGTGATTCGCCCGGCGCTGGCCCGGGGTGCCGTGGTGCTGTGTGATCGCTTTACCGATGCCACCTACGCTTATCAGGGCGGTGGCCGTGGCTTGTCGGTCGAGCGTATCGCCACCCTCGAGCAATTCGTTCAGGGCGACCTGCGCCCAGACCTGACCCTGGTGTTTGATCTGCCGGTGGAGATCGGGTTGGCCCGTGCCGCCGCACGTGGCCGCCTGGACCGTTTCGAGCAGGAAGGCCAGGCCTTCTTCGAGGCCGTGCGCCAGGCCTACCTGCAGCGCGCCCAGCGCGAGCCGCAGCGCTACCAACTGCTGGATGCCGCGCAATCGCTGGAAGCCGTGCAGCGCGCCATTGATGCACTGCTGCCTGGCATCCTGGAGCGTTGCCGTGGCTGAGGCCTACCCCTGGCAGCAGGCGCTGTGGCAGCAATTGGCGGGGCGTGCCCAGCATGCCCACGCCTATTTGCTGCACGGGCCGCAGGGTATCGGCAAGCGCGCCTTGGCCGAGCGCCTGATGGCAAGCCTGCTGTGCCAGCAGCCGCAAGGGCGGGATGCCTGCGGGCAGTGCAAGTCGTGTTTGCTGCTCAAGGCAGGCAGCCACCCGGATAACTTCGTGCTCGAGCCTGAAGAGGCAGACAAGCCGATCAAGGTCGACCAGGTGCGTGAACTGGTGTCCTTCGTGGTGCAGACCGCGCAGCTTGGCGGGCGCAAAGTGATCCTCATCGAACCGGTGGAGGCGATGAACGTCAACGCCTCCAACGCCTTGCTCAAAAGCCTGGAAGAGCCCTCCGGCAATACGGTGCTGCTGCTGGTGAGCCACCAGCCCAGCCGGTTGCTGCCGACCATCAAGAGCCGATGCCAGCAGGTCGTGTGCCCGCAGCCCAGCCTGGCCCAGAGCCAGGCCTGGCTGGCGACGGCGCTTGCCGATAGCGACGATGCCGAACGCGAAGAGCTGCTGACGCTTGCCGCCGGCTCACCGTTGATGGCAGTGAAGCTACAGGCTCAGGGCGTGCGCGAGCAGCGTGCGCTCGTCAGCGATGGGGTAAAGAAGCTGCTCAAGCAGCAGCAATCGCCCACGCAACTGGCAGAAGCCTGGAACAGCGTGCCGTTGTTGTTGCTGTTCGACTGGTTCTGCGATTGGTCGCACCTGATCCTGCGTTATCAATTGACCCAGGACGAGGAGGGGCTAGGCTTGGCCGATATGCGCAAGGTGGTGCAATACCTTGCACAGAAGAGCCGGCAAGCCAAGGTGCTCGAAGTTCAGGCGTGGATCCTCGAGCAGCGCCAGAAGGTGCTGGGCAAGGCCAACCTCAACCGCGTCCTGCTGCTGGAAGCCTTGCTCGCCCATTGGGTGCAGCTGCCGGGTTCCCGCTGATTTTTCCATTTATTCACGTGTGCCGTCTCCCATGCTCGTAGATTCCCATTGCCACCTCGACCGTCTTGACCTCAGTGCCCACCAGGGCTCCCTCGATGCCGCCCTGCAGGCGGCGCGCGAGCGAGGGGTGGGGCATTTTCTGTGTATTGGCGTGAGCGCCGAAAATGCCGGTGCGGTGAAGGCGCTGAGCGAGCAGTACACCGATGTCGATTGTTCGGTGGGTATACACCCGCTCGACCTGGCGCCGGGCGAAACCCCGGCGCTGGAGTGGTTGCTGCGCGAACTGGCGCACCCGCATGTGGTGGCGATTGGTGAAACCGGGCTGGACTATCACTACGAGCCAGAGGCTGCCGAGCTGCAACAGGCGTCGTTCCGCTTGCACCTGGAAGCGTCGCGGCAGACCGGCAAGCCGGTGATCGTGCATACCCGCGCGGCCCGGGCGGACACCCTGGCGCTGCTGCGCGAAGCCAGCCTGCCCCAGGCCGGCGTGCTGCACTGCTTCACAGAAGACTGGGAGATGGCCAAGGCGGCGCTGGACCTGGGCTACTACATCTCGCTGTCCGGCATCGTCACCTTCCGCAATGCCGACGCGTTGCGCGAGGTGGCGCGGCAGGTGCCGGCAGACCGCCTGCTGGTTGAAACCGACTCGCCCTACCTGGCGCCCATTCCCTACCGTGGCAAGCCGAACCTGCCGCAGTATGTGCGGGAGGTGGCAGAGTATGTGGCGTCGTTGCGTGGGGTAAGTTACGCGCAGCTGGCCGAGCAGACTACCGCCAACTTCAAGCGCCTGTTCCCCCTGGCCCGGGTTGCCTGAGCACCCGTCGGGGCATTCGATCAGGCAAAAAAAACCCGGGTTCTGGGGGAGGAATCCGGGTTAAGACCATTAGGAGTAAAACAAAGGTACGCGGTCCCTGAGCACCTTTATCGGCGCGCCACTTGGGGGGGATGCGCCGCGCCAACACTTCAAGTATTGGTCAGGTTTGGCACAGTGCCAGTGCGTGCTGGTCGTTTTTTAAACAGATTTGGAATACGCCCGGTGTTCCTTCCTTCCTCAATGCATGGCAAGCCGCCTCACTTGCTGTACAGCTTCATCGATAAGCCGCTCATTGGTATAGAAATGTGGCGAAAAACGCACACCGGGGCCCCTCAGTGCGCAAATCGTGCTTTCAGCGGTCAAGCTGCGATAAATAGCGGCGCTGTCTTGCCCTGTAATACTGAAGGTGACAATGCCCGCCCGCCGTTGCGCGGTGCCTGGGCTATGCAGTTGCACGCCAGGAATACTCGCCAAGCCTTGGTGCAACTGCTCGACCCGCTGTTGCAAAAGCCGGGCAACCTCATCCATGCCGATTTCCTCCAGCAATGACAGGCTTGCCTCCAGCGCACAAGCGCCGAGCATGTTCGGGCTGCCGCACTCGAAGCGCCGTGCGCTGCGCGCCGGTCGCCACTGGCGGCGCTCGAAGTCGCCCAAATGCTCCAGCATGTGCCAGCCATAGGCATTGAGCCTCAGTTGCGGGCGCACTGCAGCGCGGCAGTAGAAAAGGCCGAGGCCTTCAGGGCCAAGCATCCACTTGTGGCCGTCGGCCATGGCGAAATCGCACTGGTAGTGCTGCACGTCGAAGGGCAGGGCGCCGATCTGCTGGATGGCATCGACGCAGAACAATACGTTGCGCGCCCTGCAGCCCTCGCCGAGGCGCGCAAGGTCCAGGCGCAGGCCGCTACCGAACTGTACGGCGCTGACTGCCAGCAGGCGCGTGCGCTGGCCGCAGGCCGCCAGCAGCGAAGCCTCCGGGTCGGCGCCGGCCAGGCTCGCCTGAACCACTTCGACACCACGATCGGCCAAGGCCTCCCACACGATCCGGTTGGAAGGGAATTCCTCGTCACTGATCACCACCTGGTCGCCGGCTTGCCAGTCGAGGCCGAATGCGACAAGGGAGAGCGCTTCTGATGTGTTCTTGACCAGCGCGATATCGCCGCGTGAAGGTGCATTGATCAGCCGCGCCAGGCGATCGCGCAGGCGCCGCTCGGTGGCCAGCCATGCCGGATAGTCGCTGGCGCCCAGTTTCATGTTGTCCCGCGCAAAGCGCGCCACCGCGTCGCTGGCCCGCCGTGGCCAGGGGGCGATGGCCGCATGGTTCAGGTAACGCAGCCCCGGCGCCTGGTCGAACTCATCATGAAACATAGACATGGTTGGATGATCCGTGCAATTTGCTGCAAGTTAGGCATAATAAACCGCTTCAATGTCATCCAGTCCTTCCCATGCAGAAAGAACCTCGTAAGGTCCGTGAGTTTCGCCGTCGCGAACAGGAAATCCTCGATACTGCGCTCAAGCTGTTTCTCGAACAGGGTGAAGATAGCGTCACCGTCGAGATGATCGCTGACGCCGTAGGTATCGGCAAAGGGACGATCTACAAGCACTTCAAGTCCAAGGCGGAGATTTACCTGCGCCTGATGCTCGACTACGAGCGTGACTTGAACGCGCTGTTGCACTCGGCCGATGTCGACCGCGACAAGGAGGCGCTCTCGCGCGCCTATTTCGAGTTCCGCATGCGCGATCCGCAGCGTTACCGCTTGTTCGATCGCCTGGAAGAAAAGGTGGTCAAGGGCAACCAGGTGCCGGAGATGGTCGAGGAGCTGCACAGCATTCGTGCCTCCAACTTCGATCGGCTGACTCAGCTGATCAAGGGCCGCATCAGCGAAGGCAAGCTCGAAGACGTGCCGCCGTACTTCCATTACTGCGCCGCCTGGGCGCTGGTGCACGGTGCCGTGGCGCTGTACCACTCGCCGTTCTGGAGCAATGTGCTGGAGGATCAGGAAGGCTTCTTCCAGTTCCTCATGGACATCGGCGTGCGCATGGGCAACAAGCGCAAGCGCGACCCGGAACCCGCGACCTAAGCGTCTCGTATCGCTTGACTGAAACCGGTGTGGTGGCGGGGCTTGCAAAAACCTGAATTTTGAGTCAGGTTTTGCCAGCCCCGATTCACCCATGCCGGAGTCATTCATGATTGTCGATCGTCAAGGCAGGCGTTTTCGCAACCTGCGCGTCAGCCTGACGGCTGCCTGTAACTATGCCTGCAGCTACTGCGTGCCCAATGGCAAACGGCTGGTTGCGGCGCAGGATGAGCTGTCGGGTGAGGCGTTGGCGCGTGGCGTGGCATACCTCATCGAGGCCGCCGGCATCGAGCGCCTGCGCATCACCGGTGGCGAGCCACTGATCAGCCCCCGGCTGGACGCGTTTCTGGCCGCAGTGGCCAGGCTCGGCCTGCAAGACATCACCCTCACCACCAATGGCCAGCTGCTCTCACGCAAGTTGGCGCTGCTGCAGGCGGCAGGCATTCGCCGTTTGAATGTATCCCTCGATACCCTCGACCCCGAGGCCTTCCGGCGCATCGCCCGCGGAGGTGACCTGGCCAGCGTCCTGGCCGGCATGCAACAGGCCAGTGCCATGGGCATGCAGATCAAGGTGAACATGGTGCCTATGCGCGGGCAGAACCTGGATCAGGTGCTGCCATTGCTGGACTACTGCCTGGCCCGTGGTTTCGAGTTGCGTTTCATCGAGCTGATGCGTATGGGGCATCTCGCCCGTGACCCTAATGCTTTCCTGCAGCAGTTCGTCGGGCTCGATCAGCTGCTGGCCCTCATCGGCCGCGAGCACGGCTATCAACAGGTCGATGCGCCGCTGGACGCCACCGCACTGCGCTACCAGGTTCCAGGGAAAGGCCATTTCGGAGTGATCGCCAACGAGACTGTGCCGTTCTGCCGGACGTGCTCGCGGCTTAGGTTGTCCTCCACCGGTTGGCTGCATGGCTGCCTGTCGTCGAGCAATCGTCACTTTGTCGGCGACCTGCTGGAACAGCCGCGTCACCAGGCGTTGCCTGCCTTGCAGCGGCTACTGGTCAGCGCCTTGGCAGACAAGCAGGAGGTGGCGTTTTCCGGGGATGTGATGGTGATGAAGGTGATTGGCGGCTGATCTGGCGCAAAAGCTGCATCCGCCGGCTATTCGCCGGTTTTTCGTCACCGGCCACTGGAGGAAAGATGCGTAGCCTGGTCTTGCCCCTGGCGCTGTTGGCGCTGGGCGGCTGCATGAATGTCAGCGATATGGGCGAAGGCGTCCGTTACCACATGAGCGATGCTGGCCTGCTGGACCACAGCGACACCCGCCGCACGCTGTCGATCCGCCTGCAGCCCGATTCGTTCATCTTCATTGGCCAAGGCGCATTCACGCCGCCGGGCAAAGGCCCTGTGCCGAAACAGAACGTGGTGGCCGAGGAGGCATTCAAGAGTTTCGTCGAGTATTTCCCGCTGGTGCGCCGCGCCCAAGGCCCGTTGGGGCTCGAGGAAGCGATAGCACAAGCGCGTTCGGTCGGCGCCGACTATGTGTTGTATACCCGTTTCGCCCGCACCGACGACCGTATCGGCAATGGCGATGAGTGGTATGACGAACAGGCAGTCGACCGGCTGGGCTGGGACACCGGTGTGGTGCAGATGATGCTGATCGAAACCAGTACCCGTTACTTGATCGACACCGCCAGGATCAAAAGCCGTGGCGGTTTGTTGACGTTCCACGACAACACCCCTCAGGATTTGCTCGCAGCACCGATGCGCGAGTACGCTCGTAGCCTTCTGGGCATGAGTCAGTGAGGGCAGGGTGATGACCGATTCCGGCAAGGCCAACGATATTCTGGCGCAGATCCCCAAGCACAAAGGGTTGCCGCCGGTGCATCTGTGGAACCCGGATTTTTGCGGTGATATCGACATGCGTATCGCGCGCGATGGCACCTGGTACTACCTGGGCACGCCGATCGGGCGCAAGCCCATGGTACGCCTGTTCTCAACGATCATCCGCCGCGATGGTGATGACTACTTCCTGATCACGCCGGTGGAAAAGGTTGGCATCCGTGTCGATGATGCGCCGTTCGTTGCCGTGACGCTAGACGTGCAGGGCAGTGGTGAGCAGCAGGTATTGAGCTTCACCAGCAATGTCGAGGATCAGGTGGAGGCGGGTCCGGAAAATCCGTTACGGGTTGAGACAGACCCCGTGACCCAGGAGCCATCGCCCTACGTGCTGATGCGCAACAATCTCGAAGCGTTGATCCATCGTAATGTGTTCTACCAGCTGGTCGAACTGGCGGTGCCGCATGAGATCGATGGCGAAGAATGGCTTGGCGTCTGGAGCCATGGCGCGTTCTACCCAATCGGCCGTAGCAGCTGAATCACCGGGCGAGGCGAAGCGGCCCCCTGCTTTTTCCCTGAATTGGCCATTTGCCTGCCGTGCCCTAGGGCCTAACCTGCTGGCAGATGCCCATCAGGAGAAGCCCCATGAAACCCTCGATGCTTTCCCTTGCCTTGCTTGTCGGTGCCGGTCTGCTCGCCGGGCAGTCCCGCGCTTGGGCGCATGGCGATGCCGCAGACCAGGTCAAGGTCCTGCAGCAGCAGCAACCCAGCAACGCGCCCGGCAAGAGCGCCGTCATGCTTACCGTCAGCTATGCGCCTGGCCAGGCATCGCCCGCTCACCAGCATCCAGGCGCGGTAATGGCCTATGTGCTTGAGGGTGCAGTGGTGTCGAAGCTCAATGATGAGCAGGAAAAGACCTACAAGGCCGGTGAGTACTGGTACGAAGCACCGGGCACGGTGCACAGCGTGTCGCGCAATGCCAGCCAGTCCATGCCTGCCAAATTGCTGGTCTGGAGCCTTGTGGATGAAGGCAAGCCGGTGACCGAGCCGCTGCAGAAATAGCGGGTGCGGAAATAAAAAAACCTCCAGTGCTTGCGCATCTGGAGGTTTTTCAGAATTTGGCTCCGCGACCTGGACTCGAACCAGGGACCCAATGATTAACAGTCATTTGCTCTACCGACTGAGCTATCGCGGAATCTGCGCATATCTTACTGATTGCCGAGGGCAAGTCAACCCCGCCCTTGGCAATTCAGCTAGCCAAATCAAGCAGTTACAGCACTTCGACGATGGCCTTGGTGACCACGTGGATGTTGCTCTGGTTCAGCGCAGCGACAGCGATACGGCCGGTGTCCAGCGCGTAGATGCCGAACTCGTTCTTCAGGCGCGCCACTTGCTCGACGGTCAGGCCCGAGTAGGAGAACATGCCCGCCTGGCGGCCGACGAAGCTGAAGTCGCGCTTGGCGCCGTATTCGGCCAGCAGGCTGACCATCTGCTGGCGCATGCCGTGGATGCGCTGGCGCATCTCGCCCAGCTCCGCTTCCCACATGCTGCGCAGTTCGGCGCTGTTGAGCACGGTGGCGACGATAGTCGCGCCGTGGGTTGGCGGGTTGGAGTAAGTGGTGCGGATGACGCGCTTGACCTGCGACAGTACGCGGGTGCTTTCGTCCTTGCTGCCGGTAACGATCGACAGCGCACCTACGCGCTCGCCGTACAGCGAGAACGACTTGGAGAACGAGCTGGAAACAAAGAAGTCCAGGCCCGACTCGGCGAACAGGCGCACAGCGAAGGCATCTTCGGCGATACCGTCACCAAAGCCCTGGTAAGCCATGTCGAGGAATGGCACGTGGCCTTTGGCCTTGACCACTTCCAGGACGTTTTTCCAGTCATCCAGGCCCAGGTCGACGCCGGTCGGGTTGTGGCAGCAGGCGTGCAGCACTACGATCGAGCCGGACGGCAGGGCGTTCAGGTCTTCGAGCATGCCGGTGCGGTTGACGTCGTTGCTCGGGGCGTCGTAGTAGCGGTAGTTCTGTACCGGGAAACCGGCGGTTTCGAACAGGGCGCGGTGGTTTTCCCAGCTCGGGTCGCTGATGGCAACGACGGCGTTCGGCGACAGGCGCTTGAGGAAGTCGGCGCCGATCTTCAGAGCGCCGGTGCCGCCAACGGCTTGCACGGTAACCACGCGGCCAGCGGCCAGCAGTGGCGACTCGGCGCCGAAAATGAGTTTTTGCACGGCCTGGTCGTAGGTGGCGATGCCGTCGATCGGCAGGTAGCCGCGCGAGGCGTGCTGTGCGGCACGCTGGGTTTCGGCTTCGATCACGGCGCGCAGCAGCGGAATGCGGCCTTCCTCATTGCAATACACACCCACGCCCAGGTTGACCTTGTCGGTACGTGGGTCGGCGTTGAATGCTTCGTTGAGGCCCAGGATAGGGTCGCGGGGTGCCAGCTCGACAGCGGAAAACAGGCTCATTGTTACCTTGGCTCTGAATGGAGAGTGATAGGGCGTACACGCTCCAGCCGAATGCACTGAAGCGGTGCACAAACGGGGAGTCAGTATAGTGATACCGACCGGCCACTGCGACAGTGTGGCGCAGCTTTTCCGGTGTTTTGCGTAAATTTTTTTCAACCATTGGTCGAATTGCCGTGTCCATCGCAATGAGCGCTCACACCTGGGGCTTGAATCCGGCACCGGGCGGGCGCATTTGGGTATAGACTACTGGCTAAATTTACAGTTACTGCGTTACCGCGAGGTCCGACATGTCCGAGTTCCAGCTCGTCACCCGTTTTCAGCCGGCCGGCGATCAGCCCGAGGCCATCCGCCAGATGGTCGAGGGTATCGAGGCGGGCCTGTCGCACCAGACCCTGCTGGGGGTAACCGGTTCGGGCAAGACCTTCAGCATCGCCAACGTCATTCAGCAGGTGCAACGCCCGACGCTGGTGCTGGCGCCGAACAAGACCCTGGCCGCGCAGCTTTACGGCGAATTCAAGGCATTTTTCCCGAACAACGCGGTGGAGTATTTCGTTTCCTACTACGACTACTACCAGCCCGAGGCCTATGTGCCATCGTCGGACACCTTCATCGAGAAGGACGCCTCGATCAACGACCACATCGAGCAGATGCGCCTGTCTGCGACCAAGGCGCTGCTGGAACGGCGCGATGCGATCATCGTCACCACTGTGTCGTGCATCTATGGCCTGGGCAGCCCCGAGACCTACCTGAAAATGGTCCTGCACGTCGACCGCGGCGACAAGCTCGACCAGCGCGCACTGCTGCGCCGCCTGGCCGACTTGCAGTACACCCGCAACGAGATGGACTTCGCCCGCGCCACCTTCCGAGTGCGCGGTGACGTGATCGATGTGTTCCCCGCCGAATCCGACCTCGAAGCCATCCGCATCGAGTTGTTCGATGATGAGGTAGAGAACATTGCCGCGTTCGACCCGCTGACCGGCGAAGTCTTCCGCAAGTTGCCGCGTTTCACCTTCTATCCCAAGAGCCACTACGTCACCCCGCGGGAAACGCTGATGGAGGCCGTGGAGGGTATCAAGGAGGAACTCAAGGACCGCCTCGAATACTTGCACAAGGCCAACAAGCTGGTAGAGGCCCAGCGTCTGGAGCAGCGCACCCGCTTCGACCTGGAGATGATTCTGGAGCTTGGGTATTGCAACGGCATCGAAAACTACTCGCGCTATCTTTCCGGGCGCCCGGCCGGCGCGCCGCCACCCACCCTCTACGATTACCTGCCGGACGATGCGCTGCTGGTGATCGACGAATCCCACGTCAGCGTTCCGCAGGTCGGGGCCATGTACAAGGGCGACCGCTCGCGCAAGGAAACCCTGGTCGAGTACGGCTTCCGCATGCCGTCGGCTTTGGACAACCGGCCAATGCGTTTCGATGAATGGGAAGCGGTGAGCCCGCAGACCATTTTCGTTTCCGCCACCCCGGGGCCCTACGAAGCCGAGCATGCTGGCCGTGTGGTCGAGCAGGTAGTGCGCCCGACCGGCCTGGTCGACCCGCAGGTCGAGGTACGCCCGGCGCTGACCCAGGTCGACGACCTGCTGTCGGAGATCCGCAAGCGCGTGGAGGTGGGCGAGCGGGTGTTGGCCACCACGCTGACCAAGCGCATGGCCGAAGACCTCTCCGACTACCTGGCCGATCATGACGTGCGGGTGCGTTACCTGCACTCGGACATCGACACCGTGGAGCGGGTCGAAATCATCCGCGACCTGCGCCTGGGTACCTTTGACGTGCTGGTGGGCATCAACCTGCTGCGCGAGGGCCTGGACATGCCAGAGGTATCGCTGGTAGCAATCCTCGATGCCGACAAGGAAGGTTTCCTGCGCTCCGAGCGTTCGCTTATCCAGACCATCGGCCGCGCTGCGCGAAACCTCAATGGCCGGGCGATCCTTTACGCCGACCAGGTGACCGGCTCCATGCAGCGTGCCATCGACGAGACCGAGCGGCGCCGCGAGAAGCAGGTCGCGTTCAACCAGGCCAACGGCATCGTGCCCAAGGGCGTGGTCAAGGACATCACCGATATCATGGAAGGGGCAAACGTGCCGGGGTCGCGCAGCAAGAAGCGCAAAGGCATGGCCAAGGCCGCGGAGGAGAGCGCCCGCTACGAGGCCGAACTGCGTACGCCGGGCGAGATCACCAAGCGCATCAAGCAGTTGGAAGAGAAGATGATGCAGTTTGCCCGCGACCTGGAGTTTGAGGCGGCGGCGCAGCTGCGCGACGAGATCACTCAGCTTCGGGAGCGGTTGATTACCAGCTGAGTGTTCTTCAGTTGCGGCCCTATCGCCGGCAAGCCGGCTCCTACAGGTACCCCACGGTTCTCAGGCGATGTGCAGCCCTGTAGGAGCTGGCTTGCCGGCGATAGGGCTGTACAGGCAGCATTGATTCAATGTGCTTCACCCGCCTTGAGCCCCTCCGGCAGCTTGCGGGTCAACAACACCGCCACCATGCTCACCGCCAACCCGATCCCCACAAAATGGAACGCGTCGTTGTACGCCATGATCATGGCCTGCTGGTGGGTAATCTCGCTCAACTTGCCCAACGCCGCACTGTCGTTGCCCAGCCGCTCCGCCAGTTGCGCCATGCGTTCGGCCACCTGTGGGTTGCTCGGCACCACTGCCTCACGCAGGTAATCGAAATACACCTTGGTCCGCGCATCCAGCAGGGTGGCGAGCAAGGCGATGCCGATGGCGCCCCCCAGGTTGCGCAGGATATTGAACAGGCTCGACGCCGAGCCGGCATCCTGCTGCTGGATATAGGCCGTGGCGATCAGTGAAATGGTCACCATGATCATGGGTTGGCCAAGGGCGCGGATGATCTGGATGTGGTTGAACTGCTCGCCGGCAAAGTCGGGGTTCAATACACCGGACCCGAAACTGGCGACGCCGAACAGGCAAAAGCCCAGCGCGCAGAGTAATTTTGGTGGGATCACCTTCATCAACTGCGGCACCAGCGGGATCAGGAACAGCTGCGGCACGCCCATCCACATGATTACCTCGCCGATCTGCAGCGCGTTGTAGCCCTGGATTTGCGCAAGGTAAAGCGGTAGCAAGTAGATCGACCCATATAGCCCGACGCCCATGCCCAGGCTGGCGATGCTCGACAGGCCGAAGTTGCGGTTGCCGAGAATGCGCAGGTTTATCAGCGGGTGCGCCTTGGAAAACTGCAGGATGACAAAGGTGATCAGGCTGACCAGGGCAATGCTGCCCAAGGCGACGATCAGGTTCGACTCCAGCCAGTCCTTGCGGTGGCCTTCTTCAAGAAACACCTGCAGGCACCCCAGGCCGACCCCAAGGGTTACGATGCCCGCGTAATCTGTGCTTTTCAGCAATTCCCAGTGCGCTTCTTTCTTCTCCAGGCCGTACATCAGCCCAGCGATCATCACCAGGCCAGGTGGGATGTTGATGTAGAAGATATATTCCCAGCCCCAGTTTTCAGTCAGCCAGCCGCCCAGGGTGGGGCCGATGGAAGGGGCGAACGTGGCGGTCATGGCGAACATGGCCATGCCCTTGGCGCGATGATGCTCGGGCAGCTTGATCAGGGTCAGTGTGAAGGCCAGCGGGATCAGCGCGCCGCCGGTAAAGCCCTGCAGGGCGCGGAAAAGGATCATGCTCTCCAGGTTCCAGGCCATCGAGCAGAGCAGCGACGACACCAGAAAACCTGCCGATACCCACACCGCCAGGCGCCGGGCGGACAGCAGCTGCACCAGCCAGGCGGTCAGCGGAATCATGATGATCTCCGCCACCAGGAAGACGTGGAGATCCACGAGCCTTCCTCCAGGGTCGCCGACAGCGCTCCCTGGATGTCCTTGAGCGAAGAGTTGGTGATCTGGATGTCCAGCACTGCCATGAAGGCGCCCAGCATGACGCTCATCACTGCAATCCAGTCGCGCCGGGTAGGCTCCGCAGTCGGCCGGAGCAGCTGATCACCGGCCATTCTGGCCTTCATCCTCGGTGCGCAGGTCGACAGTGGCGGTCACCGACATGCCCGGGCGGATTCGGCCATGCAGCGGGTTGTCGGCAGCGAACGTCAGTTTCACGGGGATGCGCTGCACCACCTTGGTGAAGTTGCCGGTGGCGTTGTCCGGTGGCAACAGGCTGAACTGCGCACCGGAGGCGGCGAACAAGCTGTCGACGCGGGCCTCGATCGGGGTGTCGGGGTAGCTGTCGAACAGCAGCTCGGCGCGCTGGCCGGGTTGCATGTGGCCAATCTGGGTCTCTTTGAAGTTGGCCTGCACCCAGATGTCCGCGTCGGGCACGATCGACAGCAAGTAGGCGCCAGCCTGCACCACTTGGCCAGTGCGGGCATTACGTTGGCCGATCATGCCGCTGATGGGGGCGCGGATTTCGCAGCGGGTCAGGTTCAGCTCGGCCTGGGCAAGCTCGGCACGGGCGTTGGCGATTTGTGCATCCAGGCGCTTGAGGTCGGCGCTGAGGGCGTTGACCTGCTGGCGCTGGCTTTGCAGGTCGGCACGCGCCTTGTCGACCTGGGAGCCGGCAACGTGGCTCTCAGCCGACAGCGTGGTGACTTGCTGTTCAGAGACGAAGCCTGGCTTGCGCAGCTTTTCTACCCGGTTGAGGTCGAGGCGTGAGCGGTCGAATGTTGCCTGGTTGGCGGCCACCTGCGCCTGGCCTGCAGCAATCAGGCTGCCTTGCTGGGTCAGGCGGCTTTCAGCTTGCGCGTGCTCGGCTTCGCGGGTGGCCAGGGCGGCGCGGGCACGCTCCACGGCCAGTGCAAAGTCGGCGACCTCAAGGCGCACCAGCAGCTCGCCTTTGCGCACATGCTGGTTGTCTTCCACGCGCACGTCGTCGATACGTGCGCCGAGCTGGCTGGAGATCCTCGTGATCTCGCCTTGCACGTAGGCATTGTCAGTGCTCTCGTAAAAGCGGCCCTTGAAATACCAGTGGGCCAGGAAGGCGAGGGCGATGAGCGCGACCAAGGTGAAGAAGATCAGCAGGCGGCGTTTGAGTTGAGCAGGCATGGGGACTATCGTTCCAGAAGTGTAAGCAAATTTAACAGCGATACACCGCCCGCCCACAAGTGACGTTAGCGCCATTGCTGGAGCCCGATGCCCGCTCCCTGCTAACATCCCGCCTTTGTTTCATCTTTCGTTCGAGACTCTCCATGACCACCGTACGCACGCGTATCGCGCCATCGCCTACCGGCGACCCCCATGTCGGCACCGCCTACATCGCCCTGTTCAACTACTGCTTCGCCAAGCAGCATGGCGGTGAGTTCATCCTGCGCATCGAAGACACCGACCAGTTGCGCTCGACCCGCGAGTCGGAGCAGCAGATCTTCGACGCCCTGCGCTGGCTTGGCATCGAATGGAACGAAGGCCCGGATGTCGGCGGCCCGCATGGCCCTTACCGGCAGAGTGAGCGCGGCGAGATCTACGCCGAGTACGCCAAGCAACTGGTCGATGCCGGCCATGCGTTCTACTGCTTCTGCACCGCCGAAGAGCTGGAGCAGATGCGCGCCGAGCAGATGGCCCGTGGCGAAACCCCGCGCTACGACGGCCGTGCGCTGCTGCTGAGCGACGAGGAAGTGCAGCGCCGCCTGGCTGCTGGTGAGCCCCACGTGATCCGCATGAAGGTGCCCAGCGAAGGCATCTGCGTGGTTCCGGACATGCTCCGTGGCGACGTCGAGATCCCATGGGACCGCATGGACATGCAGGTGCTGATGAAAAACGACGGCCTGCCGACGTACTTCCTGGCCAACGTGGTCGACGACCACCTCATGGGCATCACCCACGTGCTGCGCGGCGAAGAGTGGCTGCCGTCGGCACCGAAACTGATCAAGCTGTACGAATACTTCGGTTGGGAGCAGCCCAAGCTGTGCTACATGCCGCTGCTGCGCAACCCCGACAAGAGCAAGCTGTCCAAGCGCAAGAACCCGACGTCGGTGACCTTCTACGAGCGCATGGGCTTCATGCCCGAGGCAATGCTCAATTACCTCGGCCGCATGGGCTGGTCGATGCCAGATGAGCGCGAGAAGTTCTCCCTGGCCGAAATGGTCGAGCATTTCGACCTGTCGCGTATCTCCCTGGGCGGCCCGATCTTCGACATCGAGAAGCTGTCGTGGCTCAATGGCCAGTGGCTGCGCGAACTGCCGGTGGAGGAGTTCGCCGCACGCGTGCAGAAGTGGGCGTTCAACAGCGACTACATGATGAAGATCGCCCCGCACGTGCAGGGCCGGGTCGAGACCTTCAGCCAGGTCGCTCCGCTGGGTGGTTTCTTCTTCGAAGGTGCGCTCAAGCTCGACGCCAAGCTGTTCGAAAGCAAGAAGCTGTCCGCCGACCAGGTGCGCCAGGTGATGCAGTTGATCCTGTGGAAGCTCGAGAGCCTGCGCCAGTGGGAAAAAGAGCGGATCACCGGTTGCATCCAGGCCGTTGTCGAAGCGCTGGAACTCAAACTGCGTGATGCCATGCCGCTGATGTTCGCCGCCATCACTGGCCAGGCCAGTTCGGTCTCGGTGCTCGACGCCATGGAAATCCTTGGCCCGGACCTGACCCGCTACCGCCTGCGCCAGGCACTGGACCTGCTGGGCGGCGTATCCAAGAAAGAAAACAAAGAGTGGGAAAAGCTGCTGGCGAACATCGCCTGATTCAGCTTTACACCTGACCTGTGGGGGCGGGCTAGCCCGCTCCCACAGGCACAGCTAACCCTGAAGAACCGGGGGCAGGGCGGTAAGTGATTGTTATCTGTGAAAAAACTTTTGAATAATTTCAAAATTTCGTTTGACAGCCTTGCAATCCGATCTTAATATGCGCCCCGTCCACAGCGATGAACGAAAACGAAACGCCAGGCACCCAGCCGGTGATTCGGTTCAAAGCGACATAGTGGGGCTATAGCTCAGCTGGGAGAGCGCCTGCATGGCATGCAGGAGGTCAGCGGTTCGATCCCGCTTAGCTCCACCAAATTCCGCTTGGCAGCCAAGGCTGTCGAGCAAGACCGGGTCCAGCAACCGGGTCTTGAAGGTAAGAAGGTTCGTCCCCTTCGTCTAGTGGCCTAGGACACCGCCCTTTCACGGCGGTAACAGGGGTTCGAGTCCCCTAGGGGACGCCAGTTTTGCACAAGCGATGTTTCACTATGTCGCTGGGCCGAGAGGCTAGAAATCCGGGGCTATAGCTCAGCTGGGAGAGCGCCTGCATGGCATGCAGGAGGTCAGCGGTTCGATCCCGCTTAGCTCCACCAATTTAGCCAGGGTTCGCATCAGCGAATCTTCGCGAAGGTTACGTCCCCTTCGTCTAGTGGCCTAGGACACCGCCCTTTCACGGCGGTAACAGGGGTTCGAGTCCCCTAGGGGACGCCACTTTTACCCGCGCTTTGCGGGACTTAAAGAGGCTCATTCGCATATTGGATGAGCCTTTTGTTTTCGGGGCTATAGCTCAGCTGGGAGAGCGCCTGCATGGCATGCAGGAGGTCAGCGGTTCGATCCCGCTTAGCTCCACCAATTTAGCCAGGGTTCACATCAGTGAATCTTCGCGAAGGTTACGTCCCCTTCGTCTAGTGGCCTAGGACACCGCCCTTTCACGGCGGTAACAGGGGTTCGAGTCCCCTAGGGGACGCCAC